>DASPMP010000106.1:0-19707 GCA_035626995.1 Gemmatimonadaceae bacterium
GTGCCGGTGGTGCCGGGGTTGTACTGGACATTCTCGATGGCGAGGTCAGCGCCGCTCGTGGGATCGACCGCGTTGAAGTTGCTGAAATCGAGGAACCGATGCATCGGGCCCTGGTCGTACGCATACGCGTCTTTCGGTGCGATCAGGCGTCCGGCGAGATGCATCACGGAGTGCACCGCCTTCTCGAAACCCCGCAGCCCCACATCGCTGTGCTCATGGCAGTGCGCGAGACCAGCTGCCTGACCTTCCGGCGCGACCAGTGGCAGGATTTCGATATCGCCATCGATCGTTCCACCCGGGGTGTAGCTCGCGGGGTTGGCCGGCCTGTTGTGGGCGAGCCGAACGCGCTCGTGCACAGGGCCGTCCGTTTCTTCGTTCTGATACTCGATCGGTCGCCGATCACCTGTCGTCATCAGGCATACCTCGACATTGCCGGGATTGAGGAGGTTCTGATGCGGGAACGATTCGATCTTGTAGAAAAGCGGGTACTGGCACCGATTGGTCGGCAGCGGACCCTGACAGATTCCGGGATAGCTCCCCGGGTCTTCTGAAACGACAATGATGCGTTCCTCGGCCGTGGTGCCGGCCCCCCAGCTGACCGCCGCATGCTGGGAGGGAACCACCAGCGCGAGAGGGGCGCCAGCAGGCACGACTTCGATCGCGACATCGCCCGTCGGAATGATCTGCGGATCGGCAGCGGCGCCGTTGTAGACCCAGCGCGCCATGTTCACGATGATGACCGCGGCCGCCTGCTCCTTCGTGACGTTGTCGCCGGATGGAATACTGATATCGGCCGTCTTCTTGTCGATCCACTGCGACAGCGTATTGAGCTGATGGATAGCGCCGGCGATGTCACCCGAATTCTTCTTGTTCTTTACGGTTGACCAGCGCGCTTCAACGGCCGACTCGAACCCCTTCGGCAGGTACGTATCAATTGCCGCCTGGATGAAATCCTCGAGCACGGTGTGCTGCGCGAGCCCATCAAATGGCCGGACGGACGTCGTGGTGGGCGCGTCGGAACAGGCGAGCCCGACAAACGCGAGGGCAAATGCAACACGGGAAACACGGTAGCGCATACGGTAAAGCTCCGGAGGAGGGAACTACAGGAAGTACTAGCTATCGCCCTCGAATGAGGGATTCAAACGGTGGGTAACCCTGAAGTCCGCGCCACCACCAACCCGTTCGGCTGGCGAATCCGGCGCGATGATTCGGATTTGCGGCGAGATAGTGCGTGAGTCGTTCGACGGCGACATCCTTGTCGCCGAGCATGACGCGAACTGCAGCTTCGATGGCGGAGAGCTCGCGGTTCGGATCGACGGCGGCATCACCGCGTGCGCGAAGGAGCACTGCGCGGGCGCTATCTGCCAGCCCGGCGTTGGCGAGAGCCCCGGCGACGTGCATCTGGCTTTTGCGTCCCGCCAGCGGACGTGCGATCTCGGGCGACAGGCCGACGTATTGCTCGGCATAGAGCCAGGCGCTGTCGACATTGACCTCGCCAAAGCGCGCGCGATACATGTAAAGCCGTCCTTCGGGACCAAGCGCATCATTGGGGAACCGATGCTTGAACTCGTTGAGCCAAGCCATCGCTTCGGTCCACAGCTCCTGGTTGTAATGCGCAAAGAACAACCGCACCAGAATACTGCGCGTCGACCGCAGGTACGCATCGGAACGGTATGCTTCGCGCGCTGCTTGCGCGGCCAGTCCGAGGTCAGGCTTCCAGTAGTGCACGTTACTGAGCATGTCCCAGGCGCCCGCCTGATTCGGATTCAGCCGAACGGCTTGCGACAAATCCTGCTCAGCATTTGCCAATGCCTGCTTGTTCTTGTCGGGGTTGGCGTGAATACCAAGGTCGAAGGCGGCGTAATGCAGCTTGCCGCGAAACTCGAACGCGTCAGCGTTCCTCGGATCCAGGGAGATCGCCTGTGTCGCCCTCGCAATGCCGCTATCAATGACGGCAGGCATCACCGCGGGATCCTGACGTAAAGCCTCAACTCGCACAAGCGAGACGGCGGAGCGCTGAACGTGCGGCGTGGGCCAGCGAGGATCGGCCTGTGCTGCGCGGCTCAGGAGTGAGTCGGCCTCCGCCAATGTTGGTAGCGCCAGCGCCGATGCGCCAGCGACCACAAGCGAATCGGCTTCTCTCGTGCGTCGTCCAGCGCGCAGCGTCAGCATCCAAGCGTCCGTACTTCTCGTCTGATTCCGCAGTTCGCGGAGCCGCACTTCCGGTCCAAGGCGCTGGCGAAGAAAAACTGCGATCTCCTCGGCCAGGGAGTCGGCAGCCGTCAGTGCCGCGGCGCTGTCGAAATCGAAGCTCGTCCGTCCGACCACACTGCGCGAATCCACGTCGTAATAGCGGATTGCCAGCCGGCCACCGCCCGGCGTTGTCTCGACTTCGCCGAGGACCACGGTGCCAACGCCAAGCGCCCGGCCGATGCTGTCCCCGCCGACACCTGTCCCTCGGAATGGCAGCACGCCGTTGCGACTCCGGACGCGAAGCGCTGGAACGTCGCTGAGTCGCGCAATCAAACCCTCCGTGACACCGTCGGCCACATCGACGAGCGCGCCCTTGCTGTTGTCGTCGAAATACATGACGGCGATTTCACGCACGCGGGCGGCGTCGCTCACGGGAGCGTTGCCAGACAGCGCCTTCGCGGCGAAAAAACCTCCCATGACCACGGCCACGCCTGCAACAGCGGAGAGAGCGCCAATGAGGACGCGGCGGTTTCGCGAAGGCGCAGCATCCGGCACGACGTACCGTCGCGTGGCCTTCAGGTTCGCAGTGCGGGTCGCCGTACGACGCGACCACGTCCCCGTGTGCTTCACCACGTCGCCCAGTGCGGTCGCAAAATCGCCGATCGTTGCGAAGCGATCGGCTGGCACCTTCTCGAGCGCCCGCAGGATCACGTCTTCCAGTTCGTCCGGCACCGACGGACGCACGGTCGTGACGAGCGGGGGCGGCTCGCTCACATGCTTCATGATGATGCCCTGCAGCGTACCCGCCACGAACGGCGGCTGCCCCGTGAGCATCTCGAACATCACGCACGCCAACGAGTACTGATCGCTCCGCCCATCCACCCCACGCTCGCCCACGGCCTGCTCGGGACTCATGTACGTCGGCGTCCCGATAGACACGCCGGTCTGCGTCAGCGCCTCGGCGTCCGCGGCATTCGTGATCGCCCGCGCGATGCCGAAGTCCGCCACGACGGCAACTCCGGCTTCCAGGAGGATGTTCTCTGGCTTGATGTCGCGGTGCACGATCCCGTGCGTATGCGCGTATTGCAGCGCATTGGCCACCTCCGTGATGACCTTCACGGTGTCGTCCACCGGCAGCTGGCGCTCGCGGGTGATCCGGTCGCGCAACGATTCGCCCGTGACGTAGGGCATCACGTAATACAGCGACCCTTCAGCCTCCCCAGAATCATGGGCAGGCAGGATGTTAGGGTGCGTTAAACCCGTCGCGATCTTGATCTCACGGTGAAACCGTTCCGCGCCTACGGCGGCGGCGAGATCAGGATGAAGCAACTTTATCGCGACCGGGCGGCCGAACTTCGTGTCGGTGCAGAGATAGACCGTAGCCATCCCGCCCCGACCCAATTCGCGCTCGGTGACATACCGGTCCCCGAACGACGGGACCGAGTTCGTAAGAGAAGTCACTGGAACCACTTGGGAGCAGGCGGAGGAAACGATACGGATGTTTCGCTCCCCCCGCCAGACTTCATTCTCAGCGTCTTCGTTCAGCCGTTTCGGCTCGAGCGTCGCTTGGCTTGATTCCACGTCGGACTTCCTCTTGCAAGTCACGGAACCATGACCAAAAACAGCGCCTCCGCCCCCGGCGCGTTCGCCGCGCTCGGCCTCGACGAATCCCTCGTAGCCACTTTGGCCACATTGGGTTACGAGGAGCCTACCCCCATCCAGACAGAGGCCATTCCGCCCCTCCTGGATGGGCGCGACCTCCTTGGACAGGCGGCCACGGGTACGGGCAAGACTGCCGCGTTCGCGCTACCACTGTTGCAGCAGATCGGCAGGTCCGGAGACGAGGACGACCGCCGGGCTCCGCGTGCATTGATCCTGGTGCCCACCCGCGAGCTCGCCATGCAGGTGGCCGAAGCCGTGCACCGCTATGGTCGGGAGGCGTACGGTACCTGCGTCGTCCCGGTCTATGGCGGACAGGCGATCCAGCAGCAGCTGCGCGCCCTCAAGCGGGGAGTGGACGTGGTCGTCGCGACGCCCGGTCGCGCGCTGGATCATATCCGGCGTGGCTCGCTCAACCTCGATGCGGTTCGCTTCGTCGTGCTCGACGAAGCGGACGAAATGCTCGACATGGGGTTCGCCGAAGATCTCGATGCCATCCTCGACGCGGTACCCGAGCAGCGACAAACGGCGCTCCTCTCGGCGACGATGGCTCCACGCATCGGCGCGATCGCGCAGCGGCATCTCAGGGATCCGGCGAAGATCACGATCAAGCGACAGAAGCTCGCCGAGGGAGACGTGCCGCGGGTGCGCCAGGTGGCGTACATGGTCACCCGGCAGCACAAGCTCGCGGCGCTCGGCCGCGTGCTCGACATGGAAGACCCCACGTCCGCGATCGTGTTCTGCCGGACGCGCACCGAGGTCGACAGCCTGACGGAGATGCTGTCGTCGCACGGTTATCGCGCCCACGCGCTGCACGGCGGACTCTCCCAGGAACAGCGCGATCGCGTGATGCGCCGCTTCCGCGACGGCACCGCGGAGTTGCTCGTCGCGACCGATGTCGCGGCGCGCGGCCTGGACATCGAACATGTCTCGCACGTCGTGAACTACGACGTCCCAAACTCTCCGGATGCCTACGTGCATCGCGTGGGGCGCACGGGTAGGGCGGGACGCAGCGGCGTCGCGATTACCCTGGCCGAGCCCCGCGAGCATCGTCAGCTCCGGAACATCGAGCAGCTGATCAAGCAGAAGATCGATGTTCAGAAAGTGCCGACGATCGTGGATCTCCGCGCGCGGAAACTCGAGCTCACCCGCGCCGCCATCCAGGAGGCGATTCTCGCCGGCGACCTCGATGCGTATCGCGTGGTCGTGGAGGTCCTCGGCGCCGAGCACGACATGCTCGACGTCGCCGCCGCCGCGGTGAAGCTGGCGCAGGAAGCGCGCGAGGGGGCGGCGAAGGCAGAGGCGGAAATCCCGGAGCGAGCAGCCCGCGAGGAGCGGAAGGGATCACGAGGTCGGGCATCGGTCCGCGCGGAAGGAGCGGGCGGAGCGCGCGAGCGGCCACGGAAGGGACGCTCGGGTCGCGCGGATGCGGACATCACCAGGCTCTACATCGGCATCGGCCGGGAAAGCGGCATGCGGCCCGCGGACATCGTGGGAGCAATTGCTAATGAAGCGGGGGTGAGTCCGCGCGAGATCGGCGCGATCGATATTGCGGACAAGTTCTCGATTGTCGAAGTTCCGTCAGGTCAAGTGAAGTCCATCATTGGCGCCCTGCGGCAGACCACGCTGCGAGGCAAGCGAGTGACCGTACGCGAAGATCGGTTGTAGGACTTGCGCTGCTGGCAGCCGGATGCTCCACCGTCGAGCCCCGGCAGAACATCGAGCGTCCGCCGGGATCGGAGGACGTGACGATCCGGTTCTGTCCCGGCGAGTCGCCGCACTGGTTCGCGTTCCGCAACGAAGGGCGCGACTGGATTCGCATTCGTGCCAGCATCCTGCAGACCGAGATCACCTTTCCTGCGCTGGAGCGGCTCGAGATTGCCTACGGCCGCGGACTGGCTGGTTCCGCTTTTTCAGACCTGACCATCCTGAATGTCACGCGCGACGACGTAGACCAGTTCCGCTGCGGCATTCCATATGGGAATCCTGCGGGGGCGCTGCGGATGTCGGGGACCGTTCAGGGACGCGATGCGAATGACTATGTCTACCTGCACATGGGGACCGCCTTCGACATCGTGTTCAACGGGTCGGGTCATTTCGACCTGTTGGGCCTGGGGCCGGGCAAGGCGGACCTGATCGGCATCGCACGTACAGATGGTACGGCGCCGAGTGATGGATTGCTGATTCTGCGACGCGACATCGATGTCGTGAACTTCGGGGCGATCTCACTCGTGGATTTCAACAGCGCGGAGGCAAAGCCGTCCTCCAGCGCTTCGGTGACCGTCGGTGATTCGCCGTTCAGCTCACTCTACAGCGCGGTGATGTTCCGCAGTGCGAATGGCACCGTGGCCGAGATTCATTCCCTGTCGAGTGCAGCGTCGCAGGCCGTACCCATCGCCGGCGTCTCGGCGGATCAGGTCGTGGCGGGGGACCGGCACACCGTCCTCGTGTCGGCCTTCGCGTCCGGGAGCGGCACGTTGCAGCTTCGCGACGTCAGCTATCCCACGAACGCGCTCAAGGACACGACGGTCGAGCTGGGACCGTTGCTGTCGACGAGCGACGTCGATACGCTGGCGACGGATCCTCTCGTTCGGCTGCGCATCTCACTGCCACGACAGCCTGAGTATGCGTCAGCCGCGTCCACGCAGATGGTTCAGCTGGCCGACGGCGGCTTTCGCGAGGTGCTGGTCGTCGTAAGCTCGGCGTACGCTGGCACGGCGACCGATTGGACCATCGAGACCCCCGACCTCACTGGCATCCCGGACTTTCCAACGTCCTGGATGCTGCAGAGGAATCAGCCGACCGGGATCGACGTGCGTGCGACCAGTGGGCCCCCCGCGACGCTGACAGGCGCACTGCTTCCCCTGGAGGGGCAGCAGACGCGATCCGCGATGAGGAACGTCAACAACGCCTTCACTCCCGTGGGGACCACGCTTCCCTGGAGGACCTACCGCGGCGGACGCTTCTTGCCCGTGTCGACCGTCGGCAGGTAGACCTTCGGGTCCTTGGTGTTGATGGGTAGCGCGCGATCGCGCCCGATGTTCGTCGTGTCGCGCGGAGAGACGGTTTTCGTTCCCGTGGCGGCCTGTTTCGTCGCCGTTGCCGGTGTGGCGTTCACGCCAGAAACCGGGGCGGTGAGGGAATCACTCGAGGCAGTGGTCGCACCTGCAGCCGGCTTGAGGGTGTCGATGGCCGCGATGCCGGTGGACGTGTCGGCGCTGTCGTCGGTCTTGTTCGCCGGCGCACAGGCGACCAGCCCCAGCGCGAGCATGGCAATGTTCGCTTTCATCATGGCCTCAGTTGGCGAAGTGTCCTTCCTTCTATTACACCAGTCGGCCGGATAATGACCTCCCAGACCGGGCGCGGACCCGCGGTGCCAATGGCTTCGCTGCGGAAAGCGTTCGAGAAAATCGAGTATTCATCCGCGGCAGCAGGATTGACCACAAATCCAAGATCGGCCAGCGCACCGACGGTCATCAGGCTGATCGGGTTCGCGCCGGCGTCGAGGAAGCCCGTCATGAGCTCGGTGTTGAATGTCGACTCGCGCCAGTGCGAGTCCTGTGTGCCATCGCCACCGGTGTTCTCGACGGGAAGCGACGTTGCACACGCGATCGATCCACCAATGGACCGGCATCCTTCGAGTCCCTGCGTGCCGGTGTATCTGGGATCGCCGGTCTGGCCGTTCAACAGGAAATTCCGCGGACTGCCCCAGAGTACTCCGAGGCCGAGCACGTGAAGCATCTCGTGGGTGATGACATCCTGCAGGCTGCCGGAACCAGACAGCGCCTGAATGTCGGCCGCGTCGAACTGCATGGTGCCGATCGCGGCGTGCGGTGGAGAGGTCTGGGTTGGATGCGGGCGCACGAAGCACGCTCCGGCCTGCGCGAGCACGTTGCCGGGACCATCGAGGTCACGGATGGACGCGTAGATCAGGACGTCGTCGATGACTTCGTTCAGCACCGGCTGACCTGTCGTTTGACAATCCGTGGTATCCGGATCGATTGCGAGAGGTCGGGGATCTGCCTGCGTTAAATCACCCGTGATGATCCCGCTGATCCGGGCGGCTGCGTTCGTGAACAGTGCCTGCTGAGCGGCGCTCATGGGCGGCCCGAAGAAGCGGATAGTGATCTCGTAGTCGGACTGGATCTGGATGGTGATGTCCTCGAGCGTCATTCCCGCCGCTGTCGCGCGCATTACCTGGGGCACGTCGCTCTTGCCCATCCGCCAGCCGGGAGCCGTCGCGACGCCGTCCGACCCGGTCGTCGCCGTGGCCGTCGCGCCTCCAGCCGTAAATGCGCCGCCCCCGGACACGACGGTGAAGGTGACCGGCTCATTCGGCATGGGGTCGCCACCCGGACCGCGAACCAGTACCTGGATCGGCGTCGGGGCGACGGTTCCGGCAAGCACCGATTGCGGAGCGCCGGCAACCACCACGATTCCAGCGTCAGGTCCGTTGTCTCGGCAGCCGGCAAGCGCCAAAGCGCCGGGGAGCAGGATCGACGTTAACGCTCGCAAACGAATCATATGGATGATCGGGCGCCTAAAGCGCCGGAAAATGGGCATCGCGGCCGAACCGCGTGGAGGGGAGTGGAATTATACACCGCGGCGCAGAGGACGGCTCTCGGCGGGCCAAGTGCTTACGGCCAAAAGCTTACGGCCAAGAGCCGAGGCCGAGAGCCGAATGCCGAGGGCCGAGTACCTGAGCAGTTGGCAGTAAGCCCTTGGCAGTAAGCCTTTGGCAGTAAGCCTTTGGCAGTCAGCTCTTGGCAGTAAGCTCTTGGCCTTCAGATGTAAATCGTGTAACAACCGCAGCGCTCGTCATATGTGCGGTCACAATCGCCGTCGTCTTCATCAAATCAGGAACGACGTCGATCGCGATAAGGATCGCGATCCCTTCAACCGGGATTCCCATGTCCGCAAAAATCGGAGCCATCACAAAGAGGGAACCGCTCGGCACCCCGGGCACGCTGTAGCTCATGAGCACCGAGAGCACCGCCAGCGACGCGATCACCGTACCGCCCAACGTTACGCCGTAGAGCTTTCCGAGAAACAGCGCGCCGACGATGAACGAGATCGGAGCGCTCACCCGGTAGATGGCGACCGCGGTTGGCAGCACCACGCTCACGATCTGCGGCGGAAGCTTGAGGACATCCCGTGCTGCGTCGATCATGGACGGCAGCGCCGCGGACGACGAGCGTGATCCCAGCGCGATCACCTGGGCCGGTGCGACCGCGCGCGCAAATAACGGAAGGGGCACGCGTCCAATCAGCACCGCAACGATGTACATGCCGATCATCACGGTGAACATCAGGGCCACGTGTACTGCGACGTAGTACCCGACGGCGGTGAGGGCAGAGTACCCCAGCCGCGCCCCGACCACGACGGCGAGCGCAAACACGCCGATGGGAGCCGCCAGGAACACCCAGCGAATGATCATCAGCATCGCTTCACTGACGCCGCGGAAAAACTGCACGGCGGTGTCACGCTGCTCGACGGCGATGCGCGAGAGCGCCGCGCCAAACACCAGCGCAAACACGATGAGGGGAAGCATCGTCCCATCCGCGGCGGCCTTAATTGGATTTGGCGGGACCAGCTCTACCAGCCGTTGCGCGAATCCCCCCATGCCGCGCACCGTTTCCGTGACACGCTGGGAATTGGATGCCGCCGATTCGCGAAGTGTTTCCGCGGCGGCAGGATCAATGGAAAGGCCGCCCAGCAGCAACGGCGCCAGCAGTGCGGTGAACACTGCGATGCCGATCATCGAGACGAGGAAGAACATCAGCGCGGCGCCGCCGAGTCGCCCCATCGAGCGCAGACTGTCGCTGGATGCCACCGCGACGATCAGCATCGAGATGACCAGCGGGATGATCGTCATCCGGACAGCGTTGATCCACATCGTGCCGATCGGCTCCAAAACGCGGATCATCCGGTCTACGGCCGTGGCGTTCGCGTTGGACAACGCGGCTCCCATGAGCAGGCCGACGGCGAGTGCAGCCAGCGCGATCCAGGTGATTCGGCGGGTATTCACGAAGGGAAGATTTACCTGAGCTCGTCATTTTGCTACCATGTGACATGAGATTGATCGTCGGTTTGTCGGCTTATCGGCTTGTCGGGTTGTCGGCGCGCACGCTCGGCGTTCTCGCAGCGGCGTTGATCATTGGCGGCTGTCGGGTCGAAACGCCGGAACAGCACGCGACGCAGGCAGGTCGCGCGGCGGGCGCGTCGTTCGACGCCACGAAATGGCGCGCTCCTGCCGACTCGGCGATTCCCGATGATTCGCTGGGCGCATCGATCCGCCGCGGCCTCGCACTATTCACGTATACGACGGACAGCCTTCCCGGGTATGCGCCGGGCGAGATCACCTGCAGCAACTGTCACCTGAATGGAGGGCGGAATGTCGAGTCGGCACCGCTCACCGGCGCGTTCGTCCGTTACCCGAGATATCTCGAACGCTCAGGCGCGGTGGTCGGGATCGCCGACCGGATCAACTACTGCTTCACGCGAAGCCTGGCGGGGAATCGGCTGCCGGACACCAGCCGCGAGATGCAGGACATGATTGCATATCTCGCGTGGCTGTCGACTGGTGTGCCGGTTGGTGCGGGAGAATCCCTCCCAGGTGCGGAGGGGTTGCCGCCTTTGCCGCAGCTCACCGGCAACCGGGAGGATGGTGCCGCGGTATACGCGAAGTACTGCGTCGCGTGCCACCAGGCCGACGGTTCGGGGACGCGAGCGCTGCATCCGCGGGTTCCTGCACTCTGGGGACCGAAGTCGTTCAGCGTCGGTGCGTCGATGACCCGCGCCAGCAAGGGGGCGTCATTCATCTGGCACAACATGCCGCTGGGCGCCGGAAAGTCGCTCACGCATCAGCAGGCGTATGACGTCGCCGCATACATCGCGCACCAGCCGCGTCCGGATTCGCCGGGCAAGACCAACGACTGGCCGAATGGCGGCGCGCCGCGCGACGTGCCCTACGCGACCGCCGGACGGGAGGCCTCGAACCCGCCGCCGAGGCTGTTGCGACGCGCGACGCCGGAGCGCGCACTGGTCCCAGCGCCGCGGAAAGCAGGACGTTCTTAACGCCAGATACATCGCGGACGTCTTCCGTGCAGTCGCGGGCGCATCAGCGCTCGCACTGGCCTTCCACGTTTTTACGCGAGACAATCATGCGATGCACAATTCGATTTGCAGCCATTCTTACGTTCGCTGGTGCGGCGACCGCGCTTGCGCAGGGTCCTGTCGGCGCCCGTCCTGGGATTCCCGCAGGCGGCAGTGCTCCCGCCGCGAAGCTCCTTCTCTCGAGTACCGGTGAGCTGGGGTTGACGGACCAGCAGGTCGTCCGCCTGGCCGCCATTGCACGCCGTTCGGAAGCGCGTCGCGTGTCGATGCGCGCGGCGATGGATTCTGCGAGGATCCGCTTCACCCCGGGGGACACCGCCGGCCGTCGCCAGTTCGCGGCACGGATGCGCGCAGACGCTGAGCGTGCGCGCGAGCAGCAGCGCGCCGATCAGCGTGACGCGATCGCGATCCTGACGCCTGACCAGCAGGCGAAGGCGTGGGAGATGGTGGCGAACCGCGGCCGCGCGATGCGGGGCAGTGGCGTCCGCGGCATGCGTCCCGCTCGCGGCATGCGACAGGGGGGCATGGTGCGTCGCGAAGTCGTGCGCGACATGCAGCGCCGGCCGATGCCTGGGAGGCGTGACGGTGCTCGTCCGGTGCGTCCGACCGACAGGTAACTACGGACAGGAACTACGGACAGAGAACTGCGGACAGGAACTACGGACAGGAACTACGGACAGAGAACTGCGGACAGGGAACTGCGGACTGAGAACGACGGACAGAAAACGGCGGACAGAGAACGACGGACACAACTGCGTTTCTATGTGCGGAGCAAGCCGTTCAGCATCTTTACGACCACGGCGATACGATTGTGAACGGGCCAGAACTGCTTCGGCGAAATGCGCGACGCTCGCAAATTGGCGCGGAGGTGCTCGTCCGTCTCTTCCGCCGAGCCGCGCGCGTAGCGCAGGAACTGATTGCGCTCCGGGCCTTCGCGTCTGCCGTACGCTTCGCGGATATTCGCGGCGATCGAGCCCGCGGAGTCGCGTAGCTGGACGTCGTACAGCAACATTGGACGTTTGGCTGACAGCAAGCGGTCGACGTCGTCGACCACGCTGCGTGCGGCGTCGATGACTCGCAGAGGGTTCGCCATGCGGATACACTGGCGAACTGGAAGTGCCGGACCGGCATCAATTCCCCGCAGCGATGTCCGCTCTATCCGCCCTTATGTCCGCGGGTTCTCTGTCCGCCGTTCTCTGTCCGTAGTTCTGTCCGTAGTTCTGTCCGTAGTTCGTCTGTCCGCAGTTCTCTGTCCGAAGTCCGCACCTAAAATCGTGCTTTGACTCCAACAGATATCGTTCGTCCCGGAACAATGGTGATCGTATCCGGCTCGCCACGCTGGTAGTCGAGCAGATTCTCGCCCGTCACGTTCAGCACGAGACCGCGCCAGATATTCCGTGATACCGTCGCGCGCAATCGCGTGGTTCCAGGGTATGACGACCAGAACGTCCGAAGCTGCCGTCCGGTGAGGTCGCTCGCGTCGAGCGAATCCGCGATCAGCGCCCGCGCGATCCGCAGCCGGTCGTAGTTCACCCAGTCAGACGCACGCGACACGGTCGCCGATGCCTGATAGCTACGCTGCACCCACGACACGGTCCCGCTGATCGTCCGCGCGGGCACGGCAAGCATCCGGTCGCCAGGCTCCATGTCACCCGTGTACGTGCGCGTCAGCCGGCGCACCCTGCTGTCCACGAACGACGCCGCGCCACCCAGCGCCAGCGGGCCGAATGCCAGCGCCGCCTGGGTTTCCCACCCGCGATTGCTGATCTGTCCCACATTCTGCAGCTGGTACCACGACGATCTCGACGGGCCGCTGCCGCTGCCGTCGGGACTGGGAACAGTCACCGCCTGGATCAGCCCCGAGACCGTCTGGTCGAATTTCGTGACATGAATGCCCAGGATGCGCCCGAGGCGAATATCCGCGCCAACTTCGACACCGGACTGCTCTTCCGGCGCGAGCGCTGAATTGGCCACGGTGCGACTCGGCTCACGCGCGTGCATCGATGAACGTGTCGCACGGATGCCCTTGCCGTACGCCGCGCGCCATTTCACGGACATCCGCTGGAAGTCGCGAACGAGCGAGACGCCAAGCATCGGCAGCAGCGCGTGCTGGGTTTCGCCGATTGCGGGGTCGATGCGCTCCTCGCGCAGGCCGCCGCTCACGAATGCCGCGTTCCGGAATGCGACGGTGGCTTGCGCAAGCACTCCGGTGTTCGCACTGAGCCCGGCGAACGTCCCATTGCGACTCCCATCGGATGCGAAATCACGTGTGGTGCGGTCCCACAGGTACGATTGCTCCGCACCGAAGGTGAGCGTGGCTCCAATCCGGTCAGGGGAACCCACGTGCGTCACTGCGCTGGCCCGCAACGTCCCGCGGTTGGCCGAACCGCTCGCCGCGCGGAGCGCCGTGTCCGCGACCGATGGCACCGGCCCCTGATCGTTGGCGACATTGGACAACCGGTACCCATCGAGACCAGCCGTCACGCTGTACGTCCAGCGCTCGCGTGGCACGAAGGTGAGCGTGGTGCCCGCCATGTACATGCGGAGCTGCTGCGGATCGGCGTCGGCGTCTATGTAATCCTCACTCAGGAGAGCGAGAAGAGGATTCAGGGGCACGCCGGCGTCCTTCGCGAAGAAGCGGGCGTTGCCAGTGATCGTGTAGCGCGCGCCGATGACCCGCGCGTCCGCGACGGAGCGCAGCTCGCGACTGTACGCTTGCGGGATGTATTGCCCGCTCGTCGACCCTCCGATGGTGATCCCCGCAGAACGCAGGTTGGATCCGCTGCGCACCGTCAGCGAATGTTCCTGCACCGCGACCGAACCCGAGCCGTACCGTGTCGCGCTGGCGCCCACGGCGCTGCGAATGAACGCATTCGCGCCATCGGCGCCGGCGCCCTCGTGTCGCGACACGATGTTCACGACGCCGCTGATGGCATCACTTCCGTACAGGGCAGCGCCCTGGGGGCCACGGATGACTTCCACGCGATCCACGAGCTCCGGCGAGATCTGTGTGAGGAGCAACGGGTTCGCGACCTCGATGCCATCGATATAGATCTTGGGAAAACTCAGGCTGAACGACGAGGCGCCGCGAATGCTGGCGTAACGCGCGAGCATCGTGGTGGGCGTCTGTTCCCAGAGCCAGACGCCAGGCACCGAGCCGCTGAACACCTTCGACAACGAACCTTCCTCGCGTCGCTCCATGTCCCCGCCGCGCACGACATCGAGCGCGACAGGCAATGGTCGCTCCGATGCGGCAATGACGCTTCCTGTCACAACGACCCGATCGAGCACGGCAATCGCTCGCGCCGCCGTGTCCAGCGCGCCGTCGTAGCGGGGGGCAAGGACCACGACGCTTCCCGAGATGGCTACCGGCTCGATGCCGTACGGTCGCACCAGCTCCCCGAGGACATCCAGCAGTGCAGCAGAGTCGCGCGACAGCGTGACGCGCCGATCGAGGGGCAGGTTGTCGCCGCTGTACGACAGCTTGACGTTGGCCAGGAGCGCCACCCGGTCCAGCGCGTCGCGAAGGGCAATGTCACGCGCGTGCAGCGTGACCTTCGTGGCCAGCGGAGACTGCGCGCCGACGCCGGAGGCGACGACGCAAACCAGCGCTGCGACCAGCGCTGGAATTCTCATTTGATGGCGCGCGGGCGAACGAAGGCGGTATCGCCGCGGCGCTCGACCTGCGCGCCGAGGGCAAGCCCGATCGCCCGCAGCACCTGTGCTGGCGCGTCGCCGGTGAACGACCCCGTGAAGACGCGGCGCTGGAGCAGGGAATCCGTCACCCGGAGTTCTACGCCATACCACCGCCGGAGGTCCCCCGCGACTTCGGCCATCGTCGCGTCCCGGAAGACGAGGCGTCCCTGCATCCAGGCGACGTCATCATCCGTGGCCGAGCCCCGACGCGCGGCAACGGCTCCATTCGCTGCGACGATACCGATGTCTCCTTTGTCGAGTGTCACGGAATCGGACTGGTGCGACAGTGCGACAGAGCCGTCTGTGACTACCACCCGCACCGGGTGAGAGCTGTCGCTCTGGACCGTGAACGCGGTGCCAATGTCCCGCACCACGGCGTTCCCGGCCCAAACGATGAACGGTGTCGTTCCGTCGTGACGCACACGGAAGTACGCGTCGCCAGTGAGTGTCACCGCGCGACCATTCACCACCCCTCGGCTCGACGGCCCGAGGAGCACGAGGCTGCCATCGTCGAGCGTCACGGAATCGCGTTGTCCCACACCCGTGGAATACGCCACCTCAGGCGCCGGCTGCAGCCGGGTCTCGACGCGGCGGAACAGGAAGACGCCTGCGACGAGGAACACCGCGGCCGCGGCTGCGAGAAATTCCACCCGCTTCGTGAACCGTACGAGCCGGTCCGGTGAACGCTGACCGGCGGAAGTCATTCGTGCCTTCACCCGTTCCAGCGCGTGCTCCACGTCCGCCCGTCCTGATGCGGGGAGTTCGCGCGCCGCTGCATCGATCGCCCGGAGTGCCGCCGCTTCCTGAGGATGCGCGGCGAACCAGCGTTCGACATCGGCGGCGTCGGCAGCAGTCGCCTCGCCGGCCAGGTAGCGGCCGATCTTGTCCCAGTCAGCAGTCGGAGAAGTCATCGGGGGGTACTCATATATGGTAGGAACACCCCCCTGGGGACAAACCCCTACTCTCGCGCCCGTGGGGGCATATACCATTCGCCCCACGATGGACGACCGCCCGCTCCTGCAGAAATTGCGTTCCGGAGACGAGGGAGCCTACGACGCGGTCTTCCGCGAGTGGTATCCGGCTCTCGTGCGCCTGGCCGTATCGCTCGTGCGCGACCATGATGCCGGCGAAGAGGTCGCGCAGGATGTCATGCATGAGCTGTGGCGCCGGCGCGAGTCGCTCGAGGAGGACATGTCCGTCCGCGCCTACCTGCTCCGATCCGTTCGCAACCGGTCGCTCAACCATCTGCGACACCGGCGTGTCCGACGCGAATCCGAGCATGACGTCGAGGCACTCTACAACGAGCCCGTTGCATCCGATCAGCCGGTGGTCGCGCAAGAGCTTTCCGAGGCGGTGCAGCAGGCGTTCGACGAACTGCCTCCCCGGTGTCGGGAGGTTTTCGCCTTGAGTCGTCTGCACGGCCTCACCTATGCCGAGATCGCGACCGCCCTCGCAATTTCCCAGAAGACGGTCGAAGCGCAGGTGGGTAAGGCGCTGCGGGTCATGCGGCAGCGCCTCGCCGCCTGGCTGCCCGATCGGTAGGCCGGGTGAGCATCGGGGGTAGAGAGGGGGTGCGGGAGCGACGCTCTGGTCACAAAACTTGGACAACAAAGGTGTTGGATCGCACCAAAAGATCGGCTGGTTGTCCAAGCTTTGAGACCATGCGGCGCTCCCGCATCCCCTCTCTACCTCTCCTGGCCTTACGAGCTACTTGATCGTCACTCCCAGCTCGGACTTCGCGCCGGCGCCCTTGCCGACGAGCTCCATCGTGTACATGGGCTTTTTCTCATTGTCGATGGCGGCGAATTTCACCCAGCCACCCACCGCCGTCTCGTCCAGCCACCAGTCAATCGTGCCATTGCCCTGGCCGAAGCGCACATGCTTCGCCTTGAACGTGCCGGCGGGGGTCTTCACGTCTTCCACGCCAACCGTGGCGCCTTCGATGCTCTCCTTCGTCGGCTTCATCGAGAACGCGCCGCGCATGTTCCACATGGACCACTGCTCGGGCACCATCAGCTCCTGCGCTTCGGCGTTGCCGGGGAGCTTGCCGCGCATCCGCACGAGCTTCTGCATGTAGCCGTCCGCGTCTTCGGGCTTGAACAACGCCTCGAGGATGACGGTATCGGCCTCGACGATCTTGTCGCCCTCCTTATAGTTCGTGACGGTTTTCATCCGCCACCACTCGCCACCGTCGGACGTCTTGCCGAGGAAGGCGCGCTCGTTGGTCTGGACGGCGCCCTCCTGGTCCGCCGTGAGGATCTGCCACCGCGTCCACTCGCCGGGCTTGTAGTCGCTCTCGAACATCGTGGCGCCCGAGAGGTACTGCACGGCGAACATCTGGGAGATCCAGACCCACGCGTAGTCGGTGTTCCAGACATCGGGGCCGCGCCCGCGGCCGGCACCACCGCCCATCGAACGGCTTGCGCCCGCGAGCTCCGCCACGGCGGCAGGGACACCGAACGCCGTCGCGAGCTGCTTGTTGCGGGACTTCAGGAGATCGAGCCCGCCCTTCGTGAATCCGGACTCGTCGCCGCCGAGGTACGCCTCGAGGCGCGTGGTCAGAAGCCGATATTCATCGAGCTTGAAGCTTCCGGCCGCGGCGCCCGCGCCTTCCGGGCCGTCCATGATCTTCTGCCGTTCCTTCTGGTATCCGTTGGCGTCAGACGCGCCGCACTTGGACCGGATGGCCATGCGTGCCGCGAGACCGCCGACGCGGCTGCCCGTTGCGGCACCTGCCGCCTCGAAGTCGCGCTTGCACTGCTCGAACTTGCTGATCTTCGCATCGACGTCCGCGAGCTGCGGCGCGACATTCTTCTCTTCGGATTTCTGCTTCTCGCGGGCAGTGAACCATCGGTCCAGAATGTCCACCGTGAGATCGATGGCTTTCTGGGCGTGCGCTGGGGCAGGGACGGCGAGCACGCCGATCGCGAGAGCGACGAACAGCGAACGTCGAACGAGCATGTATCCTCCAGGGGATGCAATCGGTGGGATTGCGCAGTAAAACGCGCGCGTAAAAAAATGGCGTCGTGCGCGCGGGCGCGCCATATTTGGCGATGCTTCCAACCTTCCGGCGTGCTGTTTCGGGACTTGGCGCGCTCCTGAGTATCGGCCTGGCCGCCTGCGACCTCTCGGTTGACCCCGGGGACACGGCGCCACCGATCGATCTCGAGATCGATTTCTGCTCGAACGACGTTCCAGTCTGGTTCGCCTATCAGAACATCGGCGAATCAACAACGCGCGTGCTCCCTGATGCGCAGGCCACCTTCCGATTCAGCGCAAAGAGTCGTGTGGTGATTGGCATGGTCTGGCAGATGGGTGCCGATTACCACACGGAGTTCATTTACGCGTCCAATGAGGAGCTGACGGCCATCTCCGGCCGCGCGTGCGCGGAGGACCTCGGAACCAAGACGGTCAACGGTACCATCGCTGGCATCGCACCGACGCAACTCGGCGTGATCGGGATGGGGATCGCCAGCGCGCCGCTGGCCAACGGCAACACCTCGTATTCGCTGACCAGCCTCCCGGATCGCCCCCTCGACCTGATTGCCACCAGGCAGAACCTGTCAGGGATGGAGCGCCTCGCCGACCGCGTCGTATTGCGACGCGCGCAGAATTTCGCGAACAATGCGTCGGTACCAGCAATCGACTTTGCCGGCACTGAATCTGTCGCGGCCGCGACCGCCAGCGCGACCGTGTCAGGGATCTTCACCGGCGAATTCGCATACCTGAACAACGAATTCCTGTCCCAGCTCGGGACTGCGCATTCGCTCCTCTATGTCGAGAACATCGGCAACGGCACCCGGCAGTTTTCCGCCATCCCCGCGGCGTCCCTGGCCATTGGGGAGTACCACACCCTCACTCTGGTGTCGGTGAACCCCGACGACGCGAGTCTCAGGAGCGTTCAGAACTATTTCTTCACGGCGGGGAACCAGACCTTGGCGCTGGGGCCATCGCTTGAAGTCCCGAACATCGGGACGATTCCGAACGCCGAATACGTGCGGCTGCGCGCGTCGCTGCCGACCCAGACGTCGTACGACGATGCCATTCAGATCGACTATTCCCAGCAGCAGAGCGCCTCGGTCACGAGCATGCGCATCTGGGCCACGCTCGGATGGCTGCGGCAGGTCGTCAACACCTGGGTCATCGACGTGCCCGACCTGAGCGGGGCCGATGGCTGGCAGGATGCGTGGGGCCTGAAGCCCGGCTTTCCAATCGATTGGGTCGTGACGGGCTATGGAGGAAAGTCCACCCTGCTGTTCGGCGCGCTTCCGGACGCGGGGGACTTTGTTCGATTCGCGGTGCAGCAATCGCAGCCCGATCCTGCCGTCGCGGCCCTGCGCGCGCCCGCCCCCCGGCGAACCGCGCGTCCGTTCCAGCGCCCGAGGTAGGCCACGGAACGGCTCACTACGCTGGGTGTATACAAATCGCTTACGATTTGGTACACCTTCAGCGCAGAGGTCCTCATGCCTTCACGTTGGGCAGCCGTCGGTTCCTTACTTGTCCTCGCCGCGTGTTCCGATGCCACGGGTCCCGATCCCGTCGTCGACACCATCGTCCTCGATTTCTGCAGCTACGAGACGCCGCTGTGGTTTGCGTACCAGAACAACGGCGGTGACTGGAAGCGGGTGATGCCGTCGTCCGGGAGCTCGTTCGAGTTCGATGCGAGCGAGCGTGTTGCGGTGGCGTTCACCGTGGAACGCCCCAATGGCCTCGTGACGGACATCTACTACACGACGGCCACCGAGCTCGCGCCGCTATCCGGACGCGCGTGCGTGGAGAAGTTCGGCGCGAAGGTCCTGAATGGCGATGTCGGCGACGTGCTCGAGGGCGAGGAAGCCGTGGTGAGCATGGGCGGTGTCGAGGAGATCGTCACTCCGCCGCCGAGCACCTTCACGCTGCAGGATGTTCCCGACGGCCCGCAGGATATCGTCGCCCATCGGGACGTCGGCACCATCGGCGCACTGGTTCCCGACCGCGTGATCGTCCGCCGGGCGCAGAGCCTGACGAACGGCGGGACCATCAACGTCCTCGATTTCAGCGCGG
>DASPMP010000107.1:0-5432 GCA_035626995.1 Gemmatimonadaceae bacterium
TGCCGATGCGAGAAGGTGCCCCGCTCCACATCCTGGCCGGTGATGCGGATGCCGACTCCGTCGGTGAGCAGCGACGCGAACGCCAGCGCCTCGGCGTGCCCCCAGTCGATGCCACCATTCTGCAGGGCATCCCGGCGCCGCGGCAACGTCCGCTGGATCGTGGGATGCAGCTTGAACGACGTTGGCCACTGCAGCAGCTGTTCGTTCAGCGCGACGAGCGTCTCGGACCGCACCGCGGTATCCGCGGACCGCGCTGCACCGGCTTCGGTTTCGCCGGTAGGATGCGCCTGCGTGTCGGCGTCCTTGACCTGGTTGAAAATCTTCGTGAGGGACTCCGCGAACTCCTTGTCGATTGCGCTGGCGTCCGCCTCAGAGAGGACGCCATCCTGCACGAGCCGTCGCGCATACACCTCACGCGGCGTGGGATGCGCCTTGATCAGGTCGTATAGCTTGGGCTGCGTGAATCCGGGCTGGTCGGCCTCGTTGTGCCCGTGGCGACGGTACCCGACCAGGTCGATGAGCACATCCTTCAGGAATTTCTGCCGGTAGGCGATGGCGATCCGGACGGCCAGCATGCACGCCTCCGCGTCGTCGGCATTCACGTGCAGGACCGGCACCTCGAAGCCCTTCGCCGGATCACTCGCGTAGTGGGTGCTGCGCGCGTCGGTGGGATCGGTCGTAAATCCCACCTGGTTGTTCGCGATGATGTGCAGCGTTCCGCCCACGCGATAGCCGCGCAGCAGCGAGAGGTTCATCGCTTCGGCAACGATACCTTCGCCTGGAAACGCCGCATCGCCGTGTACGGCGACCGGGAGCACGAGATGCTCGTCCCGTACGGCGCCGTCGCGCTGGCGCGCGCGGGCCACGCCCATGAGCACCGCGTTGACGAACTCGAGATGGCTCGGATTCGGCACGAGCTCGAGACCCACACTGTGATCGCCAACCTTGCGCTCGTTGCGATAACCGAGGTGGTACTTCACGTCGCCAGTACCACTCGCGGAATTCGTCTGGTGGTGCTTGCCGAGGAATTCGCCGAAGAGCCGCTCGTAGGGCTTCCCCATGACATGGGAGAGCACGTTCAGACGGCCGCGGTGTGCCATGCCAACCACCACATGGCGCGTCCCTCCGTCCGATGCGCGCGCGACGGCTTCGTCGATCATCGGGACGAGCGCATCCACGCCTTCAATGGAAAAGCGCTTGACGTTGACGAACGCGAGGCCGAGAAAGCGTTCGAGTCCGTCCACCTGGGTCATCCGGCGCAGCAGTGCCTTCTTCTCCTCGGCGCCCAGCGGGGCCGTCACTTCGCCGGCTTCGATCGTGGTGCGGAACCACTCGCGTTCCGTCTCGTCCTGCAGATGGTCGAACTCGTAACCGATGCGTCCGCAGTAGACCTCGCGCATCCGGCCGATGACGTCCGCGGCCGTGCCATCGCCACCGCCAAGGGCGGACGCTGGAACATCGCGCAGGTCCGCTTCGGTGATGCCATGGAATTCCGGCGTGAGCTCAGCCGCGCCTGACGGGGTGGATCCGAGTGGATCGATCCGCACTTCGAGATGGCCGTAGCGCTGAATGGAGCTCATCAGGCCGGCGGCGCCGGCAACTTTCCGCAGCAGCCCGGGATCCGCGGTACCGGACGCTGCGCCTGCGGGACTGGCTCCGGAGAGGCGCTGCGCGAAGCGGAAATACTGGCGCCAGCTTTCGTCCACCGAAGACGGATCGCGCTGGAACCTGTCGTACTGCTCCGCGATGTATCCGTCGTTGAATACGCTCGTGACGGGAGAGGAAGACATGCTCGAAATATACCGAGCCGAGCGCCCGACCCGCGGCCAGAGACTCCTGGCCTGGGGAAACCCTATTCGCGCGGTAGAACGAGCGTAAACGTGCTTCCGTGGCCCGGCTCGGATTCCACCTGGATGGCCCCGCGGAGCAGCGTCGCGAACCGGTGCGCGATGTACAGACCGAGTCCAGTTCCGCCATGGCGACGCGTGAGGCCGCTGTCCAGTTGGGTGAACGGCCGGAACAGCCGCTGGAGATCGGCTGGCGCGATGCCGATCCCCGTGTCCTTCACTTCGAAGCGTACGGCGTCGCCGTCGGAGAAGAGCATCAACCGCACTTCCCCACGCTCGGTGAACTTCACCGCATTGCCGGCGAGATTCACCAGGATCTGCCGCGCCTTGTCGATGTCCGTGGTCATGCGGATCGGCGTCGACGCAGACTCCACGACCAATGGCAGCTTTTTCTGGTCCGCGAGTGGCTGCACGACTGCCGCCACCGCGGTCAGCAGGTCCGCGGCCAGGAAATCCGTGGCGCGAACGACCTCCCCGCCGGTCTCAAGGTTCGTGAAGGCCAGCACGTCCTCGATCATCGCGCTCAGGTGCTGCGTCACATAGTGCATTCGCTCGAGCACTTCACGCTGCGGATCGGAGAGGGGCCCGAGCACGGCATCCACGAGCAGTTCCTCATATCCTGCCAGCGCCGTGAGCGGCGTCCGGAGCTCGTGCGACATGGTGGCCAGAAAACGACCTTTGGCACGGTCCGCCTCCTGCGCCTGCTCGAGCAGCTGCGACTTCCAGACGGCGAGCGATGCGTAATCGGCGACCGCACTCAGTCGCTGCGCGTCGCGCGTCGTGAAGGGCACGGAATGCCGGTCCCGCACGACCATGAGCACGCCAAGCTCGCGCTCGTGTGCGATTAACGGGGCCACGAGCACGGGACCGATGGGATTGTGCATCATGTGCAATGCGAGTGGCCGTGCGGACGACTGGAAATCCTCGATCATCCCCACTTCGCGCGACTGCACAACCTCGCGCGCCACTGATCCCTCGAGGGGAAAGCGCGTGCCCTGCGCGTCGGCGATGATTCCGGTCGCGCTGACGAGCTCCCCCAGGGTATCTCCGGTGGAGATGAGTGCCGCGCCCTGTCCACTGCACTGCGCGCTCGCGGTCAGGCACAGGATCGACAGCAGGGCGGGCATGTCCGCGACTTCCGCCGTCTGCCGTGCCAGGGCACGCAGCGCAGCATTCTCTTCGTTGCGATCCTCGAGCGTCCGATCACGGGTGCTCTTCACCATGTGAAACGACCGCGCCAGCGCGATGATGACACAACCAGCGTCGTCACGTGCGACGCGCACACCATAGCTGCGCAGCTCACCCGCCAACCAATGCTCCAGGTCGAAGCGGCGCGTCGCGCCGTCACCTGCCGTCGCGCGAATCATCGATGCACCGGGATCGTCGCCCAATCCCGGATACGTTGTCCAGAAGTCGGCGCCGAGCGCCTGGTCGCGTTGCACGTCGAGAATCCGCTCCCAGGGCGCGTTCACGTATCGGATGCGCCAGTCAGGACCGATGACGACGATTGCGTCCCCGAGCGCATCCATCGCAGCCCGGGCGTCAAATTGCCCGCCCGCGTCGGTGCCAGTCAGGGCAGCACGATCTGGTCGAGACGCGTGTGCAGTTCCGCCGCGTTGCGCGGCCGGTTCTCGCGGTCCTTCGCCATCGCCCATATCACCAGCTCCGACATTTCTCGCGGGATGTCCGGATGGAGCGCCGCCGGCGGGGCTGGCTGCTCCTCGAGAACCTTCGCGATCAGGGTGATGGGTGTGTCCGCCGTGTGCGGCACCGTGCCAACCAGACATTCATACAATACTACGCCAGTCGCATACAGGTCCGCGCGGGGATCGAGCTCATCTCCCATCAGCTGCTCGGGGGCCATGTACTCGGGGGTCCCGACCACCATCCCGGCCTGCGTGTGGCCTCCGTCCGCCGCACGCGTAGCGAGCCGGGCAATGCCGAAGTCCATGACCTTCAGCACGCCATCCGCCTGGACGACCATGTTCTGCGGCTTGATGTCCCGGTGAATGACTCCCTCTTCATGCGAGACCTCGAGCGCCCTGCAGAGTTGCTTGGCAATCGGCAGAACGACGGACGCAGGCAAGCGCCGCCGCTGCTGGATCAGGTCCTTGAGAGAGGTCCCCTCAACGTACTCCATGGTGATGTAGTACTGCCCGCCGATTTCGCCAAGGTCATACGTGCGCACGACGTTCCGGTGCGCGATGCGTCGCGCGAGCTTGATCTCGCGCTTGAACCGCTCGAGCGCGTTGGAATCGGCGGCGACGATTTCGGGCTTGAGCGTCTTGATCGCGAGGACCTCTCCGAGCTCCCGGTCGTTTGCCTTGTAGACCATGCCCATCCCGCCTACACCCAGGACGCTCCGGATCTCGTAGCGGTTGCCGAACGTTTGCCCCGGTGAAAGAACCTTGATGTCTCCGGTCGGCAGCTGCATCGTCGGGGACGACGCGGTGAAGGCGGCGCTCCGCGTCGCGGGAGTCGCCGCGCTGAGAAAGTCCACCAGCGCCTGTTTGTCCTTCAGGTCCGCGAGCAGTCGCCGGAAGGCGCTGGCGAGCGTCCCGATCTCGTCGCTGCCTCCCTCCGGGATCTCGGCGGCATAGTCTCCCTCCGCCGCGCGCCGGGTGGCGTTGGCCAGCGTTCGCACCGGACGCACCACCTGACGCGTCGTCAGGCCAGCGACCAGCAGCGCAAGCAGCATCCCACCACCACCGGAGAGGAGGAGCGTCTTCCGGAGATCCGTGTAGCCGCTGGCGCTCAGTTCTTTCTCCCGGGACCGCATGGCGACGAATCCGCCGACCGGTGCGCCCGATGCTGCGGTGACAGTCGCCCGTCGCGTTACGAAGTGCTCGCCATTGAGGTCGAGCTCCTCGTTCCGACTGGGTTGGGTCGAGTCCGGCCCGCCGGCGAGCTCCACGCCGTTCGCTGGCGCGGCAGATCCGTCCAGCGCGGCGAGGATCCGGGTGTTCGCCGATCGCAGGGCGGGCGTCGCCACCGCGAACCGCGGCTGCTCGAGCGTGTCGAGCATGAAAAACAGGACGTCCGTGTCCGTGGCGTCGCGGATGACCGCCGCCGTCGAATCGTTCACATACTTCGCACCCATGAGCGCGCCGATGATGCGATCGTTGGCGCCGACGATCGGCACCACCACGTACTGGACGAGCGCCGTATCGCCCGCCACTCCAAATGATTCGGCGTTCCGCCCGTCGAGCGCGTCGCGAATCAGCTGCGACCCGATGACGGAAACCGCCGGCGCTGTTGGCGCGTCGCTCTTCGCGAGGCGAGTCCCTTCGCGATCGATGACCTGAACCCACTGCGCGCCGGTTTCCTCCGCGGCAATGGCGACGTAGTCGAAGTATTCCGGGTTCGCCGCGTCGAAGCTCCCGCGGTATTCCGGGCTGGCGGCGTACGCACGCAAGCGACCGGCGAGAACATCGCGTTCCGCGGCCAGTAGCTGGAGGACGCGCGCCTCCGAGACCGACAGCGCCCGCGCGATGGACTTTTCGGCGGCCGCATTCGCGCTGCGGTGCGTGAGCGCCAGCGTGATGCCGGTGACCAGCGTGACGATGCCCGCGGAGCTGAGAAAAA
>DASPMP010000108.1:0-2478 GCA_035626995.1 Gemmatimonadaceae bacterium
ATCGCGGCGCGCTTCAAGGGCATCGACCTGGCGGCCGTCGCTCCGGGGGAGAAGGGCGAGGCCCCGCTGGCGGCGCTGACGCCGATCGGCAAGATCCCGGTGCTCGTCGATGGCGCGGTGGTCTGCCCGAGTCCGAAGTCATTCTCGATTACCTCGAGGAGCGCTTTCCCCAGCCGACGCTGTTCCCCGGGGATACCGCCAGGCGGGCCAACATCCGCCTGCTCGTGCGGCTGAACGACACCTACTCGACGCCGAGCTTCGGAGTGTTCCTCGCCGGCGACCACAGCGGCATCGCCACTGCGTTCGCGCGCATCGACAACGCGCTCGGCTACATCGATCACTTCCGCGACGACGGCGAGCTCGCCTCCGGCGATGCCTTCTCGGCGGCGGACTGGGAGTATTGGCGTCCATGGCATCATGTGTGCCCTCACGCGGGCATGGAGCCTGCAGGACCACCGCCGAGGTCGTCGGCTCTCGCGGTCGAGATCGGTGCGCACGACGGCTTGGGACAACGCGGGCGCACTTACGTGCGGCGACAGCCCGATCGCACTCCGTTGCATCAGATCGTGCGCGCGCACCTCGAGACGTTCCTGGCAGAAGTGCGCTGGCGCGGCGATGGCCAGGGGCTACCGAGCTTCGTCGAACACGAGCTGCGAGAGTTTCTCACCTGCGGCTCGCTCGCACGCGGCTTCGCCCGCTTTCGCTGTGAGAGCTGCGCTCACGAGATTCTCGTCGCCTTCTCGTGCAAGGGCCGGGGCTTCTGCCCGTCGTGCTGCGGGCGGAGGATGGCCGAGCTCGCGGCGCATCTGGTTGATGACGTGCTCGGCGGCTTGCCGGTCCGGCAGTGGGTGCTCACTCTCCCCTATCGACTGCGTTATGTCCTCGCTTGGGATCACCGGCTCTGTCGCAAGGTCTTGGCGGTGTTCGTCCGCGCGCTGCTGAGCTTCGAGCGGCGCCGCGCCCGCCAACGCGGGGCTGGCGCGAGTCAAGGTGGTGCTGTCACCGCAATTCAGCGCTTCGGCTCGGCGCTGAATACGAATGTGCACTTTCATACCTTGGCGGTGCAGGGAGTGTTCGTGAAGGCCGCCGGCGGCACGCAGCTGATGCCGTTGCCGGCCCCGACCGATGCTGAGGTCGCCCGACTGCCCGAAATACTCGTCACCGAGTATGCGGTGCGCTGTCCGGTCCTGGCGGTCGAGGACGAGGGCGAGGACGGTTTGGATCCGAAGACGTGCGGAGTCGCGCGACGACGAAGCGGTCCCGCCTCCTTCGTTGGACGCCGGCCAGCGCCACCTCTACAAGGTTCCAAGGATGAGCTCCGCCGAGATCGCTGCGAACGCGTTGAACACCGCCGCGATCGTGCTCGCCGGACGAAACTCGGTGCACACCTGGTGGACCGGCATTCTGGGATGCGGTGTGTTTGCATGGGTGTTCTACGGCACCCAACTCTATGCAGACGTAACGCTGCAGGTCTTCTTCATCGGCAGCAGCGTGGTGGGCTGGTGGCGCTGGCGGCGGACGCGGGAGCATCTACCTGTGCCCGTGCGGTTCACGCAACCAGCCACCGTCGCCGGGCTCGCGGCGGCCGGTGTCGTTACGACCCTCGCGTACGGCTGGCTGCTGTATCGGTTCACGAATGCGTACGCGCCGTTCCTCGATTCCGTGGTGCTCGCATTCAGTGTGATCGGAACATTCCTGCTGGTCGATCGACGCGTGGAGTCGTGGTGGTGTTGGTTGATCGTGAATACGGTCGCCGTACCGCTGTATGCGTCACGCACGCTTTATCTCACCGCGGCGTTGTATGCGGTGTATTGGGTGAATGCGGTGATCGCGCTGAGGTGTTGGTGGCGGCTCGCGCAGCGAACGGCATGAGTCATCGATTTCAGCGTGGCCTGGTGGTCGGAAAATTCTCCCCGCTGCACCGCGGGCATATGGCGGTGATCGAGACGGCGCTCGCGCAGTGCGCGCAGGTCATTGTGCTGAGCTACAGCGTTCCCGAGTTCGCGGGTTGCGAGGCGTCTCGGCGGGAGCGCTGGTTGCGGACGCTATTCCCGCGCGCGACGATCCTCGTCGTTGACGACGTCCACATGCCGCCAAACCATGCACCGGATGATGTTCACCGTCTTTTTTGCGCGCGGCTGCTGCGCGATCGGCTCCACTCGACGGTCGACGCGGTATTCACTAGTGAGGATTACGGCGACGGGTTGGCTTCGACATTATCCGCGCAGCTCGGCTCGGCCGTCATGCATGTGTGTGTGGATCGCGCGCGGGCGGGCGTCCCGATCTCTGGCACCCAACTGCGCGCGGACGTCCATACTTATCGCACATTTCTTCACCCGGAGGTTTACTCAGATTTCGTCGGTCGCGTATGTTTCCTCGGCGCCGAATCGTCGGGGAAGAGCACCCTCGCCACCGCGCTTGCCGCGGAGTTCGACACTACGCACGCACCAGAATTTGGCCGCGAGCTGTCGGAGGCGC
>DASPMP010000109.1:0-12890 GCA_035626995.1 Gemmatimonadaceae bacterium
GACCGGGGCAGCAACACGCCCCTGCTGGGCCGGGCGCGACATTCGGCCCGCGGGACCGTGTCGCATCCCCTCGCGTGGCAGGTGCGCGGAAGCGTGACCGGACTCTACACGGGGCGAACTGCGATGCAGCGCGACGACATCGGCAATGTCACCTGGCGGGACGCATACCCGCGCCTGGATGTGCGGCTCGCGCGTCCCGTTGCCAACGCCGAAGTGACACTCGGCGTGGAGAACGTGCTCGACACGCGTCCCTCGAACTGGTCCGGGCTCACCGAGCGACAGGTGACACTCGGCCTGACCTGGACGGGACGCTTCTAGCTCAGGCGATTCCGCAGTCCACGGCGAAGCGCGTCAGCGCCGCCGCGCCGCGAATGCCGAGCTTCCGCATCAGCGCCTCGCGATGCGACTCCACCGTACGGACGCTGATGCCGAAGTGCGCGCCGATCTCCTTGTTCGTCCGGCCGCGCGCGATCTCGACAAGCACTTCGCGTTCGCGCGCGGTCAGGGCCGCGAGGCGGTCGAGCTGTTCGCTCTCGGACTTGTCGCGGCGGAACGCCGTGGAAAGGGTGCGCGCTGCCGGCGCGCTGAAGACGCTGCCGCCTTCGTGGATGGTGCGGATGGCGTGACGCAGCTCCGCCGGCGTTGAGTCCTTGCGCAGGTAGCCGTGCGCGCCCGCGCGCACGCTCTGCAGGACGTACTCCTCGTGGTCGTGGATGCTGAGCACCAGGATGCTGGCGTCCGGGACCGCCTCGCGGATCTCGATGGTGGCATCGAGCCCCGACAGCTCCGGCATCGAGAGGTCGAGCACCACCACATCTGGCTTGAGGGATCGCGCGAGCGCGACCGCTTCCCTGCCATTCGCGGCCTCGCCGAC
The DNA here is from genome assembly GCA_035626995.1 of Gemmatimonadaceae bacterium. Classification (GTDB taxonomy): domain Bacteria; phylum Gemmatimonadota; class Gemmatimonadetes; order Gemmatimonadales; family Gemmatimonadaceae; genus DASPMP01. Next base: position 875 of record DASPMP010000109.1, read on the forward strand.
GACGTCGAATGCACCGGCGTCGTCCGCGGCAAGCACCTGGCGGATTCCCTCGCGCACGATGGCGTGATCGTCGGCGATGAGGACGCGGATGACGGAGACCGCGGCGCTCATGCGGGCACCGGGATGCGGACGGTGAGACGCGCGCCGTGCGACGGGAGCGAATCGAGATCGACGGTGCCGCGGACGGCGGCGATCCGCTCGCGCATGCCGGTGAGGCCGATACTCGGCTCTCGGCTCTCGGCTCTCGGCTCTCGGCTTTCTGCTCTCGGCCCTCGGCTTTCGGCCTCGGCTACCGGTCGGCCTCGGCTTTCAGCCTCGGCCAACGGCTTGGGCTCCTGCGACAGCCCGCGGCCGTTGTCACGGACTTCGAGTGTGAGTGCGCCCTGCACTATCGCCAGCGTCACGTCTGCCTGCGTCCCGCCCGAATGACGCGCGACGTTGGACAGCGCTTCCTGCAGCGCGCGGAACAGCGCGAGGCTGGCATCGTCGCCGATGTCGGGCAGCTGGGTGGGCGCCGAGAAGGTGATGGCGAGCCCGGATTGTTCCTGGAAGCTCTGGACGAGCGCGCGCAACGCGGAGACGAGACCGAGGTCGTCGAGCAGCGGTGGACGGAGGTTCGTCGTCACGCTGCGAATGCTCCTGATCCCCGTGTCCACCAGCGAGAGCACGCGATCGAGCCTGTCCTTTTCGGCGGGCGCCGCGCTGTCGCGCATGACCCCGAGCTGCATCTTCACGGCGGCCCATACCTGGGCGGTCTGGTCGTGCAATTCGAGCGAGAGCCGCCGGCGCTCGTCCTCATGCTGCCGCACCATCCGCGCAGACAGGAGTCCGAGCTCGCGCGTGCGGCTGTCGAGCTCCTCGAGAACGAGGACGACGATGCCGATGCCCATCGCGAGCACGAAGAGTATGTCGAGGTAATAGCCCCACGGGCTCCACGACCCCATCGCGCGCAGGATGGGATAGTCGAGATGGTGGAGTCCCCACGTCACGAGCACCGCGCCGAGGACGGCGGCGCCGCGTGAGCCCGAGCGTCTCCACCAGCGGAGGAAGATCCATCCGGTCCAGAGCGTCGCGAGACTGAGAAAAAGCACCGCCGGCACCGCGGCGAGGATGAACCGGTCGAGCACATAGATGGCAACGTAAGACCAGACGAGCGGAAAGATTGCCGCGAACGCGTACGCCGGTCGCCAGCGGGCAGAGCGCGAGAACGACATTGCGGCCCAGAGGAGAACGAGCGCCGTCCAGCCGGTGAGCACCTGGTGGACGAAGAGCCAGCCCCAGCTGCGCGTCGTGAGGAAGGCGACGATCGCGCCGATGCGCAGCACGTACAGCGACCAGGCGATGGACCACCAGAGGAAGTCCGCGCGTCGGTAGCGATGATACAAATACCAGCAGATCGCCGCGGTTCCTCCGGTGACGACCCCCTGGAGCAGCGCTGCGTGGAGCTCTTCGAACATGCCGAAAACTATACCCGATTGACTTTGTCGGGATTGAATCTAGAATGCGCGCGATGCGACGGTTACTACTTGCCTCGACCGCGGCTTTGAGCCTCGGCTTTCCGCCCTCGGCCCTCGGCCATCAGCCCTCGGCCATCAGCCCTCGGCCATCAACTCTCGGCCGAGAGCCGAGAGCCGAGAGCCGAGGCGGTTGTCGGCACGATCGTCATCGCCCATGGCGGCGATTCCCTCTGGAACTCGCATGTGATCGAGGCCGCGCAGGCGGCTCGGACGGGCGGTCCGGTGGAAGTGAGCTTTCTCATGGGCCCGGCTGCGAAGACCCATCGTTTTCAGGACGTCGTCGCAAAGCTTGAAGAAGCCGGGGTCTCGGAGATCGTCGTGATCCCCATGCTGGTCTCGAGTCACAGCGGTCACTACGACCAGATCCGGTATCTCGCGGGTGATTCGGTGAAGCTGAGCGCGAGCATGGAGCATCACCTGCACATGTCAGGGATCGAGCGCCCGAAGACGAAGGTGCGCATCCGCCTGGCGAAGGCGCTGGATGCGTCGCCCCAGCTCGGGCGAATCATCGCCGATCGCGCGCGTGCGCTGGCGCCCAAGCCTGCCGAGCACGCGTTGCTCATCGTGGGACACGGCCCGAACTCCGCGGAAGATTACGCCGCGTGGATGACCAACCTGCGCGTCGTTGCGGATTCGGTGAAGGTGACGACCGGCTTTCGCGATGTGCGCGTGGAGCTGGTGCGGGACGACGCGCCGGCGGCGGTGCGCGCCGAGGCGGTGTTGCGGACGCGTGAGCTCGTGGAGCTGCAGCGGATGATCACGGGCAAGGACGTCGTCGTCGTGCCGGTGCTGATCTCGAAAGGGACCGTAAGTCGTGACAAGCTGCCGCGCGATCTCGCGGGCATGCCGATCGTGTATTCAGGTGAGCCGCTGCTGCCGCATCCGGAGATGGTGCGCTGGATCGAGATCTCGGCTCTCGGCACTCGCGCCACAGTCGGTCCGTAACCTTTCGGCTAGCAGGCGAAGTGTGATGCCTAGGCGCCAGCGTCGCGGCCCAGCGCGGAAGGCCGGTGGCTCTCCAGAGCGGACCGTCTGCGACGGGATGCGGCGCAGCCGCACACCGGAGCAGCCAGCGAGGACCGGAGTCGGCGCGCGGACTGAGCGAAAGCGAAGGAGCGCGCGACGAGGAAACGCAGCGTGGTCCGCGACGGAGAGTCACCGGCCTTCTGCAGCCGGGCGTCCGCGAAAGCCGAGGCCGAGGGCCGAGGCTGTTAGGTCAGCTCGCGAAAGCTGATGAGCCGATTACGCTCTTCGTCCCACAGCGCGAGCTGGAACGCGCGTCGCGTGTCCTTGAGCGTCACGACCGTCACCTTGTGAAACATCGGGTTCTCGTCGTGCGCTTCCTGCAGCAGGTAGTTCGGGATGCGCGGCGCCATGTGATGCACATGGTGCAGGCCGATGTTCCCGGTCATCCACATCAGCGGCTGCGGCAGCTTGAGATATGAGCTTCCCGCGATTGATGCAGTGACGTAGTCCCATTCGGGCTTGCGATCCCAGTACGTCCCTTCGAACTGGTGCTGCACGTAGAACAGAAAGATGCCGGCGCTGGCGGCCATGTACATCACGGGCACGTACACGAGCGCGAACTCGGCGAGCAGCCCCGCGATGGCGAAGGCAGCGACGGTCCCCACGATCGCGACGTTCGTCCACCATACGCTGAAGATCTGCTTGTCCTTCGTGGCCTTGCTGCGCGGACGGAAGCGCTGGCTCCACATCAGGTACACGGGACCGACGATCAACAGCGCGAATGGATTGCGCTTCATCCGGTACTTGAACTGGTCCTTCTTCGAGAGCGCCTTGTATTCGGCGACGGTGATCGTGTCGACATCGCCATGCCCGCGCCGGTCGAGATCACCCGACGACGCGTGATGAATGGCGTGATCGCGACGCCATTGCGCGAACGGTGTCAGCGTCAGGTAGCCGGTGAATGCACCGATGGCGTCGTTCATCCGCCGCGAGGGGAGGAACGAGCTGTGGGCGCAGTCGTGCATGATGATGAACGTGCGCACCAGGAAACCGGCCGTTGGGATCGCGAGGAGGAGCGTCACCCAGTAGGGCAGCGACAGCGACAGCGCCATCAACGTGAACCCGATCGCCAACGGGATGAGTGTCGTTGCAACCTGGATGTATGCACGGCGCACTTCAGTGCGGCCGTACCGGGTACCGATCTCACGCCAGGAGGTACTGCCCAGTCCGGTCTCGCCTTGTACGCTAGTGGTCATTCTTAAGGATACACCCGAACGGCGACTTCCGCCCCCAAATTATTCGATATTTCTCCGGGTGAATTCGCGGTTCTGCCTGCTGGTGTCAGGCAACCGCGTCTCGCTCCGGTTATCGTCTGTCGACGCGGCCGCGTGCTGCGAGTGATGCGCCCGCTCGTGCTGGACCAGGTCCTTGCTCGATCCGAACTCGGCCGCGCAGATCGCGCACAGATGGCTTTCGCTGTTTGGCATCTCGCCTCCATTTCTTGTCGGGCGCTTAGCTTCCGGCGCCGCATTCGCCGAGAGGAATCGCACCTACCATGCCTGTTACGCACCCGACTGCATTCGTCCATCCGCTGGCATACGTCGCCGGCGACGTCACCCTTGGCCCGCGCGTGTCCGTGTGGCCGTTCGCGTCGCTGCGCGGTGACAGCGACGCGATCACGATCGACGAGGACAGCAACATCCAGGATGGATGCGTCGTGCATTGCGACGCGGGCGTTCCCTGTCACATCGGCAAGCGCGTCGGCGTGGGCCATCGCGCGATCGTGCACGGCGCGGTAATCGAGGACGATGTGCTGATCGCGATGGGCGCGGTGCTGCTGAACGGCGTGCGCGTGGGGAGTGGCTCGATCATCGGCGCAGGCGCCGTGGTTCGCGAAGGGTTCGTCGTTCCGCCGAATTCACTCGTGCTTGGCGTGCCGGGCCGGATCGTGCGTGAGACGACCATGGAGGAGCGGGGGCGGATCGCCAAGACGGTCGAGTCGTACGTGGCATTGCAAGCTCAATATCGGTAGGTCGGCCTCGAGGTTGGCGGAGCGACGGGATGCCCGTCGCGCGGACGCTCGCTGCGCTCTTCGCTTCGCTCGCTCTGCTTCGCGGCCCACCCGCGCACGCGCGGGTGCCCGGTCCGTTCAGGAGCCGCGCTCTGGGCACCCCGCCGCCCCGCCAGACTCGAGGCCGACAACAGTCGTTCCGGGCCTACCGCAGGAGTCATGTTTTCATCCGCCTGAGACGGGCGTGCGGCGGCGTGTGCGAGGACGGTACCTCTCCAGAGCGGACCGTCTGCGACGGGATGCGGCGACTGCCGCACACCGGAGCAGCCAGCGAGGACCGGAGTCGAGCGCGGACTGAGCAACAGCGAAGGAGCGCGAGACGAGGAAACGCAGCGTGGTCCGCGCCGGAGAGGTACCGTCATCCCACACGTTGGGCGAACGCCCGACAGCAGGAGCTAGAACGGAACTCCAACGGCGAAGTACACCCGGGGATCGATGTTGCCGAACGCCGAATCCATACCCATGACCGGAACGGCAACGCCGACGCGGTAGCGATACGGCACGTCCCAGCTGAGGATCGCCGCGGAGATCGCGACCTCGCCGCCGAACGACGCGAGCAGGCGAGGCTCGAGGAAGGCGATACCGGCTTCAACTTCGGCGGCAGTACAGCGTGAACTGCCCGGCACGGGACGCGCCGCGAACAGGCCCGGGCACCACGCGGCGCCAGCGTCGGCGAAGAGCGACACGCTCGTGCGCTCGAAGAACAGCGGCAGCGCACCGATGCCGCGCGCGGGAATGCTCAGCGGTGCGCGATACTCCAGCGACCCCTTGAACGCATAGATGCCCAGCTGCGCTGCCCCGTCGAACCCGCGGACGCCGAAGGTGCGTCGCCCCTCACCCAATGCGTATCCGGGAAACACCTCGACGATCCCACCGCTGACGCCACCGACTTCGAAATAGCCGGTGGAGCGATTGTCCTGGATTCCCCCCGCGGCATTGAACGCAATCACATGATGCGCGTAGCCGGGCAGGTCGAGCGACTTGTACGCCGACGCTGACGCGACCAGGCTGTTCGTCAGCGTGCCGCTGGCACCGGTGCGCCAGCGATGCCGCGACGTCGCAGATACCGAGATCCCATCCTCGGGCGAGATGGCCGTCGGCGGCGACTGCACGTTGCTCCACCCCGCCGAGGCGACGACGCGCGGGTAGTAGAAGGTGCGACGATACACGGAGTCGACGCGGTCGATCAGCGACGGGGCGTCGGTGGCATAGTCACGCACCTCGACGCCACCTCCCACGCTCGCGAACGAGAATGTGCGCGACCGCGGACGCTGCATCGTGAACGTGAGACCCGCCTCGCGGATGCGGCGACGCAGGTCGCCGATGCACGCCCCGCCCTGGGTCTGATCCTGCACGCAGGCGATGTTCTCCCAGTCCTGCGAGCCCGCGACCTCCACGAGCGGCTGTCCCAGCATCGCATTACGGTACGTGAATGACCCGGTCAACCCGCTGCCATCACTCGGCACGAACATCAGCGCCTGGTACGCGTGACGCTCGGCGATGTCCTCGCCGCTGACGAGCGCGCCGAGCCTGAAGGAATTCTCATCGAGCGCCGGCTCGCCGAAGGGGAGCCAGGCGCGGGGACGCAGGGTGCGCCATGCGGAGTATTGGGTGGCGTGACCGTCGTGACGTGCGACGGGTGGCGCTGAACGGGGCGCGACACGCTCGATCGCCGGGATGGGGAGCGTCCCGCTGGTGTCGACTGTCGCGACGCCGACGTGATAGCCATCGGCCTTGAAGACGACGGCGGCCAGCTCGCGTCCCGAGGGGGACAGCTGCGGCTCGAACAGGCCCGTCTGCGTATCGGACACACGCGTCACGACCGCTTGCGCCCCCGGTTCGAATGCGCCGCGATAAAGATTCATGATGCCGGTCCGATCGGACGCGAAATACACGTATCGTCCATCCGGCGACCAGCTCGGCGTCGCACTCACCGCACGCTCGGCAATCAGCGTCTGCACCACCGCTCCCGTCGTGTCGATCGCGACGATTGCGGCCGTCCCGCCGCGCGTCCATCGGACCGCGGCGATGTATCGCCCGTCCGGCGACCAGCGGGGCTCGGCCCACTGCTCGTCGAGCGAGCCGTTCGTGATTGGCGTGATGTCGCCGCCGTCCGCGCCGACCAGGGCGATGCGCGTTCCTGCGGGAACCGCCTGTACAGCGACGATGCGGCCGTCGGCACGCGCATCCGGCATGCTCAGCCGAGCGCCGTGGGTGAGACGGCGCTTCCCCCCGCGCACGCGGTCGATGTAGAGGTCGGAGCGCAGGGTGTACGGCGACGTATACTCCAGCTCCGAATAGAGCAGTGACCCGTCCGGCAGGACGGTGTTGGGCGACCGGGTGTGGCGTCGCGCGATGCGATCGCGGTCCACGATGTTGCGCGCTCCCGTGCGGCCGGTGCGACGCCTGAGGCGGTACGCGCCGTACGACTCGCGTCCGGGGGTGCCGGAGTAGATGAGCGTCGTGTCGTCCAGCCAGCGCGGGAACGCGGCGTACACGCCATCGGTGGTGAGGTCTTCCCATCCACGCATGGGTGGCGTGGACGGAGGCAGGCTGTCGGCGAGGGAGCGCGCCCAGCGGTTGTACTCAGCGGTGATGCTCTCCCCGAACGCGCGGCGCGATGCGCCATTCAGGTTCCACGGGAACAGCCGGCGGCTGGAGCGCTCGATGAAGGTGCGCATCGCGGTGTCGGGATGCGTGCGTCCCAGGAAATCCATGAAGAGCGAGCCGTACGCGTACGCACCATAGGCATATGGAAAATGCGGATTCACATACGACAGCTGGTCGACACGGGGAAAGCGATGCTCCAGGGCTGCCGCGCGGGCGAGCATGTGGTGCTCGCTTCCGACGATGCGTCCGCTGCCCGTGAGGAGTGACTCGTAATACACGGCGAGCCCCTCCACCATCCAGCGAGGCTGGTAGCCATTGACGAAGAGCATGGGCGTGCGCCCGAAGATTTTCTGGAGCATCGCCCACACGCCGCCGACGCGATCGAGGTGGAAGAGGTGCACCAGCTCGTGGGTGATGACGAGCTGCAGAAAGTCGTCGGTGAAGCGCAGCGCGCTCTCCGATACCGGTGGGTTCGCGTAGACGACGATGCGGTTCGACGGCGCCGGGGTGGCGTAGCCGTTCGAGAAGTCGACGTCGTCGCTGATGAGCAGGTCGATCTTTCCGCGCGGCTTCGTGAGGTGTTGCTGCAGCTGCGCGTAGGCGCTTTCCGCCTGGACCGCCGCGCGACGCGCGATGTCCTCGAGCGGTGGCGTGAAGTGGATGTAGAAGTTCTCGGTCCTGAGCGTGCGCCAGTCCGCGTCCGGCCGGATCTGGGCGCGTAGGGGCGACGGAAGCAAGGCCGCGAGCACGAGCAGACAGGCGATGACCGGCATGCGCCCCCCGGCAGCCGACATGCGGTGCCTCATGCTCGCCGGAACGCGTTCATCGAGAAGCGGTTTCACACGGATCAAGACAGATCAACCCGAAACGGCACGATGGACGTTGATGCATTGTGCATTCGTGCCGTTTCCGCAAAATCCTGTAGTTATCCGTGTCGAACCACTCTTTTTCCCCGCTGTGCTAGTTGCCAGACCGCAATGCCTGAAAGTATGCCTCGAGCCCGTCGGCGACAGCGCGCGCGTACCGCTCCTGGAATTCCGGCGTCTTGAACGCGTGCTCCTGCTCGGGGATGATGATGAAGCCCCCCTCCACGAGAATGGACGGCATCCAGGTGTTCCGCACAACGGCCAGGCTGCGGAAGAACACTCCCTGATCCTCGAGCGGGATGTACCGGAGCATCTGGGTCTGCACCGCGCGCGCGAGTGGCTCCGAGTGCGGCCGGTAGAAGTACACCTCCATACCGTTCCGCTGCGTGAAGGGATTGATCCCGTCACCGTACGCGTTGTAGTGCAGCGACACGAAGGCATGGCCATTGGCTCGGCGGGCGATGATGGGACGTAACGCCAGATCAACTGCATCACGGGTGGTGCGCGTCATCACGACATTCGCCCCGCGCTCCGTGAGGATGCGCTGCAGCGCGAATCCCACGGGAAGCACCGCGTCGGCTTCATACAGTCCCGTAGGACCGGTGGCGCCCGCAGGGGGATGGCCAGGATCCACGACGATGGTCAGGCCACGAAGCGCCGACGACGGAGCGAGTGTGGCTGGCGCGGTGGCGGTGGGACCTGTCCTGACAAACACGTTGCCGACCGCAGGCGGCTTGCGGCGCACCCGCAGGACGATCGCGTTGTTCTCCATGAACACCAGGTAACCGAACGGTTCCTGGGTGAGCCGCACGGTATAGCGAATCCGCTCAGTGCGATCCGCCGTCCACTCGACGCTCTTGATCAACGAATCGGTGGTCGGAAAGCTGACGATGTCGGTGCCGCCGCGGGTGTCGTAGAGGGTGAAGTCGATGCTCCGTTCCTTCTCCTCCACGAAGTACGCGGGACGTTCGCCGACGGGGATGATCAGGTCGGACCATTCGTTCGCCGTACGGACGCGGGCGTTCTGCGCCACGCGGCGCGGCGCCACCGTGTCCGTCGCAAAGGTCTTCGCATCCGCGGCGTCCACCCATATCTGCAGCGCAGAATCCAGCCGGATGCGCGCGTAGCCGGGGTAGCGCCCGGTGAGCTGCACGCGCGTGCCAGGCATCAGGTACCAGCGGTACACGCCGTTCGGGCCGGGACGGCCGATGATGACGCGATCCGTGTCGCTCGCGACGGAGATGGAGTCGCCCAGTATTACCCAGGTAGGGGTAGTATCGGTGACGACATTCGGCGGCGGTGGTGGGGGCAGCGGTTGTGTCGAGTCCACCGGCATCCCGGCGACGCGGACCGGCCGGGTCGCCCGTGCCGTGTCGCTCCCCAGTACCGCGACGAGGTCGTATTGAGGCGCCGTCGGGGGCGGGTTCGGGACGAAGGCCAGGTATGACCCGTTGGGCCAGACGCGCACCGGAAGGCCGTTGATGGTCAATGACGCGCGGCCGTTGCCGACCGATCCTAGGACGAAGGTGCTGTCGCGCGAGCCGATCATCTGGTTGGCTTGCGGATAAACCACCTTGGGCGCCAAGGGCCCCTCTACGAGGGGCACAGCTGGCAGCGGGGCCCGAACGACCGTTGCGGGGACGGGTTCTGGCGTCGGCGCCACGACGGCGGGACGGCAGGCCGCCACGAAGACGACAGTCAGCAGCGCCAACGCGCCGGATCTCATGGTGGGGGAAAGGTAACCGTGCCCTGCACGCCTTCCCGCCGCGGTACGGGAAACCGAGCAGCGACACCACCTTATGGACGTTCCGTTCATTGACCCCCCATTTTTTGCGACCTATATTCGCGGCCCATGCCGTTTTTCCCCTTGGGGACCTCAGCGTGACCCTCCCCAGCTCTCCCGCCTCGCCCGCCGTTCCCCCCTCCCCTACAAGTCACGCCGTGAAAACGACTTGCAGCTTTTGTGGGCAGGCGAATGACGACGCCGCGCGATTCTGCAGTGACTGCGGCAAGCCGCTGACGACGTCAGCGGCGCGCGTCGCGCCGGTAGGTACTTCTGCCAGCAGCATGCCTCAAGCGGGGGAACAGGGAAAAGAGGGACCGGGGAAAAGAGCACTGGAAGGTTTGAAGGGGGCGCAGGAGAAGAGAGCACTGGAAGGCCTGACGGGGGGCATCGACCCGGATCGGACCCTGCCCGTGCCGGGGGCGAAGTGCCGCAAGTGTGGCCACGCCACCGACGCGCGCTTCCCGTATTGCGCCGCCTGCGGCACCCGCGTCTCCGTGCAGGCGCAGGAGTCGGCCTGCCGCCACTGCAGCGCGTCGTTCGTGAAGGGAGTCGACCTGTTCTGCTCCCGCTGCGGCACGCGCGTGGGAGAGCGGGTATCGATCGTGAAGCCACTGAGCGCCGTCATCGATGGCATGCAGGCGCAGAGCGGCCCACAGATCGCAATCCTCGACGAGCGCGGCGAGCCGGCGTCCGTCTTCGAGCTCGACCGGGGCGAGGCGATCATCGGCCGAGGCGACGCGGACATCAAGTTCGCGTTCGACGTCTTCCTGTCGCCGCTGCACGCGCGCATCGACCTGAACGAAGGGAGCCTGTGGCTCCGCGACCTCGGATCACGCAACGGAAGCTGGGTGTTCATCGACCAGCCGACCAAGCTCATCGACGGTGACCTGATCCTCATCGGCTCGCAGCTGCTGCGGTTCCGTCGCCTGGGCTATCCCGGACCGCATCCACCGGAAGCGGATTCGACGCGTCGCATGGGGTCGGTGACGCCGCCGGTTGATGTTGCCATCCTCGAGCAGGTGCGCGCCGACGGCAGCGTGCGCGACGTCTTCCACCTTTCCCCTGGCCGCAGCACCATGCTCGGCAGGGAAACGGGCGACTGGATCTTCCCGTACGACCAGACGATGAGCGGGAAGCACGCGGAAATCGTGTCGGAAGACATCGAGTTCTTCATTCATGATGCCGGCAGCCGGAACGGTGTCGCGATGGCGGTGCGTGGGGACCGGGAGCTGAAGAAGGGGCAGCGCTTCCTCGTCGGCGACCAGATCATGCGCGTGGAGAACGTGTGAGCGCACTCAAGATCTGTCCGCAGTGCGGCACCGAGTACGAGCTCGACCAGCGTTTCTGTCCGAAGGACGGATCGACGCTGAAGTCGCAGGGCGCGGCCGCTGACCTCGTCGGCTCGATCATCGCCGACCGCTATCACGTCCTCAAGAAGCTGGGCGAAGGCGGCATGGGCACCGTGTACCTCGCCGAGCATGTGAAGATGGGGCGGAAGAGCGCGGTGAAGGTGATGAATCCGGGGATGGTGAACGATGCGGACGCCATCAGCCGGTTCAATCGCGAGGCGGCAAACGCCAGCAAGATCAGTCATACGAACGTGGCGTCGGTGTACGACTTCGGCGAGACGAGCGATGGCCTGATCTATCTCGCGATGGAGTTCGTCGAAGGGCCCGCGCTCACCAAGGTCATCGAGCAGAGCGGCGCGCTGGCGCCCATTCGCGCCGCGGACATCACCCGCCAGGCGGCGGAAGCGCTGGCCGTGGCGCACGACATGGGGATCGTCCACCGCGACCTCAAGCCGGACAACATCATGATTGCGAACAATCGTGATGGGTCTGACTGCGTGAAGGTCGTGGACTTTGGCATCGCGAAGGCGGCGAACAACGAAGCGCAGAAGGTGACAAAGACCGGGCTCGTCGTCGGCACGCCGGAGTACATGTCCCCGGAGCAACTCGCCGGCGACAAGCTGGATGGCCGGAGCGACATCTATTCGCTGGCGCTGGTGTCGTTCGCGATGATGACGGGAAAGCTTCCGTTTCCTGGCGAGACGGTGCAGGAGTCGATGATCGCACGCCTGACGGATGAGCCGAAGAAGCTGAGCGAGATGAAGGCCGATATCAGCTGGCCGCCTGCGGTTCAGCTGGTGATGGACAAGGCACTGCAGCGCGACGCGGACCTTCGGTATGCGTCGGCGAGC
>DASPMP010000110.1:0-14782 GCA_035626995.1 Gemmatimonadaceae bacterium
CGAACTTGTTCTTGTGCTGCACGTACTTGTAACCCTTCGCGTCCAGCTCGACCACGATGTTCCGCAATCCCGCTGCCGATACCGTCACGTCCTTGACATGGGAGTTCGCGCGGTCGTGCCAGACGTGAAGCCGGTATCTGCCAGGCGGCACAGAATCGAAGGCGAAACGCCCATCGAGTCCCGCCTGCGTGAAGTGCGGCGTGTTGACCGTGATGACGAACGCCGTCATGCGCGGATGCACATTGCAATACAGCGAGTACACGCCCGGGTCGTGGAACAACTGCTCGCGGGTCTTGCCGCGACCAAAGGAACCGGTGTCGAACCCGCCATTCGTCTTCGAGAAGACGTTGTGGCTGAAGGGATCCTGGTTCGGGAACTCGATCCTGCTTCCCTGGGTGACGACGCGCACCCGCGGCGAGAATTGCCGAGATTGCAGCGCGATGACAGTGTTGGTCGGCGCCATGGACGATGCAGCCACACGCGTGCGTTCGCCCACGGGCTCTAAGAATACGACAACGTTCTGGAGGTCTTCGGTTACCTCTCCCGGACGTTCGACAATGGTCACTCGGCCGGCGACGGGCTGCGCCGCGGCCTGCGTGGCCAGGATGATCGCGCACAGCACCGGCAAATATCGTTTCAAACGCATCGGTCCGCCCTTACTTCCTTCCTTAGATACATGACGAAAGTACTCGCCTACAGTGACGCCGCGCAGCGCGGAAGGTCAAGATTTTTCATTGCGATCGCCTTGATCGCCCTGGCCAGCGCGACGCATGCCGGAATGATACAGGCGCAGTCGCCTCGAGACTCCCTGGCCGAGCGCCTGCGACGCGCCGAAGCTGCGATCGCTGCACTCGAGATGCAGATCGCCGAGCAGGCACAAAGCGCGGTCACGACGCGTTCCAGGGCACGCATGGAACTGAATGGGCGGATCCTGATGAACGCCTTCTCGAATTCGCGGCGGGTGAACAACGTCGACAACCCCCAGTTCGTGCAACCGGACCCCGTCCCTGCGGTCCCCATGCGCGGATTGGGTCTGGCCATTCGCCAAAGTCGGCTCGGCCTGGCTGTCACCGTTCCGGAAGCACTCAACGGCACCTTTACGGGGGATGTAGATGTCGACTTCTACGGAGGGCAGGTGCCGTCTGGTGGCGGAAGAACCTTTCCGCTCCTGCGTCTCCGCACAGCGCGGGGAATCCTCCGGTGGACGCATGCAGATGTGATGGTGGGCCAGGAATCGCCGCTCATCAGTGATGTGGACCCCATGACCGTCGGCGCAGTGGGATCGCCCGCGTTTGCCGCGGCCGGCAATCTCTGGCTGTGGCTACCGCAAATCCGGGCTGGCGCCGAGATAACGCGCGGGTTGCGATGGGGGACGCAGGTCGCGGTGCTTGCGCCGACGAGTGGGGATCCGGCGGCCTTCTTCGATACCGACAACGACCTCGCGGAACGTTCGGCACGGCCGTTCCTGCAAGGACGCGTGTCAGCGGGTTGGGGAGACGACCATCCTGGCGAAGTTGGATGCGGTGTGCATCGGGGCTGGTTGATGCCCCTCGCCGAGCGCGAGGAGTCGAAGGCGATTGCCTGCGATCTGCGCGTGGCGGTGCATGGCTGGCTCGATGTTCGTGGCGAATACTTTACCGGCCAGGCACTTCGGGGACTCGGCGGCGGTGGCATCGGCCAGAATTTCACGCCGGCGAATGAACCATTGCAGTCAACCGGGGGTTGGGCACAGGTGAACGTCATGCCGCGACCAGGGCTTTCGGCCGGCATCGGGTGCGGTACGGATCAGCCGGATGGATCAGTGGCGCGCCGTCGGAACGACGTCTGCGCCGGCTATGCGATGCTGCGGCCTCCAGGGCCGATGTTCGTCGGAATCGAGTATCGACGGCTCAGCACGCTCTACAGCACGGGGTGGCTCAGGAATGATCATGTGACTCTCGGGACCGGCTTCGAGTTTTGAATTATCAGGGCAGAGAAAACCTGAACGTCCTCGGGAGGCAGCGTGCGAATCACACGAGTCGGAGTCCCAGTGCTCCTTGCCGCAGCTATTGCATGCAGTGGCAGCGACGATCCACCGACCGGCAATAATGGCGGCGGCGGGGGCAATAACAATTTGTGCACGAGCACGGCGACGAGCATCGCCGTCGCCAATAACAGCTTCTTCCCGGCGTGCGTTACTGTGTCGGCGGGCAGTCAGATCACGTGGACGTGGGGGAACACAGGCGGCATCACGCACAACGTGACGTTCCCCGCAGGCGGACCCAATTCACCGACGCAGGCGGCGGGCACCTTCTCCCGCACCTTTGCCACCGCGGGCACCTACAACTACAACTGCACGGTCCACGGTGCTGCGATGTCCGGACGGATTGTCGTCGAGTAGGTCAGGCAGACGCCGGCGCAGCGCTCTTGTGAGCGTTGCGTCGGCCGCGTTCATCGACTGCGCGCTGTGGCTTTTCCTGTTCCAGTCGGGGACTGCGCGTATCGGCGCTCGCCGGCAGCGTAAGGATGAAGGTGCTTCCCTTCCCCTCCGCTGATTCCAGCCGGAGAGAACCCTGAAGCAGCTCGGCCAGGCGGCGTGAGATCGGCAGTCCCAGTCCGGTACCCTCCTGCAGCTGCGTCTTCCCCAGCTGCACGAACTCCTGGAAAATGCGCTCCTGATCGTCTTCGGGAATGCCAGCGCCCTGGTCGATGACCGAGACCTTCACGCCGTCGTCCGCTTCTCGCTCCACTTTCACGCAGATGGGCTTCCCGCCACCGAACTTGATCGCGTTCGACAACAAGTTCAGGAGGATCTGACGAACGCGACGCGGGTCGGACACGACCTGCATCGATTCCGATCCATTGACATCAAGCGCGAGCTTTGAGCCGTACTTGTCGGCCAGGGGCCGGACCGTCACAAAGAGCTCCTCGACAATGGTCGGGAACATCACCGGCTGGAGGCGCAGGTCGATCTTCCCGGCTTCGATCTTCGAAAGGTCCAGGACATCGTTCACGAGCTCGAGCAGATGCTTGGCGGCGCGCTGCGTGCGCTGGATTCCCTCCGCCTGCTTTTCGTTCAGCGGTCCATAGATGTTCTCGAGCAACAACGTGCTGTAGCCGAGTACAGCGTTGATTGGCGTGCGCAGCTCGTGACTCATGGAGGCATAGAAGCGGCTGCGAGCGGTCATGGCGCGCTCGAGATCGTCCTGGCGACGATTCAGCTCTTCGTTCGCGAGCTTGAGCTCGGCCATCGTGCGCTCGAGCTGCGTGGCCTGTTGGCGCAGCGCCTCCTCCTGTCGCACGCGCTCGGAGATGTCACGCACGATCAGGGTGAAATGCTGCCCTTCCTTCCCGTCGAAGCACGAGATGGACGCTTCGGCGGGGAACGATTCCCCGGACGACCGGCTACCACGGAGGGCTGCCACATGCTGCTGGACGTCGCTGCTTCCACCGGAATCCGGGACGTTGGATTTCACCTTTGAGCAGAGGGAGCGCAGCGTCTCCGCGCTTTCACTCTCGATGAAGAACTCGGAGATCGGCTTGCCGATGGCCTGCTCGGCCGGTGTGCCGAACATCTTGGCGGCGGTCGCGTTGAACAGGCTGATGCGTTCCTGTTCGTCGAAGATGACGATCGCGTCCATGGCCGTGCTGACGATCTCGCGAAAGCGGGCTTCCGACTGCAGCAGCTCGCGCATGTGCCGCAGCTCGGTCATGCGGCGCTCCCCCTCGCGCAGCATCGACTCCTGCTCCGCAAGCCGCTTCTGTTTCAGGTGGAGGTCGACGAAGACCGCGACCTTCGCGCGCAGGACATCCGGCTGGAACGGCTTCGAGATATAATCGACGGCGCCAACCTGATAGCCGCGGAAGACGTAATCCTCTTCCTTGCTGATGGCGGTGAGGAAGATGATCGGGATATACCGCGTGCGTTCGCGCGCCTTGATCAGCTGCGCGGTCTCGAAGCCGTTCATTCCGGGCATCTGCACGTCGAGCAGGACGACCGCGAAGTCGTGGCGCAGAAGCTTGCGCAGCGCCTCCTCGCCCGAATGCGCCCGGACGAGTTTCTGACCGAGCGGTTCGAGGATCGCTTCGAGCGCAAGGAGATTTTCGGGACGATCGTCGACGAGCAGGATCTCCACCTGATCGCGCAGCGCGAACACGCTCCGGGGTGTCGTCTGGACGGGGTCGGTCACGACGCCCGCTCCGTGTCATACACGCTCGGTAATGTCGCCAGAAACGATGCGATGCGCGCCAGCGGGAACACTCGCGCTGTCGGTACCGCTCGGGCAGCTGCCTGGGGCATCGTCGGCGCCTCGGCGGTATCGGGGGTCTGGATCACCGCCATCCCTCCCGCGTCCGCGATGATGCGGAGGCCCTCCGCACCGTCGGCATTGGAGCCCGTGAGGACGACACCCACCGCGCGATGCCCGTAGGCGTGGGCAGCACTGGTAAGGGCAACGTCGATCGATGGGCGGCTGAACCGAACCGGCGCGTCGACCGAGAGCGCCAGGTGTCCGCGTTCGACCAGCATGTGATAGTTGGCAGGGGCCACGAAAATCTTGCCGCCCTCGATGGGCTGCTTGTCTTCGACCTCACACACGTTGAGCGCGGTGTGGCTCTGCAGAAACTTCGCGAGACCATCCGAGTCCCGATGCCGATGCTGGACGATGGCGATGGGCAAGGTATAGCCGGCAGGCAGCGCAGCGACGATAGCGCGCAGCGCCGCGAGGCCGCCCCAGGACGTGCCGACGACCACGATTTCGTAGCCCAGGGCGCCGTTCTCCTGGTCGCTCGCATGGTCAGGAGACCTTCCGGTAGATCTTTTCACTGGTATCCATGCGTTCATAGCATGGCTCGTACTTGGAGAACTTCAGCGACTCCTTGCTGCCAAGGCAGAGCACGCCAAACCGCACCAGGCTCTCATAGAAGAGCGCGTGGACGCGGTTCTGAAGGTCCTTGTCGAAATAGATGAGGACGTTGCGGCAGAAGATGACGTTGAATTCCGCGAAGGAACGGTCCGTCACCAGGTTGTGTTGTGCGAAGACCACGTTCCGCATCAGGCGCTGGTCGAACAGTGCGCCGTCGTACTTCGCCGTGTAGTACTCGGAAAACGAGCGGGACCCGCCGGCGCGGATGTAGTTCTCCGTGTACTCCTGCATCCGATCGAGCGGGAAGATGCCGCGTCGGGCCTGCTGCAGCACGACGTCGTTGATGTCGGTCGCATAGATGCGCGCGCGGTCGTACAGTCCCTCCTCTTCGAGGAGGATCGCGATTGAGTAGACCTCTTCACCTGTCGAACAGCCGGCATGCCAGATCCGGATGAACGGGTACGTCCGGAGCAAGGGAATGACATGCTGCCGGAACGCGACGTAGAAGAGCGGATCGCGAAACATCGACGTGACGTTCACGGACAGGTCGAGCAGCAGTCGCTCCATCGCATCCTGATCATGCAGGACGAGACTCTGGAGTTCCGAAAGCGTGACGCGCTTTTCCGCCTCCACGCGCTTCCACAAGCGCCGTCGCATCGAGGCGTACGCGTACGAGCGGAAGTCAAAGCCGTAATGCCGGAATACGCCTTCCAGGAGCAGCTCCACCTCGAGCCGCTCGAGCTCGGGGTCGTATCCCGGAGGCGGACCGGGCATGCTGCGCGACGGCTTCTCCCCTGGCGATGCCGCCATGGGGGGAGCCGTCACCGCAGCTTCGGTCAGCGGTACAGCCATACGCGCATGAGACTCAGGAGCTGTTCGGTATCCACGGGTTTCGTGATGTAATCGGACGCACCTGCCGCGATGCAGCGCTCCCGGTCGCCCTTCATGGCCTTTGCCGTGAGGGCGATGATGGGCAGCGTCTTGAACCGCTCTTCCGCGCGGATGCGCCGCGTGGTCTCGAAGCCATCCATCTCGGGCATCATGATGTCCATGAGCACGATTTCGTATTCCGGATTCTCCTGCAGCTTGCCGATGGCGTCTTTTCCGTTCTCGACAAAGTCGACGACCATCCCGTGATCCTCGAGGACGCTCGTCAGGGAAAAGATGTTCCGGACATCGTCATCGACGATCAACACGCGTTTCCCCGCAAAGACGCCGTCCTGGTTATGCAGGCGTTCGAGCATGCGACGCTTCTGCTCGGGCAGCTTCTTCTCCACGCGGTGCAGGAAGAGCGCGGTCTCGTCCAGCAGGCGCTCGGGGGATTTGACGTCCTTCACGATGATCGTTTCCGCGAGCTTGCGCAGCCGCGTTTCGTCAGCCTGCGACAACTCGCGACCGGTGTAAATGATGATGGGCAATTCGCGCTTCGACGGATCAGACTTCACCGTTTCCAGCAACTGGAAGCCATCGGTCTCGCCCTTGAGGCCGAGGTCCAGCACCATGCAGTCGTAGTGCTTCTGCGACAGCTCGCGCAACGCCTCGTCCGCCGACGCGACGGCGGTGATCTCGACGTCCTCGTGCGCGATGAGCTCGATCATCGCCTTGCGCTGCGATTCCTCGTCTTCCACCACGAGCAGGCGCTTGACCTGCTGGTCGATAAACTGCGAGATCCGCGAGAACGATTCATCCAGCGCCTCGGCGGTGACCGGCTTCTCGAGATAGGCAATGGCGCCCGCCTTGAGCCCAGCCTGGCGTTCCTTGACCCCGCTGATGATGTGAACGGGAATGTGCCGGGTGTCCGGGTGGTGCTTCAGGCGGTCGAGCACCGTCCACCCATCCAATCCGGGCAGATCGATGTCGAGCGTGACCGCGTCCGGCTTGTAGGCGTGCGCGATGCGAAGCCCTGCCTCGCCATCCAGCGCGACGACGCCCTTGAATCCTTTTTCCCGGGCCATCTCGAAGAGGATCTTCGCGAACGGTTCGTCATTCTCGATCACAAGGACGACGCGATCACCCGGCTCGAGGTTATCCCGATCATCGTCGAAGCTTTCCGGGCGCGGGAGGTCTTCGTCGGGCCGCGCCATCGTGGCGACGTCACCTTCCTCGGTGCTGTCGTCTGCCCATCCCTGGTTCTCGCCCGTGAAATTGGTCGGGCTCCCGTTGAATGCAGATCCACTCGATGGCTCTTCTGCCTGGACTGCGGCAGGGGCCGTGAGCGCTGGTGCTGGTTGCGGTCGTGACATCTCGCGGAATCGCTGCAGGTGCGGCTCCGTCGCAGCCTCGCGGCGCGGCACGGACATGATTTCGCTGCGACGCGGTGGACGCCGTCCGCCCATGGGTTCCGTCGGGGTAAAGCGCGACGGGACGTACAGGATGAAGGTGCTTCCCTGGCCGGGCGTGCTTTCGACCCGGATCTCGCCGCCCAGCAGCTGTGCGATGTTCCGGCTGATGGTCAGCCCGAGCCCCGTGCCACCGAACTTCCGGTTGGTGGTGCCGTCCGCCTGCTGGAACGCTTCGAAGATGAGCTGCTGCTTCTCCTTCGGAATGCCGATTCCCGTATCCGTCACCTCGAAGGCGATGACGTCTGTCGCCTGGTCGAGGGAACGGCTCGCGAACCGGCGACTCTTGTCCGCCTTCTGGATCGTCATCTTCACTGAGCCACGCTCGGTGAATTTGAATGCATTCGAGAGCAGGTTCTTCAGGACCTGCTGCACCCGTTGCCCGTCCGTATAGAGCGTTTCGGGCACTCCCTCGGCGACCGTGATCTCGAATCCGACGTTCTTCTGTTCGGCCACCGGACGGAAGGTGCGATTGACGAACTCCTCGATCTCTCCAACCGAGACGTCCGCCACGTTCACTTCCATCTTCCCCGCCTCCACCTTCGAGAGATCGAGGATGTCGTTGATGAGGTTGAGCAGGTCCGTGCCAGACGCGTGAATGGTGCGGGCGTACTCGACCTGCTTCGGCGACAACGTCTGCTCCTTGTTGTCGGTCAGCAGCTTCGCCAGGATGAGCAGTGAGTTGAGCGGCGTCCGCAGCTCGTGCGACATGTTCGCCAGGAACTCGCTCTTGTACTTCGAGCTGAGCGACAGCTGCTGGGCCTTCTCTTCCAGCGCCTGGCGCGCCGATTCGACTTCGCGGTTCTTCTGCTCGACCTTCGCGTTCTGCTCCGCGAGCAGCGAAGCCTTCTCCTCCAGCTCTTCGTTGACCTGCTGCAGCTCCTCCTGCTGCTCCTTGAGCAGCTCCTCGGACTGTCGCAGCGACTTCGCCTGCTGCTCCAGTTCCGTGTTGGACTTCTTGAGCTCTTCCTGCTGCTTGCGGAGCTCCTCGGACTGGCTCTGCAGCTCCTGCGTGAGGTTCTGCGACTGCTCGAGCAGTTCCTCGGTACGCATGTTCGCCTGGATCATGTTCAGCACGACACCAATGGACTCGGCCAGCTGGTCCAGGAACGTCTGGTGAATGTTGCTGAATGGCAGGAAGCTCGCGAGCTCGATCACGGCCTTGACGTCGCCCTCGAACAGGATCGGCAGCACGATGATGTTCCGCGGCGCTGCTTCACCCAGTCCGGACGTGATCTGGATGTAATCGTTGGGGACGTTCTGCAGCAGGATTGGCTGCTTCTCGAGCGCCGCCTGCCCGACGAGTCCTTCACCGAGGGCGAAGCGATTGGCGACGTGCTTGCGGGCCCGGTACGCGTAGCTGGCGATGAGACGCAGCGTGGGAGCGGCGGTCTCCGTGTCGGCCATGAAGAACGCGCCGTGGTGCGCCGACACGAGCGGCGTCAGCTCACTCATGATGAGCCGGGACACGGACTCGAGATCCTTCTGTCCCTGCATCATCCGGCTGAACTTGGCGAGGTTGGTCTTGAGCCAGTCCTGCTCCTGGTTGCGCTCCGTGGTTTCGCGCAGGTTGCCGATCATCTGGTTGATGTTCGTCTTGAGCTCGTCGAGCTCGCCCTGCGCTTCCACCGTGATCTGCCGCGTCAGGTCGCCCTTCGTCACCGACGTTGCGACGTCTGCGATGTTGCGCACCTGCATGGTGAGCGAGTTCGCCATCGCGTTCACGCTGTCGGTAAGCCCCTTCCAGGTGCCCGCGACGCCAGGCACGTCGGCCTGACCGCCCAGGATGCCCTCGGTTCCCACTTCGCGCGCCACGCGCGTCACCTCGTCAGCGAAGATCCGGAGTCGGTCCACCATGTTGTTGATGGTATTCTTGAGCTCGAGCACCTCACCCGACACTTCGACGGAGATCTTCTGCGACAGGTCGCCGTTGGCGACGGCGGTCATGACCTGCGCGATGTTTCGCACCTGCGTCGTAAGGTTCGACGCCAGGCCGTTCACGTTGTCAGTCAGGTCGCGCCATACGCCGGCCGCCCCGGTGACTTTCGCCTGTCCGCCCAGCTTTCCTTCGGTGCCCACCTCGCGCGCCACGCGGGTCACTTCGCTCGCGAAGGCGTTCAGCTGGTCCACCATGGTGTTGAACGTGTTCTTCAGCTCGAGGATTTCGCCGCGCACTTCCACGGTGATTTTCCGCGAGAGGTCGCCCCGTGCGACCGCCGTCGAGACGTCGGCGATGTTACGCACCTGCGTCGTGAGGTTCGACGCCATGTAATTCACGTTGTCGGTCAGGTCCTTCCACGTACCGCCCACACCAGGGACGTTGGCCTGGCCGCCGAGGCGTCCTTCGGTGCCTACTTCGCGCGCGACACGTGTCACTTCGTCGGCGAAGGTCCGGAGCTTTTCCACCATCGAGTTGATGGTTTCCTTGAGCTCGAGCATCTCACCCCGGACGTCCACCGTGATCTTCTGCGAGAGATCGCCGTTGGCCACTGCCGTCGTCACCAGCGCGATGTTTCGCACCTGGTTGGTGAGGTTGGCGGCCATGAAGTTCACGTTGTCGGTCAGGTCCTTCCACGTACCGCTCACGCCCTGCACGCTGGCCTGTCCGCCGAGCATTCCTTCCGTGCCCACCTCGCGCGCCACGCGTGTCACTTCGGACGCGAATGCCGAGAGCTGATCCACCATCGTGTTGATGGTGTTCTTCAGCGCGAGGACCTCGCCCTTTGCCTCGACGGTGATCTTCCGCGTGAGGTCCCCCTTCGCGACGGCCGTCGTCACGTCGGCGATGTTGCGCACCTGACCGGTGAGGTTGTTCGCCATCAGGTTCACGTTGTCGGTCAGGCTCTTCCAGGTGCCGGCGACGCCGGGCACGTTCGCCTGGCCACCCAGCACGCCCTCGGTGCCCACCTCACGCGCCACGCGAATGACTTCGCCGGCGAACGCGCTGAGCTGATCGACCATCTTGTTGATGACTTCCTTCACCTGCAGGATCTCGCCCTGCGCCTCGACGGTGATCTTGCGGGTCAGGTCGCCATTGGCGATGGCGGTGGACACGGCGCTCACGTCACGCAGCTGCACCGTGAGGTTCGCCGCCATGCCGTTCACGTTCTCGGTGAGGTCGCGCCATGTGCCGAGCACGCCTTCGACGCGCGCCTGGCCGCCAAGCTTTCCTTCGGTGCCTACTTCGCGCGCCACGCGGGATACTTCGGACGCAAAGGCGTTCAGCTGATCCACCATCGTGTTGATGGTGTTCTTGAGCGCGAGCACCTCGCCCTTTGCTTCCACCGTGATCTTGCGCGAGAGGTCGCCCTGCGCGACTGCCGTGGTCACGTCCGCGATGTTCCGCACCTGGTTGGTCAGGTTATTCGCGAGACCGTTCACGTTGTCGGTGAGCGCCTTCCACGTTCCACCCACGCCGGGCACGTTCGCCTGCCCGCCCAGGACACCTTCCGTTCCTACCTCGCGCGCCATACGCGTCACTTCGTCGCCGAAGACGCGCAGGCGGTCCACCATGTCGTTGATCGTGTTCTTGAGGTCGAGAATTTCCCCCTTCGCCTCGACCGTGATCTTTTGGGAGAGATCTCCGTTGGCAACCGCCGTCGTAACCAGGGCGATATTGCGCACCTGATTCGTCAGGTTGTTCGCCATCGAGTTCACGTTGTCGGTGAGGTCCTTCCATGTTCCACCGACACCGGGCACCGCCGCCTGGCCGCCCAGCACGCCTTCGGTTCCTACTTCGCGCGCCACGCGCGTCACTTCCGCGGCGAACGTGGAAAGCTTGTCCACCATGCCGTTGATCGTGTCCTTCAGTTCGAGAACTTCGCCCTTCGCTTCAACAGTGATCTTCTGCGACAGGTCGCCGTTGGCCACGGCTGTCGTCACGAGGGCGATGTTCCGCACCTGGCTCGTAAGGTTGTTCGCGAGACCGTTCACGTTGTCCGTGAGGTCCTTCCACGTGCCGGCGACTCCCGGCACGTTCGCCTGGCCACCGAGTACGCCTTCCGTACCGACCTCCTTTGCCACCCGCGTCACTTCGCTCGAGAAGGCGCGCAACTGGTCCACCATTCGATTCACGGTGGATCCGATGCGGAAGAACTCGCCCTGCACGGTCTTGCCGTCGATCTCGAGTTCCACCTTCTGGGACAGGTCACCCTCGGCGACCGCCTTGATCACGCGCGACACTTCGGTCGTCGGCTGCACCAGGTCCGTGATCAGGTTGTTCACCGCGTCCACGGCGACATTCCAGGAACCTGCCGCCGCGAGCTGCACACGCTCGCGCATGTTGCCCTCGCGTCCGACCGAGAAGCTCACCCGTCGCAGCTCCTCAGATAATTGCTCATGACGGCTGGCCACGCTGTTGAACACCTCGACCACTTCCGCCATCAGAGGATCGCCATTCGGCGTGAGCCGGGCGCGGAAGTCACCGTTATCCAGCGCGCGCAACCCTTCCAGAAGGTGTCGCAGGGTCTTGTTGCGATGGGTGCGATTCTGGCGCTCTCGCCGCGTTTCCCCCGGCATGACATCGCTTTCCGTCGCGACCTGCGTTTCGATGTCGTCGGGGCCACGGCGCTTCCGGCCGTTGCGCTTCCCGTTTTTCGAGCGCGGGGATTCCTGTTCGATATCCGGACTTTCGCTGACGCCCACGGTCAGATCCTCACGAAGGGGATGACGAGCGTCGCGTCCCGGGGTGTTCCCGGAGCGCGACGACCTGTTCTCAGCGCGCTGGATCACGATCGACCCAAGCGCGATATGGATGAGCTCTGTTCAAGAAGAATGCCGGCCTCTGGCGTAGGCCGAGTGCCCGGAGAGGCCTTGTAAAGCGCGCGACTGCAACGCGAGGTAGCGCAAGAGACGTGCTCTTGCAGTGCTCCCTTAACGGCTAATCGGCCACCTTTCCAACCATCGCGGCAATGGGGATTCCGCCGGTCTCCGTTCGGAATTCCGGCCGCATCGCGAGGCCCAGTTGTTTGTCCAATCGGGGCTCGGGAGAAAACATCGCAACGGTCCACTCCCCGAATCGGGATCGGAGCGTATGTCCAAATTGCGCGTAGAGATTTCGGAGATCCCGCCCTTCACTCACCCGTTTTCCATACGGCGGATTCGTCGCGATGACCCCGATCCCCGCAGGCGCTTCCACCGCCGAGACGGGCGCCACGGAAAACCGCACCTCCGGCACGCCCGCGCGGGCGGCATTTGCCTGCGCTGCCTCGATCACTCCTGCATCACGATCGGACCCCAAAATCTCCACCGGAAGGTCGCGAGACACCGCATCTGCAGCGCTGAGCAGTTGATGCCACCGCTTCTTCTCTGATTCCGGCCACGTCATGAACGCGAAATGCCGGTGTCGGCCGGGCGGGACGCGACGCGCGATCAGTGCCGCTTCGATCGGGATCGTCCCTGAGCCACAGAAGGGATCCACCAGCGGCGTCTCACCCGACCAATCCAGTGACAGGACCAGCGCGGCCGCGAGATTCTCACGCAAGGGCGCCTTCCCCGCCTCCTGCCGATATCCGCGCATATGGAGCAAGTCGCCGGACGTGTCCGCGCTGATGGTGAATTCATTATTCACAACGCGCACGATGAAGAGTTGGCTTCGAGGGCTCACAGCAGCGGATGGCCGCGGGCACGCGGCTGCTAATCGCTGCGCGATCGCGTCCGAGTGATACAGCTTTGACTTGCGCGCAGTGACCCGGAACTCGGGAGTCGCACCGTTACCGAGATAGCGCTCCCACTCGATTCGCTGTGCGCGCTTCTCAAGCTCGTAGAACTCCGTGGCACGGAACGTCGCGACGCGGACTACGACCCGGCTCGCGCTCCGGAGCCAGAGGTTCGCGCGCATGATGGACTGGAAATCCCCCGACCACGCGACGCCCCCGTCCTCAATTCGCGGTTGGTCCCCGAGTGACTGAAGCTCTTTCGCGACGATGGGCTCGAGCCCCGGGGCGGCGATGGCGAAACAGGAATACGGCTCGGTAGCCAAGGAGCACCGTGAATAGCGCGAGATAAAACAGCGGGAACAGCGTGTCTTTCTTGACAGCCCAAAGGTAGTGGACCGTCCCGCTGATGGCCGCGACGTATACCAGGCGGTGCAGCCTGTTCCATCGTTTTCCGCCCAGCCGCCTGATCCATCCCTTGGTCGAGGTCAGGGCGAGGGGAACGAGGAGCGCGAAGGTGAACATCCCGACGAAAATGTATTTGTGCTTGATGATCTCGTCGCCCATCGCCCGCCAGTCGAAGAACCAGTCCACCCCGACCCACGTCCCGACGTGCAGGCAGGCATAAAAGAACGTGAACAGGCCGAACATCCGGCGATACTTCCCGAGCTGACCGAAACCCGTCACCTCGCGGACCGGAGTGACGGCGAGGGTGATCGCCAGAAACCGCAGCGTCCAGAGGCCCGTCTGGATCTCGATTTCCGTGATGGGAT
Source organism: Gemmatimonadaceae bacterium (assembly GCA_035626995.1). GTDB lineage: Bacteria > Gemmatimonadota > Gemmatimonadetes > Gemmatimonadales > Gemmatimonadaceae > DASPMP01. Next base: position 13,611 of record DASPMP010000110.1, read on the forward strand.
TGGCGCCGAGGTCGGTGAGTTCGGCGGTCCCCGTAACGATCAGGTATGTGTGCCATCCAAGCAGCGCTGCGGGGATGAGGCAGAGCGCGAAGACGGCCGGTTTCAGTACCGGGGACAATCGCCGTGCCGCAGGCACGGCAGTCAGTAATTCCGCGCCAGGTCCATCCCCGTGTACAGGCTCGCGACCTGGTCGGCGTAGCCATTGAACATCAGCGTCCGACGCCGCCGGAATTCGCCGATCCGCCGCTCAGTAGCCTGTGACCACCGGGGATGATCCACCTCGGGATTCACGTTGGCGTAAAAGCCGTATTCACTCGGGGCGGAGATATTCCACGTCGTCGGCGGCATCCGTTCCGTGAATTCGATCCGCACGATCGACTTGATCCCCTTGAAGCCGTACTTCCACGGGATGACGAGCCGGAGTGGCGCGCCGTTCTGGTTCAACAAGGCCTTTCCGTAGATGCCTGTCACCATGAGCGTCAGCGGATGCATCGCTTCGTCCAGCCGTAATCCTTCGACATACGGCCAGTCGAGCACCCCGCGGCGCTGCCCCGGCATCTCGGACGGCCGAAGAATCGTGGTGAACCCCACAAACTTTGCCGCCGGACGCGGTTCGAAACGCTTCAGCATGGCTGACAGTGGAATTCCCTGCCACGGAATGACCATGCTCCATCCCTCCACGCACCGCATGCGGTACGTGCGATCCTCGAGCGTATGCGGCTTGACGAGGTCGTCGTACGCATACGTGCCGGGCTTGTTGCACAGCCCATCCACCCGCACGCTCCAGGGCTTCGGATTGAACGTGCTCGAATTTGCCTTCGGATCCTCTTTGCCCGTGCCAAACTCGTAGAAGTTGTTGTAGCTCGTGATCTCTTCGTACGAGTTCGGTTCCTCGCCCTGGAGGACCTCGCCGCCGGTTTCTTTGACTTCTCCATTGGCGCACGCGGCGAGCGCTCCGGGCCCGAGTGCGAGCGCTGCTGCTCCGAGACCGGCCGCCCTCAAGAACTTGCGGCGGTTGACGTACAGCTCTTCCGGCGTGACCTCGGAGAACGGAATGTCCGGCGGGCGTTTGATGAGCATGGAAAGCGACCTGTCGTTCAGGATGACAGACGACCGTTCACAATGACAAACCTACAATACCCGGAATTGGCCAAAATGGCCGAATTCCGGGG
>DASPMP010000111.1:0-9197 GCA_035626995.1 Gemmatimonadaceae bacterium
GAACCGCAAGCCGAGAGCCGAGAGCCATGAGCTGCAGGTCGTCAGCGCCAGCCCGTTCGTCGCGCCGCTTCCGCTCGACATCAACGCGAAGCTCGTCGAGGAGTGGCTCGTGCATTTCATCCGCGAGGAGATGTCACAGCGGGGATTTTCGCGCGCGCTCGTCGGCGTCTCCGGCGGCGTGGACTCCGCCGTCACGGCTTTCCTGGCCGTTCGCGCTCTCGGTGCGAAGAATGTCATCGGTGTCCGGATGCCCTATCGCACGTCGAGCAAGGAAAGCCTCGAGCATGCGCAGCTCGTCTTCGACGCGCTCGACATGGAGGGCTGCACGCTCGACATCAGTGCCGCGGTGGACGGATACCTCCAGAGCGACCCCAAGGCAGATGACGCGCGGAAGGGGAACATCATGGCGCGCATGCGGATGATCGCGCTGTTCGACTTGAGCGCGAAGCACAAGGCGATTCCCCTGGGGACGGGCAACAAGACGGAACGGTTGTTCGGCTACTTCACCTGGCACGCGGACGATGCCCCGCCGATCAACCCACTCGGCGACCTTTTCAAGACGCAGGTCTGGGCACTCGCCCGGCACCTCGGCGTCCCCGAAGACATCGTTGCCAAGCCGCCGACCGCGGATCTTGTCGTGGGTCAGACAGATGAAGGGGACTTCGGAATTTCATACGATCGCGCGGACGATCTTCTGAATTGGATGCTGACCGGATACAAGCCAGAGGAGCTCATCGCGCGCGGGTTCGCGGAGGCGGACGTGAACCTCGTGCGAAAGCGTCTCGAGAGCACGCATTGGAAGCGCCGGCTGCCAACCGTGGCGATGCTGTCGCCGACGGCGATTGGGGAGTCGTACCTGCGACCGGTCGATTATTAACCGCCGCGACAGGCCAAGGGCTTACGGCCAAGGGCTTACGGCCAAGGGCTTACGGCCAACCGCTTACGGCCAACGGCCGAGAGCCGAGAGCCGAGCGCAGCTTAGCCCATCTCGGCGATCAGCCGTTGGCCGTCAGCTCTTGGCCGTCAGCTCTTGGCAGTAGGACTCTTTTAGCCAAGGCGCTTATTCAGCCGGAGCGTGCCGGTACGGGTAGCACGCCGCTCCTCATAGTCCGTTCCCCACTGGGTGCACACCTGCTGCCCGGAGGAATTCGTGGCGTACCGCACGCACACTCGTACCGGGACGCGCTCGATAACGCTGGTGTTGTAATTCGCCCGCAGCACGGGATTCGAACGGTCGAAGGTCACCAGGACACCGGCGCAGCGATAACTGATGCTGGGGCTCGTGGCGGAACGGATCTCATAGCTGCACGGGCCAGGGGACATGTCGACGATCACGGAGTCGCGCAAGATGGTGACAGTGCCTTGCAGCACTTCACCCTGGGCAGCCAGGGCATTGCCACCGGTGATCCGTTCGAGGAAATCGTAGGTGCCGAGCTGGCTCTCGGGAATGACGTCGGAACGGGGACGCGCCGAGCTGCACGCCGCGGCGGCCAGCGAAAGGGCGAAAAGGATCTGCTGCGATCGCTGGGTCATGGTGTTCCGCCTCGGTGAATGCCGTGTTCGTCCCAACCTGCGGCCCTTCTGTGACGCGACGCAAGGCTGGGGGCAACTGGCTCTTGCGCGAATGACAGTTTCTTCACATTAGTACGGCGAAGGCGGCCTACAACCCCTCGGAGGGGCACACGCTGATTCGACAGCGACGATTTTCCTCCATCAGGTATCGATGCGCGTCAGGAACGCGCGTCTCTCGGGTCGCCGAAACAACGGGCTTGCCCAACGACGCCCCGCCATGGGATCACCTCCCGTGGCGGGGTGTCGCCTTTTTCAGCGAGGTGAAATGTCCGTTCGAAGACAGCGTCACCGCGTCATGCTTCCCACCGCTCGCCTCCGCCGCCCCAAGCGTTCCGGGGTTTCGCATTTCCGCGGAGCCAGATACAAGCGCGCCATCAAGCACGCGACCATGCGGGACTGTGGCCGCCGCTGCGTCTACTGCGCCACCGCGCTGGACTTCGAGACGGCGACGCTCGATCACGTCTATCCTCTCTCGCACGGCGGGGTCCATCATCCCGGCAACGTCGTGCTGGCATGCCTTCGCTGCAACCAACTGAAAAGCGACTCCCTCCCGTACGAATTCTTCGCTGAATATCCCTGGGCCGGCGCGAACTTCATGAGGTACGCGCGCACCGTGCATCGCGCTCTCAAGCGCGCGGCTCGCCGAGCTGTGTCGCTGGCGTACGCGCAAGCCGCATAGAACTGCAGTTGGCCGTAAGCCCTTGGCCGTAAGCCCTTGGCCGTAAGCCCTTGGCAGTAAGCCCTTGGCCGTAAGCCCTTGGCAGAAAGCCCTTGGCAGTAAGCTCTCGGCAGTAAGCTCTTGGCAGTAAGCTCTTGGCAGTAAGCTCTTGGCAGTAAGCTCTTGGCAGTAAGCTCCTGACCGTTAGCTCTTGGCCGTCAGCCGTTCACTGTCAAGCTGCGCGCGTCGAATTATCCGTCGGCTGCGGCGTACGATCGTCGAGGTTCACGCGACGCAGGGCGCTGACCGGGTCGCGTAGCGCGGTCATGATTCGAACCGCGGTGGCGTCAAGCAGCGTCCGGTCTGGCATGTCCGAACCGGCGAAGGGCAGCGGGATGTCGAAGCCGTCACCCGTGCAGCGCGGTATGATGTGGACGTGGTAGTGTGGTTCGTCCTGCCCAGCCGCCGCGCCGCTGTTGACGACGACGTTGATGCCTTCCGCGTTCGATACCTTCTTCACCGCCGGCACCAGCTTGGTCGCCACGCGAAAGAGGTGCATGGCCAGTTCAGCGGGAACGTCCTCGAACTTCTCGAAGTGGCGCCGCGGCACCACCAGGACGTGTCCGGCATTCACCGGCTGAATGTCCATGAACGCCACCGAGTCCGCGTCCTCATAACAGATCGACGCCTCGCCGGCCCCGTGAATGAGGTCGCAGAACGTACACTGGCGGTCGGCAATGCGCATGGCGATACACCCGGTTGAGGACACCTCCCTGTTTCGCATGGGCAGTGCCAGCACGAGACCGCCTCAGGAGCTATTGAAGCACGAGTGGGTGATATCTTTGTTGCATGGCCACCACAGCAAAGTCTGAACGGCGCGCTTCGGGCGTTGCCTCCGAACTGAGCAAGGACCAGTTGCTCTCCGCGTATCGCACGATGCTCCTGTCGCGCCGCCTGGACGACAAGGAGATCCAGCTCAAGCGCCAGAACAAGATCTTTTTCCAGATCTCGGGCGCCGGACACGAAGCGGTCCTGACCGCCGCCGGATTCGCGCTGAAGGGTGGCTACGACTGGTTCTACCTCTACTACCGCGACCGTGCGCTCTGCCTGCAGCTCGGCGAGACCGCCGCGGAAATGCTGTACTCCGCCGTCGGCGCGGAGAAGGATCCGAACTCCGGCGGCCGGCAGATGCCAAGTCACTGGGGAAAGAAAGAGCTCAACATCGTCTCCGTCTCATCGCCGACGGGGACGCAGTTCCTCCAGGCCGTGGGATCGGCGGAGGCCGTCACGAAAGCAAAGGCGCTCGACATCACCGAGGGGTTCGAGAAGGACGAGGTCGTGCTGGTGACGACCGGCGACGGCACCACGAGCGAAGGGGAATTCTGGGAATCGCTGAACACCGCGACGAACCTCAAGCTCCCGATCGTTTATCTGGTCGAAGACAACGGCTACGCCATCTCCGTCCCAGTCGAAGTGAACACGGCGGGGGGCTCAATCTCGAAGGTGGTGAGCGGATTTCCCGGTCTGTTCATCCAGGAAGTGGACGGCTGTGATTTCCTCGCCTCTTACGAGGCGATGAAGAAGGCCGTGGACTACGCGCGGAAGCGGAAGGGGCCGGCGCTCGTGCACGCGAAGGTCATCCGTCCGTATTCCCACTCGCTGTCGGACGACGAGGTGTTCTACCGTCCCCCCGAGGAGCGCGACGCGGATGCGCGGCGTGATCCCATCTCGACCTTCCCGCGCTGGCTGGTGGACGAAGGCCACGCCACGAAGGCCGAGATCGAGCGTATCCAGAAGGAAGTCGATGAGGAAGTGCAGGCAGCCACCGATGACGCGCTCGCCCAGCCACAGCCGGGTGCCGACACGATCTACAACTTCGTGTACTCGCCTGACGTCGACCCCACCAGCGAGCAGTTCGACACGGAGGACGATCCGCAGTTCTCGGGGAACGAGACCACCATGGTGGACCTCCTCAACGTCTGCATGAAGGACGAGATGCGCCGCAACCCGAAGATGGTCGTGTTCGGGGAAGACGTGGCCGACGTCTCGCGCTCGCAGTACAAGGAGAAGGTCAAGGGGAAGGGTGGCGTCTTCAAGGTCACCTGGGGACTGCAGAAGGAGTTCGGCGACGACCGCGTATACAACTCGCCGCTCGCCGAGGCGAACATCATTGGGCGTGCGATCGGACTCGCGCTGCGTGGCTTCAAGCCGGTCGTAGAGATCCAGTTCTTCGACTACATCTGGCCGGCGTACATGCAGCTGCGTGACGAGCTGTCGACGATGCGCTGGCGCTCCAACGGATTGTTCAGTTCACCGGTGGTCGTGCGGACCACCTACGGCGGCTATATCCGAGGCGCCATCTACCACTCGCAGACGGGCGCGTCGTTGTTCACGCACTGCCCCGGCCTGCGCGTCATCTGCCCGGCGACGGCCCTCGACGCCAATGGCCTGCTGCGCACAGCTATTCGCTGTGACGACCCGGTGATCTTCCTGGAGCACAAGCACCTGTACCGGCAGACGTACAACAAGGCCGCGTATCCGGGCCCGAATTTCATGATCCCGTTCGGGAAGGCACGCGTGGTCCGCGCAGGGACGGACGTCACCGTGGTCACGTACGGCGCGACCGTCCAGCGCGCGTTTACGGCAGCGAACCAGATCGCCGAAGCCGGCGGCCCGAGCGTCGAGGTCATCGACCTGCGGTCGCTGTCGCCCTGGGACCAGAACACGGTGTACGAGTCGGTGAAGAAGACGTCGCGGGTGATCGTGCTGTACGAGGATTCAATGTCGTGGGGCTACGGCGCAGAGATCGCCGCTCGCATCGCCGATGACTGCTTCGCGTGGCTCGACGCTCCGGTGAAGCGGGTCGCGTCAACCGACACCTACGTCGGTTATGCGCCGCAGCTCGAGGACGCGATCCTGCCGCAGGTGGACGACGTGAAGAAAGCGGTCCAGGAGATCGTCCGCTACTAAGTACACAACCGTACGCTGCTCAGCCGTATGTGATTGCAGTGGAAAGCCTTACGGGTTTTCCACGATATTACAGTTTGTGACATGGGTGACAGACTCAGGCAGCTCCCACGGTGAGCTTTCCTGTCCCCTATGATGATCCAGATCCGCAGATCGATGACGGCTGTCGCGGTTGGCGTTGCGGCCAGTGGCTGCATGGTCCCAACCGAATCGAGTTCTGGACTCCACGCCTTCGTGGGGCTCGTTCCCGCCATGAGCCAGGAAGCGGGTGAGGTCTATCGCCAGATTGATGACTTCGGACTTCGCCTCAACAACGTCCGCGTCGCCCTCACCGCGGACGACGGATCCTTCCTGTACGACTCCACGATCGCGATCACGCCCGGACAGGATTCCATCGTCCTCGAGCTGATCGTCCCCATGACGCAGGCGCGCCGGACGGTGTCGGCCCACGTAGAACTTCGCGACAGCGCGCTCGTCGTGTTTTCCGGCGCCGAGATGGTCGAACTGCGGCGCGGCGGTGCCTCGTCAGCCACGCCCATGGTGGTGCTCGACTACACCGGGCCGGGTGCACTTGCTCGCGGGATCGACCTGAATCCGCGGGACACGACCATTGCGCCGAAGTCGACGGTCGGCTTCGCCGCCGCAGCCCGCGATGCCTACGGCGACGCGCTGCGAAACGTCCCGGTCTCATGGACGGTCAGCGACCCTACGGCCGGGAGCATCACCGCGGAGGGCGTCTTCACCCCCAAGGGCCGCGGGGAAACCTGGGTCATCGCCCGCCTGCCAACCGGACTGCGCGACTCCGCGAAGGTCGCCGTTTCCATGCTGAAATAGCCGAAAAGGCGGCGGTACCGTCCCGTCCGTTACGCCACGTTCCACAACTCGCGCAACTCGCTGGGATTTTGTGACTTAAGGCGTTGAAATCCGTCGTAAAAGGCGGGATTTTCAGGGTCCTACCTGAAGCACCCTGCCCCTTCCCGTCCGACGCTGGATGCCTGTGTCACGATTTGTGTCGCGCCCTGCCCGCTACATCCTCGCTGCAGTCGCCCTGTTCGCTGGTGCCACCTGCGCTGACAACTCGCTGACCGGTCCCGGCACGTCCGGCCTCCGCGCATTCATCGGGCTCGCCCCGGCGTTCACGAAAGCCGCTGCCGACATCTTCAAGGGGCTCGTCGCCTTCCAGCTCGAGGTCGACAACATCCACGTCCTCCTGAAGCATCAGGATGGCGCGGTCGCGAAAGACACGGTCATCGCACTCGGTGCTGGCCAGGACTCGGTGGCTATCGAGCTCCTGGTGGAGCTCGACGTTCCTGAAGCGCTCCTCGATGCGCACATCGAGCTGCGCGACGGAGAGGAGGTGCTGTTCTCGGGAGTCCAGCAGGTGCGCGCGCGCCGAGGGAGCGTGGGGAACGCTGCGTCACCGCCGGTCGCGCTCAGCTATACCGGCCCGGGAGCGTCCGCCACGGACCTCTCGCTCTCGCCGCTGGACACGACCATCCTCGCGACCGACAGCGTCGTCTACGCCGCGACGGCGACGGACGCACAGGGCAACGCGGTGCCGAACCTCGCCCTCGAATGGACGGTGAGGAACTCGAACCTCGGCTCGGTCACGATCGCGGGCGTGTTCACGCCGTCGGCGGTACGCGGCAACACCTGGGTGATTGCGCGACTCCCGACGAATGTCCGCGACTCGGCACGCATCACATGGACCCCGATTCCCTCGAAGGTGGTGCTCATCTCGGGTGGCGGGCAGACCGGCATCGTCGGTCGCGCGCTTCCGCAGCCCATCGTGGTGGAAGTACAGGCGAATGACAACCTGCCGGTCGCCGGCGCGGTCGTGAATTTCGCGGTGCTCTCCGGTGCAGGCACGGTGACTCCTTCAAGTGCAGTGACCGACGAAAACGGCCGGGCGAGCGCGGTGCTGTCCTTGGGCGTGGTGCCCGGCGCGAACACCGTGCAGGTCTCGGTGGGAGAACGTCCACCCATCACGATTACGGCGAACGCCAATCCGACCGGTCCGGGACAGCTCGAGATCATCACGCTGCCGAGTGCCAGCGTGATGGCGGGGGTCGCATTTGCACAGCAGCCGGTGGTGCAGTTGCGCGACTCGCTGGGAAACCTGCTCACCACGGGCGGACTCCAGGTGTACGCCAGCGTCGTGGCTGACGGCCGGACGATCGGTGGCACGACGACAGCGAACACGGATCCTGGCGGCAAGGCGACATTCGTGAACCTTCAGGTGGACGGACTTGCCGGCGACGTGCAGCTGCGATTCACCCTCGGCGATACCGATGTCGAAGTGCTGTCGAGCGCTCTCACCGTGCTTCCGGGGCATGCCCGGGCACTGAGCATCCTGCAGCAGCCGTCGGGCTCCATTTTCGCGGGGACGTTGCTGCTGCAGCAGCCGCAGGTACAGTTGCGCGACGCGTTCGGCAACGGCGTGCCGGTGGCGGGTGTGCCGGTGAACGTGGCGCTCATCGTGATGAACGAAGGGCGCACCATTTCGGGTGCCACGACGGTGAATACGAACAACGTCGGGCTCGCGGCGTTCTCGGGACTCAGCCTGGGTGGCCTGCCCGGGACGACACGCCTGGTGTTCTCGGTCGCGGATTCGGTGACGGCTGCGGTGTCGAACGAAGTGAGCATCACCGCGGGCACGGCGGCCGCGTTGATGGCGGTCACGTCTCTCGTGTCCACGGACACCGCGGGCGGCAACGCCGTGGCAAACGTGCTTCCGTCGGTGACGGTGCGCGATGCGTCGAACAACCCGGTGCCAGGGGTCGAAGTGAAGTTCCGGCGCCATGGCGGGACGGGGGCAAGCATCAACGGGCAGGCAGACACGCTGGTGCTGCTGACGACGGACGCGAACGGGAATGCCGCGCTGACGTCGCGTCGAGTGCAGACGTTGATTGGCCTCGACACGGTGCTGGTGACGGCGGCGGGGGTGAACGACACGCTGGAGTTCGTCGCGGCCGTGACGAACGGCGTCGCTACCGCCCTTACCTTCGAGCAGCAACCGAGCAACACGACAGGGGGCAGCCCGATCGCGCCACCTGTTGTGGTGGCGTTGCGCGACCAATACGGCAACATCGCAGTGAGCGGTGCGAGCTCGACGACGACCGTCGCGATGGCATTGAATGCCGCCGGCGGCGCAGGCGTATTGAGTGGCACGGTCAGCGTAGCGGCAACTGCTGGGGTCGCGGTGTTCCCGGATCTGTCCGTGAATCTCGCCGGGACGAGCTACAGCTTCTCCGCGAGCACGGCGACGATCACCGCTGTGTCCAGCAATATCTTCACGGTGAATGTCGGGGCGGGCGCGCTGCTCACCGTCGTAAGCGGCGACGGACAGGGCGGGCTCGCGAATGATCTGCTGGCGCAGCCGCTCGTCGCGCGGGTCACGGACGCTGGTGGCAATCCCGTCGCGGGTGTGGACGTGACCTTCGCGGTCGACAGCGGCGGCGGTGCGTTCGGCGACCTGATCTTCCAGACCCAGCGCACCAGCGACGCCAACGGGCAGGTGAATGTGCCGTGGTATCTCGGGTCGGGCCAGCAGCTCGTCACGGCGTCGATTCCCGGCGTGTCGCTGCCCTTCCGGGCTTATGTCGCGTCGCGGCTGACGATTGTAACCCAGCCTTCGCTGAATCCGGTCAACGGAATTGTGCTGGGAACGCAACCCGCCGTCCAACTGACCGATGATGCGGGCCACGCAGTGGCGCTTGCCGATGTGACAATCAGCGTGGACCGGGTTTATACCACGATGGTTGACGCCATCATGACTTTGTCTGGAACTCAGTCGAGCCTGACGGATGCGGCGGGCATTGCAACTTTCACGGACCTCGTCCTCACCGGCCAGGTCGTACAGCAGGTGCAGCTACGCTTCCGTCGTACCGTCGAAGGTGAGGTGGACGGCAACATTGCGGGCGTGAACTCGAGCACCATCGTCGTGCAGCCTGGCGCGGCCGCGAATATTCTCGCGGAGGGCGAGACGATCCACGGAACG
>DASPMP010000112.1:0-3135 GCA_035626995.1 Gemmatimonadaceae bacterium
CGCCAGCGTTGGCAAGAATGTCCGGGATTACGAACACCCCGTTGTGCTCGAGGATGGCGTCCGCGGCAGCGGTCGTTGGACCGTTCGCGCCTTCGCAGATGATGCGAGCGCGGATATCGCGGGCGTTTGCCTGGGTAATGACATTTCCCAGTGCCGCGGGAACCAGGACGTCCACCGGGAGCGCCAGCAACTCCTCGTTCGTGATCGGTTCTCCACCATCGAACCCTTCCAGGACGCCATGGGTACGCACCCACTCCGCGGCACGAACGACATCGATGCCACGCGCGTTGTAGATCGCGCCTGTGCGATCGCCGATGCCGGTGACACGGCAGCCTTGCTCCGCAAGCAGCCGCGCGGCGACCGAGCCGACGTTGCCAAATCCCTGCACGGCGGCGGTCGCGCCATGGATGTTCATGCCGAGATGGGCGAGTGCCTTGCCGATGACCACGACGCAACCACGACCGGTTGCTTCGCGTCGACCAAGCGATCCCCCCAATGCCACCGGCTTTCCGGTGACGACGGCGTTTACCGTACGCCCGGCGTGAGCCGAGTACGTGTCCATGATCCAGGCCATGTGCTTCTCGTTGGTGTTGACGTCGGGCGCGGGGACGTCCGCATCCGGCCCCAGCGTCGCAATGATCCCGCTGGTGTATCGACGCGTGATGCGTTCGAGCTCCCTCGGCGACATGCCGATCGGATCGCAGAGGACTCCGCCCTTGGCCCCGCCGAATGGCAGGTCGACGACCGCGCATTTCCAGGTCATCCACGCCGCGAGCGCCTTCACGTCATCGAGTGAGACACCCGCGTCGAAGCGGATGCCTCCCTTCCCGGGCCCGCGGGCCCGGTTGTGGATGACGCGATAGCCGGTGAACACCTCGAGCCTGCCGTCGTCCATCTCGACCGGCACGGCAACGGTGACCTCCATTTCGGGATGCCGGAGGATCTGGTCGATCCCCGGCTCGATATCCAGCAGGTCGATCGCGCGCTCATAGCGCGCCATCATTGCGGCGTATGCCCCGTTTTCTTGTTCCGGAGGCAACGGAGTGATCGAAACCGGGAGTTCGAGAGTAGCAGTCATGGTTCGCTCGAGTGAAAGAGGAATGGGAGCTGTGCGGAGCGCCCTACGCCCTCGCGCCGCAGGTGACGCAGTACAGCGTCTCTGGCATCACCGAGAGTCGCCCGTATGGGATGTCCACGTCGCACAAGACACATGCGCCGTAGCTGCCGGACTCCATCCGGCGCAGCGCTTCGTTGACGACGTGAAAGCGCGGGTGCTCCACCTCGAACCGCGCGCGCTCGCGCTCCAGCTCCTGCCGCAGTTCGCGCAGTTCGGTGCGCGAGAGCGTGACATTCCGTGGCATCGTGTTGTTCTTCATTGCATTTCCCTCCTTGGGAAAAAACGAATCGCCCCATCCGGCTCGTGAGAGCGCAGATGGGGCGATTGCCGTGCGGATGGCCAATGTGGCAATCCGCGGCTGATCAGCCGTATAGTGACGCGGTTACCGCATCACACCTCTGCGCTCGAAGGTGCGCGCCCGGACATGTCCGGACGCAATGCCACGCATCCCGGACACCCGCGTCCGGAACGTTCCCGCGGTCACGAGCAGTGGCAGTGCACTATCCGTCGCGTGCGACAGCGCCGAGCGCCCGGTCCAGGACCGTGCGATCTGCGTCGACAGATGGCGAGGAAAGTGTGCGTGTGGCATTGAGAAATGGAGACGGCTGTGCCCGTTCAGGAGTGACGAGCGTAAGTGAAATGTAACGACTTCGCCGCTCATTTCAACTCGCGCGGCTTCACAACGTCTTGAGATACTCGACAAGATCGCGCTTCTGCGCGTCCGTCAGGTTGAGGTTTCGCACAGTGTTGTAGTGCTCGACAACATCAGCCAGCGTGAGCGCGCTCCCGTCGTGGAAGTACGGCGCGTGCTGCCAGAGCCCGCGTAGCGGTGTGGTGCGATACGCTTTTTGCGTGGTGCGCGCGGCATACGCGCCATCCATCCCTGTCTCTGACGGCGCGTGCAACTTTCCCGTGTTGACGTCGCTGAGGATGCCGCCCGTGTGACAGGACGCGCAGTTCGCCGCGCCGGTGAAGAGAGCGCGCCCGCGCTGTGCCGCTGCTGCGTCGAATGAACCCGCTGGCGCTTCTGGTGTCTTCAGGCTCAGCTGGTATTCGGCAAGCGCCGCAAGCTTCGGCGTCACGAGATCGGGCGCCTGAACGATGTTCACGCCGATGCGCGGATCGATGAAGGTGCCCTGTCCGTGCATCTGCGTCACCGCGACGTAGGCATTCCAGTACGAGACCGGTCCTTCAGCCGTAAATGTCTCTTTGTCGACGCCGCGCAGCCCATACGCCGGGGGCAGCACGAGCGGCGTGCTCAACCCGTCGAAGTTGATGCGCGGATCATATTTGCCCGGTCCCCAGGAGTTGAGCACCGCTTTCGTCGGTGCATCCACCGCGGGGGACAGCGCGACGATGGCGCCGGGGTTCAGGGTGGTGTTTGGCCAGCCATCGAGACGCTTCCCGATTCCGGGAGCGAAGGAGTTGTCCACGGTGGAGTGACGGAGCGCGCAGGTGATGCCGAACCGCGTCAGCGTATCCCGCCCGTTGACCGTTTCGACGACACCCTGTGCACCGACGACCGCGTTGAGCTTCAGCAGGGTAACGGTGATTGCGGGGTCGTCGAGGTCGATCTGTCCGGCCGCGAGCGCGTCGCGCACGGGCTGCGGCAGGGCGTCCACGTCGACCTTCAGCCCGACGCCGAGGGCGGCGCGCGGCGACACGGCCCCCTGGATGACTTCGTGCATCCTGAGCGTGTCCGTCCAGTACTGCTCGTCGCCGAAGGTATCGTAGCGGAATATCTCCTTCCCTTCAGCAACCAGGACCGGGTCGAGCTCTGGCAGTTCCGGCCCCGGGTCGTTGCAGCCGAGGAGGAAAAGGGCCGTTGCACCCGCGCAGGCTGCTGTGAGCCACGATACCCTGCCGTTCCGTGCGCCAGGCATACGTCTTCCCCGTTTGAGACGCAGGATGAATAGGATGGGTATCATAATAAGTCAAGGTGTTACTTGATTTATTGTGGGAACCATGTATGGTCTCATGAGCGCCCCACGGCGCATCGACTATCACATCCTGGAGGC
>DASPMP010000113.1:0-5089 GCA_035626995.1 Gemmatimonadaceae bacterium
AAGGCATACTCACGCGATTGTGCCGAGTTCGTCGAGTTCCTGACCGAGTACTACGGCGGAGAGGCGTGGAGTTGGGGGGGCGTTGATCGTCTCGCGATGCGCGGCTTTCTCGCGCGCTTGACCAGGCGCGGACTGGCTCGGCGGTCGGTTGCGCGCGCGCTCGCCGCCGTCCGTGGCCTGTATCGTTTTCTGGCCACGAACGAGCTTGTGGAAGCCAATCCCGCTCGCGCCATCGGCACTCCCAAGCCGGAACGCCACCTCCCCGGCTACCTCGATCGCGGCCAGATCTCGGTGCTGTTCCAGCTCGTCGAAACACGCGCCGCGACCGGGAATTTCATCGACGTGCGCAACGCGGCGATTCTCGAGCTGTTCTACTCTACGGGAATGCGATTGTCCGAGCTTCAGGGACTCAACCGCGCGGATGTCGACGCGGTGAGCCAGCAGGTCAAGGTCCGCGGGAAGGGACGCAAGGAGCGCATCGTGCCCATGGGAGACCATGCGACGCTCGCGCTCCGCAATTACGAGCGCCGCCGGGACGAAATGGCAAAGGCGCTTGGCGGGAAGATCGACAAGACCGCCGTCTTCGTGGGCAGGACAGGTAAACGCATCAGCGTTCGCGGGGTACAAAAGGTGGTCGGGGCGTTTCTCGACACCGTGGCGGAAGACGCCGGGTTGAGTACCCACTCGCTGCGGCACTCCTTTGCAACGCATCTTCTGGACGCCGGCGCGGACCTCCGAGCGGTCCAGGAGCTCCTGGGTCACGCGTCGGTCTCCACGACGCAGATTTACACCCATACCAGCGTCGAGCGACTGAAAGAGGTATATCGCAAGGCTCACCCGAGGGCATGAAAGTGGCCCTGGAGACATGAATGCGACTCGAGACCATTCCCCTCATCCTTGGCGTCCTCATCGGCCTCATCGGCCTCGGGCTTGTGCTCGACGCGTGGCTGAAGGACGACCTGATCGTGTCCGCGGAGCGGCGCAAGCGCCCACGGCGCCCGCGGAACCGGTTCGGTGAGGCGCTCGTCGGTTTCGGCATCCTTGCCATGGGAGCGGCGTTCGTCGGTCGTGACACCTGGCCGTATTCGACCGTTGCAGTCATCGCCGGATCCGTCCTGCTGCTCTGGGGAGCCTGGCTGAACTCCTCGTACTTCCGTGATCTCGGAAGCCGGCGCAAGCCCGCCGATGGAGCGACTGGCACCTCGATTGGCGGAAGCAAGACGGCCGCGCGTCCCAAGCTCGCCGACCGCCAGCAGCGCCCGCGCTAGCGCGGGGGACAACACGCACCTTCTCAGCGGTGCGCGCACCCGTTTCATTCCAGCGCACCCTCTTTCGCGCTCTGTCATGCCCTTGCCCGTCATCCGCGCCACCACGATCCTCGCCGTCCGACGCGACGGGAAAGTCGCGCTGGGTGGTGATGGCCAGGTGACGGTCGGCGAGACGGTCATGAAGGCCAACGCGCAGAAGGTGCGCGTGCTGCGTGGCGGTCGCGTCCTCGGCGGGTTCGCGGGCGCGGCGGCGGACGCCCTGACGCTCTTCGAGAAATTCGAGGAGAAGCTGGAGCGCTTTCCCACGAACCTGCCACGCGCGGTCGTCGAGCTCGCGAAGGAATGGCGGAGCGACCGCGTGCTGCGTCGTCTCGAGGCACTGCTCGCCGTCGCGGACGTCCAGCACGGCTTCATTGTGTCCGGCACGGGTGAGGTCATCGAGCCGGACGACGGCATACTCGCCATCGGGTCGGGAGGACCGTACGCACTTTCCGCGGCGCGCGCCCTGTCGAAGCACACCGCGATGGACCCGAAGGAAGTCGTGCAGCGCAGCCTCGAGATCGCGGGCGAGGTGTGTATCTACACGAACACGAACATCACCGTACTCGACCTGTAGTCGTGGCAACCAACCGCACTGCTCAGGCGCTCGCGCGCCTTGCTGACCTTACCCCGCGCCAGATCGTCGCGGAACTCGACCGGTACATCGTGGGGCAGGGGGACGCCAAGAAGGCCGTGGCCATCGCGCTGCGCAATCGCTGGCGACGCCAGCGCGCACCCGAAGCCATCCGCTCCGAGATCTCGCCCAACAACATCATCCTCATCGGCCCCACCGGAGTCGGGAAGACGGAGATAGCGCGGCGGCTCGCCAAGCTCGCCGGCGCCCCCTTCGTGAAAGTGGAGGCGTCAAAGTTCACGGAGGTGGGCTACGTCGGACGCGATGTCGAAGGTATGGTCCGCGATCTCGTGGACAGCGCGATCGACATGGTGCGAACCGAACGCGAGTCGGAGATCGAAGACCTCGCGCAGGAAAAAGTGGAAGAGCGGTTGCTCGACCTCCTGCTGCCTCCCCCGGACACGAAGCCGCCCGCCGGCGCGACGCCGCGAGCGGGTGCCGAGACCACCGGCGCTGCACGCAATATCGCCGCGGACAACGAGCTGTTTCTTGTCGGCTCGCAGGGCGACGTGGCTCGACTGGACGCCGATGCGGAGCGGTACAAGCGTACCCGCGACAAGCTCCGGCAGTTGCTCCGGGACGGCCAGTTGGAGCAGCGCGAAGTGGAGGTGGAAATCACCCCGCCCGGGCCAAGCATAGACCTGTTCTCCACCGCGGGCGCGCCGGAGGGGATGGAAAACTTCAGCGATATGCTGAAGAACATGATGCCCCAGCGGAAGAAGAAGCGCACGGTGAAGGTGAGCGAAGCCAGGCGCATCCTGCTCGACCAGGAGTTCGACAAGCTCATCGACATGGAGGATGTGACCTCGGATGCCGTTGAGCGGGTCGAGCAGCTTGGAATCATCTTCCTCGACGAGATCGACAAGATCGCCGGTGAGCGCTCGCAGATGGGCGGCCCAGACGTCTCACGCGAAGGCGTGCAGCGCGACCTGCTCCCCATCGTCGAGGGGTCGAACGTCTCCACGAAGTACTGGATCGTGAAGACCGACCATGTCCTCTTCATCGCCGCCGGTGCCTTTCACGTCTCGAAACCCAGCGACTTGATTCCGGAGTTGCAGGGCCGTTTCCCGATCCGCGTCGAGCTCAAGCCGCTCACCGAGAAGGACTTTGTCCGGATCATGACCGAACCGGAAAACGCACTCACCAAGCAATACACGGCGCTGGTGGAAGCAGAAGGCGCGAAGCTCACCTTCTCCGAAGATGGCGTCGCCGAGATCGCAAAGATCGCAGCCCTCGTGAACGATCGCATGGAAAACATCGGCGCCCGACGGCTGCACACGGTGATGACGACGCTGCTCGAGGAAACGCTTTTCGAGCTGCCCGACGGCCTCGAAGGCAACCGCGACATCGTCATGAACGGGGCAGCCGTGCACGGGCGGCTGAAGGCGATCGTCGAGGACGAGGACCTCCGCCGCTACATTTTATGACCATGACTCATCGCGACTTTCTTCAGATCCCCGATTTCTCGAAGGACGAGACACTCGCGCTCTTCGACATCGCCGAGCGCATGCGCGCCGGCAAGTACGACCGCAAGCCGCTGGTGGGCAAGTCGCTCGCGATGATCTTCATGAAGTCGTCGACGCGCACGCGGGTGTCATTCGAAGTCGGCGCCTGGCAACTCGGCGGTCACGCGCTGTTCCTCTCGCCCCGCGATGTCCAGCTCGGGCGTGGTGAGCCGATTGCGGACACTGCCCGCGTCCTGTCGCGCTACGTGGACGGCATCATGATCCGCACCTTCGCGCACCAGGACATCGAGGAGCTCGCGAAGTATGCCGATGTCCCCGTGATCAACGGACTGACGGACCTCGTCCATCCCTGTCAGGTGCTCGCTGATCTCCTGACGGTGCGGCAGCATCTCAGCAAGCCGCTGAATGAGTTGCGGGTGGCGTGGATTGGCGACGGCAACAACATGGCGAACTCCTGGATCAACGCGGCATTCGTCTTCGGCTTCGATCTCCGCATCGCCTGTCCCGAGGGTTACGAGCCGGCAGACCACCTCGTGGAACGAGCCCGAAAAACGGCCACGATCACCATCACGCGCGATCCCGCCGCGGCCGCGAAGGATGCCGACGTCGTCAACACGGACGTCTGGGCGTCCATGGGCCAGGAAGAAGAACAGAAGCAGCGTGAGCGCGCGTTCCGCGGCTTCACGGTGAACAGCGCGATGATGAAGAAGGCGGACAAGGGTGCCATCTTCCTGCACTGCCTTCCGGCGCATCGCGGTGAGGAAGTCGCTGCTGATGTCATCGACGGCCCGCAGAGCAGGGTGTGGGATGAAGCCGAGAATCGCCTGCACATCCAGAAGGCGATCATGGCGGCGCTCATGGGTGGGGAGAAGCTCTGATGCCCATTCCCGCGGTCGGGGCGACAGCGCCCTCGTTCAGCACGAAGGACGAAACCGGAGCACCCGTCCGCCTGCAGGATTTCGCGGGACGATGGGTCATCCTGTTCTTCTATCCGAAGGACGATACCCCTGGCTGAACCATCGAGGCGTGTTCCTTCCGGGACGCCTACCCTCGGTTCGAGGGTCTCGATGCAGTGGTGCTTGGGGTCAGCGCGGACGATGCAACGTCCCACGCGAAGTTCAAGGCGAAGTATGGGCTGCCGATGACGCTTCTCGTCGACGAGGGGCACGAGATCGCCAGCGCGTACGGGGTCTGGGTGGAAAAGAACACTTTTGGGGTGAAGCGCATGGGAATCGCGCGCACGACGGTGATCTTCGACCCCGCCGGCCGGATCGCGCAGGTCTTCGTGAAGGTTGATCCCAGTGGCCATGGCGAGGACGTGGCGAATGCTCTCGAACAGGCCAAAAGGGAGTTCAAGAACTGACGCTGCTGCTCCGCAATAAGTAGCAGATAACGCTACTCTTTGCGTAGTTCTGCTCACCGCGCTGGTTGCTAAGCGCGCCCATGCGTCGTCTAAATGGTTGCCGCATAAGACTATAACGTCGTGCCAACCGCTCGGACCGGTTCGTGCCAATGTCAACGGTCGAAGCGCCAACCATTCCCACCCCACCGGAGCGCAGAATGCGGCCACGCCGCTTCCTCTCTCGTAACGCCTACACGCTCGTCGAGCTGCTGCTCGTCATTGCGATCGTGGGGATTCTCACGGCGGTCACGCTTCCCCGGTACGGAAAGATCCGCGACCA
>DASPMP010000114.1:0-3073 GCA_035626995.1 Gemmatimonadaceae bacterium
CTGATGTTGTCTTCCTGGTCCACCCCGCCGGCCATCAGCGGCCAGAGGGCCGCGATGTTCTCGCGCCGGACGTAGAGAAAGCCGGTGCCGATCGGCGCGAGCAGCCACTTGTGCAGGCTGGTGCCGTAATAGTCGGCGCCCAGCTCGTCGCGCGTGAAGGGGAAGTGCGCGTACGCGTGCGCGCCGTCCACGAACACCTGGATCCCGCGTGGCTTCGCCAGGTTCACGATCTCCCGCACGGGCGCGATGTACCCTGTCATGAAGCTGATGTGCATCGTCTCGATGACCTTCGTCCGCGGCGTGATCGCGCTCTCGATGGCCGAGACGTATGCCGCGGTGCTTTTTGGTGGCGTGTCGATCTTCACCCACCTGATCACGATCCCATCCCGGCGCTCCCGCTGGATCCACGCGTTCTTCATCCGCGGATAGTTCTGCGTCGTCAGGATCACCTCGTCGCCGCGCTTGAGGTCGAGGCCGAAGATCATCGTCTCATTCGCCTCGCTCGCGTTGCGGGTGATCGCCATCTCCTCGGGATCGCACCCGAAGTCCTTCGCCAGCTCGCGACGCACGCTCTCGATCCGCGGCTCCAGCACGTTCCACATGTGATCCACGGGCAGCTCGTTCGAGAATTTCAGGTCGCGGATCATCTGCTCGAGCACGTGCGTCGGCGTCGGGCTGCACCCGCCGTTGTTGAGATTGATCATCGTGCGATCGAGATCGAACGCGCGCTGGATCGTCGCCCAGTACGCCTCGTCCTCGGCGACATTTGCCGCAGCTCGTCCGCCGGCGATGCTAGTGGCCTCCTCGAGGCGCCGGATCGCGCGCGGATTGAACGTGGGAAGGCTCAACGTGGCGGCACCTGCGGCCAGGTGCTGGATGAACGCTCGGCGATCGGTCATATGGGCCGGTGAGAGTGGGTGAAGCATTGGACATAAAGCCGCCGGCCGCCAGTGCTTTGCGGACAACTTTCTGCGCCTCTGCGTCTCTGCGTTTGATTGCAGTTCCTCCTGGTGGCCAGGAAGGCAATTCAACGCAGAGGCCGCAGAGACGCGGAGCCGCTCGGGATTAGATTGATCGCATGTTCCGAGTTCGTTTTCCCCTCGCGGCCAGCCTGCTCGTCGCCGCGGCATGTGGCCAGGAAATCCCCGACCCCAACTCCCAGGGCGTCGCCTTCAGTGGCCCCACCCTCACGAGCTCGAAGGCGAAGCCGACGTTCCTGCTCACCAGCGACGCCGGCACGCCCTACGATTTCCGCAAGGAAACCGACGGCAAGCTGACGTATCTCTTCTTCGGCTACACCTACTGCCCCGATGTCTGTCCGCTGCACATGGCAAACCTGGGCGCGGTATACAAGAAGCTGTCATACACCGAGCAGCAGAAAATTCGGGTCGTCTTCGTCACCACCGATCCGCAGCGCGACACCCCTGCGCGCCTCAAGGCGTGGCTGGACAACTTCCATCATGACTTCGTCGGCCTCACTGGCCCGATTGACGAGGTGAACCAGATCCAGCAATCGATGGGAATGCCCATGGCGTCCGTCGAACGCACGGATTCCGCAAAGGCGGGCGAGTACGGCGTCGCGCATGGCGCGGCAGTCCTGACCTTCACCCCGGACGACAGCCTCCGCGTCCTGTATCCGTTCGGTACGCGCCAGCAGGATTTCGCCAAGGACATTCCGCAACTGCTTAAGGTGGGAGCACGCCGGTGACTTGGCAGTCAGTCTTTGGCCGTAAGCGCTTGGCGGTAAGCCGTTGGCTCCTAGCCGTTGGCCGTAAGCTGTTGGTTGTAAGGGTTTGGCCGTTAGCCCTTGGCCGTAAGCTCCTGGCAGTAAGCATTTGGCCGTTAGCTCTTGGCCGTCAGCTCTTGGCAGTAAGCTCTTGGCTGTTAGTTGTTGGCCTTTCGTACTCGTGTGCAAGCGATGAAGGTTCCTGGCGCTCGGCGAATGGCGAACTTGCCGTGAGCCGGGTCGCGGCACCCGCGCCTGTGAATGTGGGATCGCCGGACAGCGCAACGATGGCGGTCTACGCGGTCATCGCGAACGTCAGCGCAACCGCAGACACGCTCTATGACGTAGAGACAGACGCCGCGCTCAAGGCCTCGATCCACGGGACGATGGACCATGGTCAGGGAAGCATGATGATGCCCGTTGCGTCTTTCGTCATTCCACCCGGCGACGTCGTCCGCCTCATGCCCGGCGCCACGCACGTGATGCTGGAAGGATTGCGGAAGCAATTCGTCGGCGGCGACACGGTGCCGATGACTTTCGTCTTCCGTCGCGGCGGACGAGTCCAGGTGAACGCCAGCGTCTTTCCGTACGACCAACTCGAGAAGGCACTCGCGCCATGAACGTGCAGTGGTGGTGCGCGGCGCGAAGTGAACCGTGGGACGGCAGCTGGCAGGCGTATCCCGGCGTCTGGATCTTCGTGATCGCCATCGCGGCGTTGTTCTGGCCCCTCCGCATCCGGGACGACTCGTCGACTTGGCGTCGCGTGATGCTCCCGATCGCGCTCATGTTCCTCTGGCTCACCCTCGACTGGCCCATCGGACCACTCGGCGCCGGCTACCTTGCATGGATCCACAGCATCCAGTTCCTGATGCTGGCGATGATCGTTCCGCCCGTCCTGCTGCTCAGCGTCGATCGCGAACGGGTGCGCGCATACCTGGCACGACATGCGGTGTTTCAGGCGACCGTCGCGCGCCTCAGCCAGCCGCTGTTCGCGGTGATCGTCTTCGCGGTGACGATGGTGCTCACCCACCTGCCCCGCGTCGTCGACACACTGATGGTCAGCCAGCTCGGCGCTTTCGCGCTCGACGTCGCCTGGCTGGGCGCTGGCCTGCTGTTCTGGTGGCCTGTGGTGGTGCGCCTGCCGGTGCGGCCGCACTTCCCGCCGCTGATGCAGATGCTCTACCTGTTCTTCGGCACGCAGCCGCACTTGTACATCGCGATGTGGCTGCTCGGCGCGGACTATCCATCGTATGGGACGTATGAGCTCGCGCCGCGGATTACCGGCGTGTCCGCGATCATCGACCAGCAGATTGCCGGCGCGCTGATGCTCGGCTTCGGCGCCACGTA
>DASPMP010000115.1:0-9346 GCA_035626995.1 Gemmatimonadaceae bacterium
TTCTCCGTGCGGCACGAACCCCAACGGAGGAACTCCTGATGGTGAACAGAAGCCTGAATGCGACCCTGGATCGGATGATGACGCTGAATCGTGCATTGGACGAGGCCTTCGCAACTTCGCTCAACGGTTCCGGAGAGGTGCGCAGCTGGGTACCGCCCCTCGACGTTGTGGAGCGGGCCGACGCATACCTCATCGCCGTCGAAGTGCCTGGTGTCGATCCCGCGACCATCGACGTGAGCTTCGAGCAGAATGTGTTGACGGTGCGCGGCTCCAAGCCCATGGGCTTCGAGATCGCGAAGGACACCGAGCTCCGGGTGTATTCCGCCGAGCGCGCAGTCGGAAACTTCGAGCGGTCGGTGCGGCTGCCGGAATTCGTTGACGGAGAACGGATCTCCGCGGACTTCAACCACGGCGTGTTGTTCCTGACCATCCCGAAGATGCAGGCCGCGCAGCCCCGCAAAATCCAGATCAAGGGCACGGAGACGAAGAAGATCGAGTCGTAAGATTCGCGCACGCTTCCTGCCCTTCACGCGTGCATGCCAACGAACACCAAGGCACGCGCGCGAAGCGTGCTCGAGCAGCGATTTGGCCACGAGGACTTCCAGCCTGGACAGTGGGAACCAATCCGCGCCGCGCTGGCCGGCGAGGATGCCCTCGTGGTCATGCCTACCGGAAGCGGGAAGTCATTGATCTATCAGCTTCCGGCGTTGATGCTTCCGGGGCTGACCGTTGTCGTCAGCCCGCTGATCGCTCTCATGAAGGATCAGCAGGACAAGCTCGCCGCGTGCGGAGTGGACGCGCTGGCGATGCACTCGCACCTCAACACGTCCGAAGCGCGGGAAACCGCGCGCCAGGTCGAGGAAGGCGAGGGCGAGATCCTCTACCTGACTCCCGAACGCTTCAAGGACCGGGATTTCTTTGACCGGCTGCTGGCGCGGAAGGTGGCGCTTTTCGTCGTAGACGAAGCGCATTGCGTCAGCCAGTGGGGCCATGACTTCCGTCCGGACTACCTGACGCTCGGATCCGTCGTCGCCCGGCTGGGACGCCCGCCAATCGTTGCGCTGACCGCGACAGCGACCGACGAAGTGCGGCAGGACATCATCCGCCAGCTGGGCATGCAGGAGCCGCACATCACCATCACCGGCTTTGCGCGTCCGAATCTCCACTTCGAAGTGCGTCGGACCGTGAACGAGCGGATGAAGGACGAAGAGCTCGTGCGCATCCTCGAGGAGACGAGCGGCGTCGGCGTGGTGTACTGCGCGACCATACGCGAAGCCGAACGTCTCAAGGACCGGCTTGCCGAAAAATTTGCCGTCGGCCTGTACCACGGAAAGATGACCGCCGCGGACCGCAAGGAAACCCAGGACCGGTTCATGGCAGACGAGTTCCGCGCCATCGTCGCGACCAACGCGTTCGGCCTCGGCATCGACAAGCCGGACTTACGATTTGTCGTGCACTACCACTTTCCCGGTTCGATCGAGTCCTACTACCAG
Source organism: Gemmatimonadaceae bacterium (assembly GCA_035626995.1). GTDB lineage: Bacteria > Gemmatimonadota > Gemmatimonadetes > Gemmatimonadales > Gemmatimonadaceae > DASPMP01. The sequence continues at coordinate 1,494 of DASPMP010000115.1, forward strand.
GAAGCCGGGCGCGCTGGCCGCGACGGGCTTCCAGCCACCTGCGCGATTCTCTATCGGGTGGAAGACAGTCGCGTGCAATCCTATTTCCTCGGCGGCAAGTATCCCGACGTCGAGGAGGCCGCACGGGTGGCACTGCTGCTCGAGCGAGTGCCACTCGGCGAACGCGTGCTGCTCGACGACCTCGCGAATCAGAGTGGCGTTCCACGCCGGAAGGCCAAGATCGTTCTGGTGCTCCTGAAGCGACATGGATTGGTGCGCGAGTACCGCGGCGGGCTATGGGAACGCGCGAGCGAGTCGAGAATGACGGACGTGGACCTCAGCGCCGACCTCACGGACTACGAGCAGCGACGCCTCCAGGATCGCGCGAAGCTTCGCGCGATGGTGGCGTATTGCCAGTCCGCGCAATGCCGCACGCGCTTCATCCTGCAGTACTTTGGTGAGCCGGTCGACGACGAGTGGTCGTGCGGACGCTGTGACATGTGCCGGACGCCGATGCCCAGCCGGCGTGTTTCGAGTGAGGCGGAGACGGCACTGAGCGCGTAGTTTTCGCGCGCGTGCCCGACCTTTACCTCCTCGACCGAATCTGGTACGGCAACAGCGTCCGGCAGTGGCTGATCGCCATCGCCACGATGGGCGCGGTGTACGTCGTGGTCGCGTTCGCGCGACGCCTCGCGATGCGCCGGCTTGCGGTGCTGGCTGTCCGTTCCGAGACCCGCGTCGACGATCTCGGCGTCGATCTCATTGCGCGCACGCGCCAGTATTTCCTGCTCGGTGTTGCGCTCTACGCCGCATCGCGCCTGCTCGTGCTGCCGGAAAACGCGCGATCGGCGCTGCAACTCGTCGTGGTTGCGGTTTTCCTGCTGCAAGCCGGCCGATGGGGCACGGGGATCATCGGCTTTGCCGTCGAGTCATACCTGCGCAGGAACACCGATGGCGATCCTGGTGCGCGCGCCACCGTCCAGGCGGTCGGATACGCCGGGCGGTTCGTCCTGTGGGCGATTCTCCTGATCACCGCGCTTGCCGCATTCGGCATCGATGTCACTGCGCTGATTACCGGCCTCGGAATCGGCGGCATCGCGATCGCGCTTGCAGTGCAGAACATCCTCGGCGACCTGTTCGCGGCCCTGGCCATCGTGCTCGACAGGCCCTTTGTCGTCGGCGACTTCATCATCGTGGACTCCACGATGGGTACCGTCGAACATGTCGGCCTCAAGACGACGCGTATCCGCAGTCTCGGTGGCGAACAGATCATCGTGTCGAACAGCGAACTGCTCAAGAGCCGCATCCGCAACTACAAGCGCATGGAGCAGCGGCGGGTCGTGTTCACGGTCGACGTAAGGTACGACACACCTCCCGACGTTCTGGAACGCATTCCCGCGATGATCCGGCAGATCATCGAACGGCAGCCGCTCACCCGATTCGACCGCTCGCATTTGCTGACCCTCGCCGAATCGGCATTGCGCTTCGAGACGGTGTATTGGGTGCTCGATGCGGACTTCAACAAATACGCCGATATCCAGCATGTGGTGAACGTCGAGCTGATCCGCCGATTCCGCGACGATCAGATCAGATTCGGGCTCCCCTCCCGTTCCGTGTACGTGCAGGACAACCAGAACCCCGCCATTCAATGAGCACTGCGAACGTCACCTGGTACCGCTGGGAAGACATGCCGAAAGAGCAGGTGTCTCCCATGCTGGATCGCCGCCTGGTCACCGGCGAGCGCATGATGCTGGCGCATGTCTACCTCAAGAAGGGGTGTATCGTCCCGCGCCATCAGCACGAGAACGAACAGCTCACCTACATCCTCGAAGGCGCGCTCCGGTTCTGGGTCGGCGAGGATGAGCGTGAGGAAGTCATCGTCCGCGCCGGCGAGGTGCTCCACATTCCGTCGAACGTGTGGCACAAGGCGGAAGCCCTCGAGGACACGCTGGACGTCGACATCTTCAGTCCGCCCCGCCAGGACTGGCTCGAAAAGACCGACGCCTATTTGCGCCGCTGATCCGTGGACTTTGGCCTTCGGAATCGCGTCGCGCTGGTCGCCGCCGCCAGCAAGGGACTGGGTCGCGCCGTCGCGGAGGAGCTCGGGACGGAGGGTGCGCGCGTCGTCATTTGCGCTCGCCATGAAAGCGAGTTGGAGACGACACGCGCCGCGATCGCGTCTGCCGGTGCGGAGGTCACCCCGGTCGTCGCTGACCTGTCGACTCGTGAGGGGGTCGACGCGTCCGCTCACGCGGCGCTGCGTCGCTACGGCCAGATCGACATCCTCGTCACGAACGCTGGTGGTCCTCCAGCGGGTCCGTTCGAGCAACATTCGTGGGAGCAGTGGGAGCAGGCGGTGAACCTCACACTGCGCAGCGCGGTGGAGCTCACGCGGCATGCATTGCCTGGCATGCGCGAACGCCGCTGGGGCCGGATCATCAACATCACATCGATTGCGGTGAAGCAGCCGGTGGACGGCTTGATCCTGTCGAACAGCATTCGAGCGGCGGTCACGGGCTGGGCGCGTACGCTGGCGAACGAAGTTGCGTCCGAAGGCGTGACGGTGAACAACGTGCTGCCCGGCTATACCCGCACGGACCGGGTGATGCAGCTCAATGCCGTCCGTGCGAAGGCTGAAGGCGTCGCGGTCGAGGAAATCCAGCGGCGTATCGATCAGCAGATCCCGATGCGGCGCCTGGGCGATCCCCGCGAGTTCGCCGCGATGGTCGCGTTTCTCGCCAGCGACCGCGCCAGCTACATCACTGCGCAATCCATCGCCGTCGATGGTGGCTGGATCCGCGGACTGATGTGAGCACCGGGGGGCGTCTGCGAACGCTTGACGATCCGCATTACAACGCGGACATTCGCATCTGCGTATCCGAATATCCGACCTCGCGTCGGCATTTCTCCCGCACCGGCTTCCGGAGCAGCACCGAATGATGATGGCGCACGACTCCACCTCGAACGATCCAGTGCTCGAGCCGGAGACCATGTCGGCGCTGCAGATGGCGCTCGAGCAGCTCCTCGATGGCCGCGGGTCCGTCCACGACGTTGAGCCTGCGCTCCGGCGCCTGGCCGTCGAGGCGCGGGAGAAGCGCATGCTCGCCGAGCAACTGCTCATTGTGCTCAAGGATACCTGGTACGCCTTGCCAGCCGTCGAGCAAGCCCTGGACAATTCTGCGCAGAACGCGATGCTGCAGCGCGTAGTCACCGCGTGCATCCGCAGCTACTACGCGCCGTAACCCCCGCGAGCGAACCGCCCTCAGGTCAGCTGTGCCTGGACCTGGATGTCGACGCCCTTTAACGCACGCGACACCGGACAGCCGTCCTTCGTCGCCTGCGCGATGCGCTCGAAGGCATCCTTCGCAATCCCGGGGACCTGCGCTTTTACCGTCAGCGCCATCTTCGTGATCGTGAAGCCGTCCCCTGCCTTCTCCACGGTGCACGCGGCGTCGGTCTCCACGCTTGTCGGTGGCGTTCCATTCTTCTCGAGCGCGCCGGCGAACGCCATGCTGAAGCAGGCCGCTTCAGCGGCGGCGAGCAGCTCTTCGGGATTCGATCCGGTTCCGCTCTCGAAACGCGATCCGAAATTGTATTGGCCCCCCAATCCGGTTTCGCCCTTGAACGAACCCTTTCCCCCTTTCAAGCCACCGGTCCATACGGCGTTCGCTTTTCTCGTTGGCATTGTACGACTCCATCGCTGAGTAGTGTTCGCGCTATCGCACCTGGCATGATTCTATCAGGTTCCAGCGTTCTCACACACGGCTCCGCCAAATGCCTCTCGTCATCAAGGTCCGACAGAATGGACCGTTCGCCATCGACGTCACCACTGGTGATTTCATCCTGGTCGATCACAACGATCAGCCGATCCAGATTCCACCACTCAAGCCCGGGAAAACGACCGTGACGCTGTGCCGGTGCGGCGCTTCGGTGAAGAAGCCCTTTTGCGATGGCACCCATAGTCGCATTGGCTTCCAGGCAGCCGAGGCTGCCGTGCAGAAAGCGGAAGGTCAGGCGCCACGGCAGGAATGATCGCGGCGGCCACGGCGACGCCACGCTCCGAGGAAGAACTGGACGAGCTGCTGTCTCGTCCGCGGGATGCGACCATCGCTACCCTTCGCCGTACACCAGGCGACGTCATCATTCTCGGCGCCGGTGGGAAGATGGGTCCGACGCTGGCACGGATGGCGGCGCGTGCAGCCGCGGTGGCCGATGCGGGGAAGCCGCACGCGCGCCGCATCATCGCCGTCTCACGTTTCAGCTCATCACGCGCGGCGGATGCGCTGGTGCAAAACGGGATCGAGGTCATCGCTGCTGACCTGCTCGACGCCGCTGCAGTCGCACGACTCCCGGACGCACCGAACGTCATCTTCATGGCCGGCCAGAAATTCGGGACGGCTGACGCCCCGTCGCGCACCTGGATGATGAACGTGGTTGTTCCGGCGCACTGCGCCGAGCGGTTTGCCGGTTCGCGCATCGTCGCGTTCTCCACGGGAAACGTCTATCCGCTCGTACCGGCGACTGGTGGTGGTGCGACGGAAGGCACGACGCCCGCACCGGTGGGCGAGTACGCGGCATCCTGTCTCGGACGCGAGCGCATGTTCGAGCATTTTGCCGCAACGCGCGGAACGCACGTCGCCATCGTACGGTTGAATTACGCCATCGACCTCCGGTACGGCGTGCTCACGGACATCGCGCAGCGGGTCTGGCGCGGCACGCCCGTGCCCATCGCGATGGGGTTCGTCAACGTGATCTGGCAGGGGGATGCCAACCGCGTCGCGCTCGAGCTGTTACCGCACGCGTCGAATCCGCCCTACACGCTGAATCTGACCGGCACCGAACTGTTGTCCGTACGTTCGCTCGCCTCTCAACTGGGAATGCGCCTCGGCCGCGAACCGCGCTTCGAAGGGAGCGAAGCCACCGACGCGTTGTTGAGCAACACCGCCCGGATGCGCGAGACGTTTGGCTATCCCGAAACCCGTCTCGACCTCATGCTCGATTGGGTCGCCGACTGGGTGCGTGAGGGTCGTCCGCTGCTTGGGAAGCCGACGCACTTCGAAGCCCGGGACGGCGCGTACTGATGATCGACGCAGGAAACGTTTCGGCGCGACAGCATTTACGCAGTGGTGTGGCGATCCCAGCGCATCCACTGGCGCTCACGCCGTCGCGAACACTCGACGAGCGTCGGCAGCGCGCCCTGAGCAGGTACTACTTCGATGCCGGCGCCGGCGGGATCGCAGTGGGTGTACACACAACGCAGTTCGCCATCCGTGAGTCGAACCACGGGCTCTACCGACCGGTACTGGAACTGGCAGCTCGAGCGTTTCAGGAGGAACGTCAGCGTGCGCCTCGCCCGTTCGTCATGGTTGCCGGCGTCTGTGGACCGACCTCGCAGGCGGTGGCCGAAGCCGAGATTGCGCGCACCTATGGATACGACGCGGGGTTGTTGAGCCTTGGCGCGCTCGGAGGGGCGACGCCGGGGCAACTCATCGCACACTGCCGCGCCGTGGCCGATGTCATCCCGGTGTTCGGGTTTTATCTGCAGCCCGCCGTGGGCGGGCGCGTCCTTGACTACGCGTTCTGGCGTGAGTTCGCGGAGATCGAAAATGTCTGCGCAATCAAGATCGCTCCCTTCGATCGGTACAAGACCATCGATGTCGTCAGAGCGGTCGCGGCCGCAGGACGCAACGATATCGCGCTCTACACGGGGAACGACGACAGTATCGTCGTGGATCTCGTCACTCCCTTTCCTGTGCGCGCAGACGGAGTGTCGCGGGTGCGCTTCATCGACGGCGGTCTATTGGGACAGTGGGCCGTCTGGACGAGTCGCGCGGTCGATTTGCTGCGTCGCGCGCAGGCGGCGCGGGAAGGCGGGATCGTCGATGCGCAATTGCTCAGCGAAGCCGCTGCCTTGACGGATGCGAATAGTGCGATCTTCGATGCGGCGCACGGCTTCGCCGGCTGTATTGCCGGAATTCACGAAGTGCTGCGCCGGCAAGGCTTGCTCCTGGGGACATGGTGCCTCGATCCCCGCGAATCACTTTCGCCAGGCCAAGCCGAAGAGATCGAACGTGTCTGTCGCGCTTATCCGTTTCTGGCCGACGACGAGTTTGTCGCCGCCGGGCTCGATCGCTGGCTGGCCTGAGCGACCGTCGCCGCGAGCCAGGTGTCACGCGCCCGTACTTCAAAGTGGCTCCGCCAATCACGCACTGACGTCACACTCGTGTCGAAGACCGCGGTGTCGGATGTCAGCGCACCGCGCTTCGCCAGCGACGGCAGCTCTTTCCTCGGCGCCAGCTGCGGAGCGCCCGCGGCATCCCGATAGAACACGCGTCCACCAGCCACGAGTGTCGTGCCGAGTCGCTGTTCCAGTTCGCGGAGGCCGCGGAACATTCCGTCGATCGAGCAGCCGGATGCCTGCTCCGCGTCGGGATCGACGCCGATGGCAAGAAAGCGATCGTCCCGCCACTCGCGGGCGCTGCGCAACGGGGCACCGTGCGCCTTCCATTGCGCGAGAAATGCGTCGACTTCGTCGAGGAGGGCACGTGCGTCGTCCCCCAGGAGCGGACGGTCGCTGGCGAAAACCCAGACGCGCGCGTGGTCAGGCAATTCAGTAAAGCGAATAGCGGGCATGCAGCGAAACCTAACGCCGCATGCCCGCCGTTCGGTCTGCCGACTATGCCTTGACGGTGAGCGGAATCGGGTTCTTCAGGTAGATCGGCCGCTCCTGACTTCGGAAGCGCAGGACGCGCCAGAACCAACTCTCTTCGCGCGGCTGTCCACCATGTTCCATGATGTACTTCGCCACCTCGGCGATGTGCTCCGGATCCATGCGGATGCATCCGTGTGACGCCGCGTCACCGAGTCTTCCCGTTTCAGCCGTGCCATGGATGTAATAGTCCGGCTCCCGGAAGAAGATTTTCACGACCTTCATTGGATTGCCGGGTTCGCCGGGTCCCTTCGGCTTGTACTTCTTTGCCCATGCGGAGCCCGGTGGCGGTGTCCAGCGCGGATTCCAGATGAGCTTGCGAATGCGGTAGCTGCCTTTGGGTGTGGGGTACCCTGACGTCCCGTCCGAAATGGGATACTGCCACAGCAATGTGTCCGCCTCGAACATCTTGAGGCGTTTGTCCGAGAGGTCGGCGACCAGGTACAGGTTGGGCGCGTCGGCGACGGCGGCCCTGTCGTCATCTCCCCCGATGATCCATGCCGCGCCGGGCACAGCGGCTGCGATCATGGGCACAATTGCGAAATACATCCATTTGCGGTTTAGCTGCATCGTCCGGCTCGCTTTGTCGTTGTTGTGGTTTCCCTGCAAAAGGGCAAGCGACGTTCCATCCTGATTCGCATGTTTGCGCTCTTGCCTTGGGCGATGTTCGCCCATAGGTCATAGCGACCCCAACACCGCGACCATGTCCCTGACACCCACACCTCCCGACCGCCGCCAGTTTCTCGGCTACTTCTCGTCCATCGGCCTCGGTGCTTCGCTTCTTCCGGGCGTGCTGTGGGCCAAGGTCGCGGCAGGCGCGGAGATCACGAAGGAAACAATCGCCGCTGCGGAGGAGATTGCCGGCGTTTCCTTCACCGATGAGGAGCGCGCCATGATGGTGCGTAACCTCACCAGCCAGAAATCGGCGATCGATGCACTGCATGGCATCGCACTGGACAACAGCATCGCTCCCGTCCTGGTCTTTGATCCTCTGCCTCCAGGCGTGGCGCTGCCAGCGGCACAAAAACAGGCGATGGTACGTGAGCGTGTTGCGGTCATGGCTCGCCCTGGATCCCTCGACGAGCTCGCATTTCACACCGTGTCGCAGCTTTCACAACTTGTGGTTTCGCGCCGGATCAAGCCGTCGGAGCTCACCGAGATGTAT
>DASPMP010000116.1:0-15420 GCA_035626995.1 Gemmatimonadaceae bacterium
TGATCGTGCTTGCGGGTGCCTTATGGGGAGTAGGTGACCTCGCGATTCTGATGGTCGATGTCGGCCACGACGTCCGCGCGGTGCGGGTGTACATGAGTCGCCTCACGAGCACACCGACCGGTGGGCTCGAGCGGGACCGGACCAGCGCCAACAACATCTCGAGGAGCGCGTGATATGCTCGTGACCATTGCCATCATCCTGTTGATCCTCTGGGCCCTCGGGGCCTTCGTGGTCAACGTCGGCGGCGGGTTGATCCACCTGCTGCTGGTCATCGCTGTGATCGTCGTGCTGTACCGGCTGATCACGGGTCGTCGCCCGGTCGCTTAGCTGAACTGAGCGGACGACGAAAGCCGAGTCGCGGGCGTGCAATGGTGCGCTCGCGACTCGGCGTGTTTTATATCTGCACCCCATGCGCACCATCTACGTCGTCTCGCACACCCATTGGGACCGCGAGTGGTATCATCCCGCGGAACGTTTTCGCCATCGTCTCGTCGAACTGATTGACGAACTGCTGGACGGAGGAGGCGCTGCGGATGCCTTTCTTCTCGACGGCCAGACGGTGGTGCTGGAGGACTACCTCGCCGTCCGCCCGGAGCGGGAGGCACTGCTCGCGCGGGCGCTTCAGGATTACCGGATCGAGGCAGGTCCCTGGTATGTGCTCGCGGATGAATTGATCCCCAGCGGGGAAGGACTGGTCAGGAATCTCCTCGCTGGACGTCGCATGCTGACGCGTGCGGGCGTCGCGTCGCCCCCGGTGCTGTACTGCCCGGATTCATTCGGCCATCCCGCGACATTGCCGATGCTCGCGGCAGGCTTCGGCAAGTCCATGATCATTCTCTGGCGTGGGTTTGGCAGTTCCCGTTGGCCCGACGGAAATGGATTTGCATGGGCCGCTCCCGACGGTGCGGCAATCCCCATGTATCCGCTCACGCGCTCCGGGTACGAGCTGGGCTCGTCGCTTCCGGTCGACGCGCGCAGCGCGAACGAGCGCTGGTCGCGGATCAGCCGCGAGTACGATCGGGAGCCAATTGTCGCTGTCGAGCTATTGCTCAACGGAGCAGACCATCACGCGTTGCAGCGCGACGCGGACACGGCCATCGAGGCGCTCCGCGGCGCCGCGCACGTCGTGCGCATCGAGCGGACCGGATTGACGCAGTTCGCGAACGCGTTCATCGGCGCAACCGCGGGAGCGACGCTTCCGCAGATCGCCGGCGAACTGCGGGATTCGTACGGATTCACCTGGACATTGCAGGGCACGTTGGCGTCGCGAACGCCACAAAAGCGCCGCTATGTCCAGATGGAGCGGTCATTGCTCCGCGATGTTGAGCCCTGGGTGGCGCTCGCGGCGATGCGTGACGGGAAGGACAAGTCCCATTTCAGTCGTGCGACATGGCGCTCGATCCTCCTCTGCCAACCGCATGACACGCTCTGTGGCTGCAGCATCGATGCCGTCGCCCATGCAATGGACGCGCGACTCGAGGCCGCCGCCGCACAAGCGGAGGAACTTCGCGACGCTGCGATCGAGGAGCTGATTGGCCACGATCGCGAGATCGCTCGGCATCGCCAGGACGACTGGATCCCCACGCTCGTCGTCCGCAATCGCGCTCCGCGTACTCGCTCCGGCGTTGCCCTCGTGGAGCTGGTGATGAAGCTGGCAGACGTTCCCGTCGGCCCAGGATCGGCGCCATCGCGCGCCACGCGCGCGGAGCTGTCGCCAGTCGTCAATCTCGACGTCACGCACGAGCGCACCGAATCGCCGCGCGCGTATCCGGACAACGACGCCGTCGCGCGCTTTCATACGGCCGTGTGGATGGACCAGGTGCCGCCGTTCGGCATCTCGTGCATTCCGCTGACCAACCCGGAAGCACTCCCGCGGTCGGCGCCGGTTCCGGTCGTCGTCCGTGGCCGCGCGATGTCGAACAGCCGGCTGACCGTTACATGGGACGCGCGCGGTCGTGTCACACTCGTCGACCACTCCCTGGGCCGGCGCATCACCAATCTCCTTTCATTCGAGAGCCGGGTGGATATGGGCGACTTGTATACGCCGTCCATCCGTGGCCCAAAGTTCTCGCCGAGGCTGGTCGCGACTCGTCTGCTGGCCCATGGCCCACTGACGGCGGTACTCGAGCAGCAATGGCGAATGCGCCGGAAAGACGAGCGGCTCGACCTCCGTCTCCGGGTCGTCCTGGACGCTGGCGCCACCTTTCTTCGGTTCGGTATCCTGGGTGACAGCGCCGCACGTGATCATCGTCTGCGTCTGGTCATCAACAGCGATGTGCCCAAGCCGCGGGTGTTCGCCGATGCCGCGTTCTCTCTCGTCGAACGAAAGCCGGTGCGCGTCACTCGCGCCGACCGAAAGATGGAAACGCCCCAAGGCACAGACCCGCTGCATCGCTATGTGTCGCTGTTCGGCTCCCGGAGCGGTGTCAGTGTCTACAGCGACGGCCTCACGGAGTACGAACAGCGCGATGGACAATTGCTGGTCACGCTCCTTCGCGCCGTCGGGGAATTGTCGCGCAACGACTTGCCCGAGCGGCCGGGACACGCCGGCTGGCCCTCACCAGCACCCGAAGCGCAATGCATCGGACCATTCGAGGCGGAATTCGGCGTGCTTCTCCATGGCGCGCGGTCGACGAGTGTACTCGATGAGATCGAGCGCACTGCTGACGACGTGTTGTTTCCGCTGACTGGCATGACACTCAGGTCTGCCCTCGCGCACGTTGCATCCGCCCCCGGCGTCGAACTTGTGGGTGAGGCCCTGGCGATGGCCGCGATCAAGCAATCAGAGGACGCGGGCTGGGTCGTGCTCCGATGCGTCAACCTCTCCGACGCTGCAACCCAGGGGACCTGGCGCTTCGACCGCGAGCTGCGTGACGCGAAGCTCGCGCGTCTCGATGAGACTCCACTCTCCGACATCCCCGTGGCTGGTCGTGACGTGTCATTTCACGCCCCAGCCCACGGCGTGGTGACAGTGCTGGTGCGCTAGACGCGATCCGCGATATCGCGTCGCAACGCGCCGCGCTCGCCGGCGAGGCGATCGCGGAGGCTGTCCCCGATGAGGGTCGCGGCGAGCACGGTGGCGATGAGTGCAAGTCCCGGCGCGATCGCGACCCACGGCGCAGTCACGATGAGATCACGTCCGCCGGCGATCATGTTCCCCCAACTCGGCCGCGGCGGCTGAATCCCGAGTCCAAGGAATGAAAGCCCGCTCTCCAGCAGAATGGCATTGCCGACACCAAGCGTCATCGCCACGATCGCTGGCCCGAGCGCATTCGGCAGCGCGTGCCGCCACAACACTCGCCACGGGCGTACACCAAGCGCCACGGCCGATTGCACGTACGCCTGCGACGTGACCCCCTGGACTTCGGCGCGGATCATTCGCGCAACTCCCATCCATCCCGTGGCGATCAGCACGGCAACCACGGTGGTGAGTCCGGGTTGCCATAGCGCGGCACAAACAAGCAGCAGCACCAGTCGAGGTATGGACAGCAGTACATCAGCTGCGCCCATGAGCAAACGGTCGACCCAGCCGCCCCGCCACGCCGCGACAGCTCCAACCAAGGTACCAAGCGCAGCCGCGACGAGCGATCCAGCGATGCCGACCGCCAGGGAGATCCTGCCGGCGAGCATCATCCGAACGAACAGGTCGCGCCCGAAGCGATCGGTGCCGAGCAGGTGAAGTGCTCCAGAATCATCGCGCGAAAACGGCGGGAGCAACCGCCGGGATAAGACGTCGCCGATCGCCAACGGGTCCTGGCGTGCAAACCACGGAACCACGAGGCACGCCAGCGCCAGAAGAACGACCATCGCGGAGGCGACTCGCGCCGTCCGGTTCATCGGCGAACCCTCGTCATGCGGGTTGTCGCCGCGGATCAAGCAGAGGGAGCGCGAGATCGGCCGCGAGGTTTGCGAGGATGACGGCAGCGGAATACCAAACGGTCGCTGCCATGACTACCGGATAATCGCGCGCGAGGATCGCGTTGAGTGTGGTGCGCCCCAGCCCCGGCCACGCGAAGACGGATTCGACGAAAATCGAGCCCGCGAGCAACCCCGGGAGCGACAGCGCGAATAACACCACGAGCGCGGGGAGGATGTTCGCCAGCACATGCTTTCGGTACACCACGCGCTCCGTCAGCCCCTTCGCGCGCGCCGTCCGGATGAAGTCGTGGGCGAGCACATCGGCCACACTGCTGCGCGCGTAACGCGCGATCCCTGCCGCGCCGACCCCGGCCAGGATGGACACCGGCAATATCGAATGCCGAAGCACGTCGGCGACGCCCGCCCATCCGGACAATGACACTCCCGGGGTGCGGACGCCGAATGCTGGGAGTCGCAGGCCCGCAGGCATTCCGAGTGTGGCGGCGCCGTACGTAAAGACCGCCACGAGGGCGAGCGCGAGCCAGAACGTCGGGGCAGCATAGATGGTCGTCGTCACGACGGTGAGCACACGATCGGTGCGTCGCCCGCGCCGCGCCGCTTGCAGCATGCCGATCGGAACGCCGATCAGGAACGTGAGCGCGAGTGATGCTCCGCCAAGGAGCAGGGAGATCGGCGCGGCTTCCGCCAGCACCGCTGCGACCGGTCGTCCGCTCGCGAAGCTGAGCCCCATGTCACCGCGAAGCATCCCGGAGATCCACCGTGCATATTGCACGGGCATGGACCGATCGAGTCCCAACTCCGAGCGCAGTCGCGCCTCGTCGGCGGCAGACGCCCCGGGCGGCAGCAGGAACGCCGCCGGATCGCCGGGGGCAAGCCGCAGCAGCACGAACGTCAGCGTGACGACGAGCCAGATCAACAGCAGCGCCGAGCCCATGCGCCGCGCGAGTTGCGTGAATTGCACCGCTGGATAATGAGCGGTCGCTGGGTCGCGTCAATCGCCACATGCGTCCTGGGCCTGTCCTGCGGTCCGTCGCCGCGCCCGGCAGATGTCGTTGTCTTCGCGTCAGGGAGCGACCTGGAATCTGCGAATCCGCTGGTGACGATCCATCCGCTGTCGCGGCAAGTCCAGCGGCATGTGCTCTTCGTGACGCTGGTGCGCTACGACAGCACGCTTGCATTCCAGCCGTACTTCGCGCGCTCGTGGCGCTGGGACGCCCAGCGCCGGTCCGTGACGATGCGCCTCGCTCCAGACCTCACGTGGCATGACGGCGCTCCGACGACCGCGCATGACGTTGTCTTCACGCTCATGCAGGCGCGAAATCCACGCGTAGGGTTCGCGCGGTCCGCGGATCTCGCCGTGCTCGATACGGCGATCGCGGAGTCGAACGGCGTCGTCACCCTGCGTTTTGGGTCGGCGCAACGGGACCTGCCCCCGCTGCTTGCCGAGCTGCCGATCGTTCCGCGACACCGGCTCGCAGGGACCGCGCCCGGTGAAATGCGCCGCGCCGAGTTCGGCGTCGCTCCCGTGGGGAATGGCCCGTTCCGGTTTGTCAGCCGTGTTCCCGGACAACACTGGACCTTCCAGCGCAATGACAAATTTCCCACTGCCCTCGGTGGGCCGCCGCACATCCGGCAGCTGGTGATCGCGGTCGTGGACGAAGCCACGACGAAGTTCGCCGGGCTTTCCGCAGGTGACCTGGATTTCGCGGGCATCGCCCCGACGATGGCGCACCTTGCCCAACGGGACCCGGCGATCGAGGTGCTGAGTTACCCGGTGCTCTTCTCGAACGCGTTGGTGTTCAACACGCAGCGGAAGCCATTCAATGACGTCCGCGTTCGGCGCGCAATCGATGCCACGGTGAACCGGCAGCGAATCATCGACGCGGCGCTGGCGGGATACGCGACGCCCGCATCTGGTCCCGCTCCCCCCGAAAATCCGTTCGCCCTGGTTGGCACGACCACGCCGAATCCGGAGCTCGCGGACTCCCTCCTCGATGCGGCTGGATATCGCCGTGGCGCTGACGGCCGGCGGCCGCTGGAGCTGGAACTCCTGACCGTGGGGAGTGGCGATAACGCCGTGGAGCAGCTTCTCCAGGCCGACTTCGCGGAGCGGGGGATCCGTCTCGACATCCGCCAGCTGGAGCTCGCGGCATTTCTTGCCCGCGCGCGCTCCACGGAAAAGCAGTTCGATCTGCTGATCACCGGCATCCCCGGCGACCTGTCGTTCGCCTTCCTCGGCGCGATGTTCGAATCGAGCCAGACCGGCAGCTCGCTGGATTACGCGGGATTTCACTCACGTACGTTGGACACCCTGTTCACGAAGGCGAGGAACGCCTCGAATCCAGCGGAGCTGACTGCCGCGTGGCATGAGGTGCAGCGGGAGTTGGCGGCTGCGATGCCTGTCGTCTGGCTCTACCACTCACGCGGGGTGCAGGGGGTTGCGACGCGAATGCATAATGTGGTCATGGACCTGCGTGGCGAACTGACAAGCGTCACCCGATGGACCACCGGCGCCCCAGGCGCGATGGCGACGCGCTGAGATGATCATCTCTCCGGCCGCACTGGACGAGCGCCGACAACTGGCTGGTCCCAACGGCCCGCTCGCGGGCCTGTACGATTCACTCGCGAGTGACCTGGAGCCGTGGCTTGGGCAGCCGCTGTACTTGCCTGAGCGAAAGGCGTTGCTCTCCCGCGCCGGTGGCCGATGCGACATTGATGGCGCTCTCCTCGAGTTCGATCCATCATCTCCCCACGAGCATCGCTGCCCGCAGTGCCATCGCGTGCATGCGGGCGACGCACATCATCGCGCTTGGATCATGCCGTATCAGCTGTGGCTCGCAGAACGCGGACTGCAGGCGGCGCTTTTCTTTTTGCTTCGCGGTGATCTTCGCCATGCGCGTTTCGCACGCGATGTGCTGTCGGCGTATGCGGAGCGGTATGTGCAGTATCCGAACGTCGACAACGTGCTCGGACCCAGCCGCCTGTTCTTCAGCACATACCTCGAATCGGTCTGGCTGCTGCAAATCTGTCTCACCGCGCATTTCCTGGGATTGGCGGGCGATGATGCCTCCCGTCAACTCGCGCGAGCCAGCATCGTCGAGCCGGCGCGGGAGATGATCGCGGAGTTCAACGAGGGGATGTCCAATCGCCAGGTATGGAACAACGCCGCGCTGATCGCAGCTGCGCTGCTGTGCGACGATGACTCGACGGTCACTGACCGCGTGAGCGGCGCCTCGGGTGTGGAGACGCATCTCAAAGAAGGCTTGTTCGCCGATGCGAGCTGGTACGAGGGAGAAAATTATCACCAGTTCGCCCTGCGCGGGCTCTGGTACTCCGTGACGCTGCTCGACACCGCCGGCGTCGCACTCGCATCCGATCTCGTGAAGCGCTTCGACCGTGCCTTCGCGGTGCCGGTGCTCACGGCGCTGCCGGATTTTACCATGCCTTCGCGAAAGGATTCGCAGTATGCGACCTCGCTTCGACAGTGGCGCCTGGCCGAGCTGCTGGAACTGGGGATGGCGCGTCGTCGCGATCCACTGATCGCAGGAGCGCTCGCGCGATGCTACGAAAGCAGACATGAGCGTCGTGACACCGGCCGGGCACGCTCCACCGCGGACATCGAACGGAATTCCGCCGGCGGAGCGCTGTCGCGCACCGACCTTGGGTGGCGGGCACTCCTGCACGCGCTTCCGGGACTGCCTGCCGTATCGCCGCGCGAACCACGCTCCGCAATTCTACACGAGCAGGGGTACGCGGTCTTCCGGAGAGAGAAGCGCGTCTACGCCGGGTTCGAGTTCGGCCAGTCGGGTGGGGGCCATGGCCACCCGGACCGGCTCAGCATCACCCTCTACAGCGATTCCAGTCGCTGGCTGGATGACATGGGCACCGGCTCATACGTCGATCCATCACTGCACTGGTTTCGGAGCACCCTCGCTCACAACGCGCCATTGGTGGACGGTCAGTCGCAACCGATCCGCGATGCAACGCTGCTCGCATACGACGAACGGGAAGGGCTCGGCTGGATTGTGGCCGAACTGCGATGGCCGGACAACGATATTCGGGTGGAGCGTGCGCTCGTCGTCACACCGGATTATCTCATCGATGACATCCAGTGGGTGGCGGATCGGCCCGCCCGTATCGACCTGCCGTGGCACTGTGATCCCGTCGTCCCCCCACACGCGGTGTCGGCGAGCATCGATGGCGGGCCGAACATCACGGATGGCTTTGCGTTCCTCGAAGACGCCAGCCAGGTGCCAGCCAGTGCGATTCAGGTCGTGACATCAGCGACAACGCCGCTCGTGCTCACGATGAACGCGAAGCATCCCGTCGATCTGTTTTTCGCGTCGGCGCCAGGGCAGCCGTCGTCGACCCGACGTCGCCTCGCGCTTGTCCGTTCTGCGGCCGTCGCGGCCGGGCGCATTCGCACCGTTGTCACGTGGACACAGGCAACGGTGCGGCTGGAGGATGACGCCACCGTGGTGTGCGTCGGTGACGAGTGCCATCGTCATCGCCGCGACGAGAAGGGCTGGCACGTCGAGCTCACGGCCGCTGGAGCGCGGAGCAGTATCGACCTCGCCGGTCATGTGCCTCGCCGCGAGGCCGCCGCATCGGCGCTTCGGCCGCGAGCGATGCCGCAGCCGATGCGCATCCATCGCTCCGCCGGGACATTCGAGTGGCTGTCTGAGCAGGTCGGTGCGCGAGATCCGAACGTGCTGCGGTACGACCTCGGAGAAGGACATTACCGTCGTTCCGAGTTGACGTGGCAGTCGGCTGGTGCGCCTTCCGCGCAGATCGCGATCTCCGCTGCTGGTTCGGCGCTCGTGCTGCATGGCGTCGTTCAGGCAGGCGATGCGGTCTTCGCCACCGCCGATGCACGCAATGACTACGACAACGAGCATCCGGACACCATGCGCGCCGGTGTGCAGTTCTACCTGCAATGCGGTGAAGCATCTTCGGGCTGGATGTGTGTCCCCGAGGAGGGCTCCGGTCGGGTGCGCGTGCGGCGCATCAGAGGATCGTTCGTGGGGGATCCAGTTGCGCACTGGCGAGTGCTCTCGAACGGCTGGGAATTCCGGATCGAGCTGAATCTCCACGATCGGGCCGATGCGCCGCTGGCGCTGGACATGCTGATCAACGAAACGACCACGGGCAGAGAGCGCCGCCGTGGACAACTTGTCCTGAGCGGTGCACGCGGTGAATTCGTGTATCTGCGCGGGGACCGTCACGACGACGGTCGGCTCATTCCCATGGTCATCGTTCCATGAGTCGCCTGGCGGCGGTCAGCGTCGTCCTCCACGAACCCCAGGATCCCGTCAACATCGCGGCGACGGTGCGGGCGATGAAGAACATGGGCGTTGCCGACCTTCGACTCGTGCGCCCGGCGCCGTACGAGGCGCATCGCCTGGAGGGGATCGCGCACAACACGCGCGACATCATCGATGCCATTCGCATCTTCGACACGTTCGATGATGCGGTCGCAGACTGCGTGAAGCTCGTCGGGTTCACGGCGCGACGCCGGGCGGCGAAGTGGCGTGTGATCGGCCCCGCCGAGGCGGCGACCGAGCTCCTCGCAGCCAGCGTCGAGGGGCGGGTGGCCATGGTCTTCGGTCGCGAAGACGCCGGACTGCCGAACGAAGTGCTCGATCGCATTCATGCAGCGGTCATCATTCCGACCACCGAACACTCGTCCATGAACCTCGCCCAGGCGGTGCTCATCGGCCTGTACGAGTTGCACGGCGCGGCCGGCGATGCCACGCGGGTGATCGCGCCGCCCCGGAAGGACGCGCCGCTGCCCACGGAAGCGCAGCTCGAGCAATACTTCGGCGACGTCGAGCGATCGCTCCACGCCATCGAGTTCTTCAAGACGCGCCAAGTGGAGCATATCATGCGTACCGTCCGATCGCTGACGGTGCGTGCGCAGCCCGATGCGCGGGAACTGTCGCTCATCCGCGCGATGGCAATCGAGGTCGTGCGCTACATGGAACGACTTCGCCAACCTTGAATCTGCAGCACTCGCCCGTCTCTATTTGAGCATGGTTTTTTCACGGTTGTTCGGAAAGGGGCAGCCCGCCCCGGCGGATCAGGCGCCGCCGCCGGAGGAAGACGCACCCGGCGATGACGTTGCTGTGGGCGATGAGGCTGGTGGAGACGACCCCGGGTGGGCGCACCGTGCCGCCAATGTCATTCCTCTGGGGGCGTCGACGGGCAGCAAGCGGCCTGCGGCACTTTACGGTCGCGATGAAGAGCTTGGCCCCACCCACTTCATGCGGGCGGCCGGTTGCCGTGTGCAAACCACTGACGGCGACATGCTGGTCGATTGTACGATGGCACTCGGCAGCGTTGCCCTCGGCTATGCCGAACCGCAACTCACCAGGGCAGTCATCGAGACCATCGCGAACGGATCCGTGAGTGGATTGTCGCCGGCGCTGGAAGTCGAGGTCGCCGAGCGATTCTGTGGCGTCGTCCCCTGTTCGGAGAAAGTCCAATTTCTGAAGACAGGGGCGGAGGCGATGAGCGCCGCCGTCAGGCTCGCGCGAACGTATACGGGGCGGGACATCATCATCGGCAGCGGCTATTTCGGCTGGCACGACTGGGCCTCGACTGCGGCTGGGGTTCCCGACAATGTCTGCGCGAATTTCCGCAGCATCCCCTTCGATGACATTCCGGCGTTGGAGCGTGCCGTCTCGGAGGCCGGTGCGAACCTCGCTGCCGTGGTCTTCGAGCCGGTCGTCGAGCGCCTGCCGTCGAAGGACTGGGTCGCGCGTGCCCGCGCGTTGTGCGATGCGAAAGGCGCGGCACTCATTTTCGACGAAATAAAAACCGGCTTTCGGCTGGCCACCGGCGGCTATCAGCAGCATGCGGACATCGTCCCCGATCTCGCGGCCTTCGGAAAGGCGATGGCCAATGGCTTTCCAGTTTCCGCGGTATGTGGCAAGGCGGACTTGATGGATGCCGGGCACAAAACCTGGATCTCGTCAACGCTCGCGAGTGAAGCCGGTGCGCTGGCGGCAGTCGGGGCGGTCCTGGCATGGCACGAGCGCGCCGATATCTGCGCCACCTTGTGGAGCACGGGGAAGGAGATGCGTCAGGTCGTGGACGATGCATTGACCGCCAGCGGCCTGTCCGGCATCACGACGGATGGCATCGACCCGATGTGGTTCCTGCGGTTTGACGAACCCGCGGTCGAGAGCGACTTCGTCGTCGCCGCGGCGCGCCATGGCGTCCTGTTCAAGCGAGGCGCGTACAACTTTGCCGCCATCGCGCACGACGACGACGCCATTCGCGAAATCGAGTCCGGCGCCAGCGCGGCATTTGTGGAGCTTCGCGAGCGCGCCGAACGCGAGTCGGAGTGAGCGAACCGCTGATCGACGCCCACGCGCACTTTTTGCACGCGCGATGCGGGCGCTCCGACTGGGCGGAAGTCAACGCGGCGCGATTCCGCGCGGGTGACACGATGGGAATTACCTGTCACGTCGCATCGGTGTTGGGCAGCTACGGCTACAACTCACCCACGTACTTTCCTTCGCCGGCGGACGTCACGGTGGGGAACGACGCGATGCTCGAGATCTGCGCGCGGGAAGGGAATCGCGTTCGCATGCTCGTGACCGTGAATCCCAACGCCACCGACCACGCGCTGGCGGAGATCGACCGATGCGTGAAGCTGGGGGCTGTCGGGATCAAGCTGCTGGCCAGCCGACGCGCTGATGATCCGCTCCTGGATCCCATCTGCCAGCGTGCTGCACAGGACCGGCTACCCATCCTGCATCACATCTGGCAGCACCGTCGTCGCGAGTGGCCGAACCAGGAAATTTCCGACGGCGCCGACCTCGCCAGGCTCGCACGGCGTCATCCCACGGTGACGTTCATCCTCGCACACATCGGGGGGGGCGGCGATTATCAGCACACCTATGCGGCGATTCGTGAGGTGACCAACATCGTCGCGGACACCTCGGGCAGCGGTGTCGATCGTGGAATGCTGGACGAAGCAGTCGGCGCGATTGGTTCACGTCGCCTCCTTTGGGGATGTGATCTGACGATGGAAACCGGTCTCGCAAAGCTGCGCGCTCTCGAGAACACCGGACTATCGTCGGTCGACGACATCCGCGACATCCGCTGGCGCAACGCGACGCGCGTCTTCCGCCTCGACGAACGATGATCGACGTCAACACGCTCATCGGCCCCTATCCGTTCCGGTACGTTCCGCACCCCGATCCCGACGTGCTCGTCCGCGTGCTCGAGCGCGAGGGATTGTCGGCGGCGTGGGTCGGACACCTGCCATCGGCCTTCTACCGGGATCCCACTTCAGGGAATGCGCAGCTGTACACGGCGCTCACCCCCTTTGTCGCGCAGCTCCGGCCGGTGCCCACCATCCGCCCCGACTGGCCGCATTGGGAGCATGGGATCGAGACGGCGCGCAGCGCCGGCGCGGCAGCCGTGCGGGTCTACCCGCAGGTCTGGCAACTCGGTCCGGGCGACAGCCGGCTGTCAGAGTTCGCTATCGCCTGTGGCGAAGCGCGCCTTCCGCTGCTGCTCACGGTGCGGTTCGAGGATCTTCGCCAGCGTCATCCGCTCGACGTCGCTGGGGATCTGCAGGCGGCAGCGGTACGCGCCCTGGCACGCGCGGGAAAGGGAGTTCGCCTCATCGTGACCGCTGCCGGGCGCGAATTCATTGAAGAAGTGCACTGGGGGCTGACGCAGACTGAGCAGAAGCGCGTGGTCTGGGACTTCTCCTGGGTGTGGGGTCCTCCAGAGGATCATCTCGCCAGGCTGTTTGAGACGATCGGCGCTGGCCGATTCGTGTTCGGAACGCAATGGCCTCTCCGGCTGACCCAGAATCCGCGGGCCAATCTCGATCTTCTTCCTCGCGAACTGTCCGGTGCACGACTCGCGGATCCCCAAGGCCTGTTCGCATAGCACGCGAACCGCTTCACCTGTGATGCAGGCTGATTAGGTTCACCCGCGAGCCAGTGATGTAAGTCGCAGGCTTGCGTGCACGTAGGGGGCAGGACAGATTTTTCGGCCGAGCTTGTGAAATTGTTCACAAGTCCATTCCGTGGGACCACATTCACACCCTCGCGATGACAGAGCGACGGAAGTGGACCGCTATTCCGGGGCTACTCGCCCTTGCCGTAGGCGCCGTCATCCTCTCCGCGTACAGCGGCGCATCCTCGTCGCAGAACAACTCGCCGGTACAGCCTATCAATTTCCCGCACCCGCTTCACGCGGCGGGAAACATGAACATGAGCTGCCTGTACTGTCACAACACGGCGAATAAATCACCCGATCCGGGAATGCCGGCAGTCTCCACTTGTATGGGATGCCACCTGCTCGTTGGAGCAGGAAAGCCGGAGATCCAGAAGCTGCAGCAGTATTACGCCGGCGGGCATAGTCCCACCTCGAAACCTGTGCCCTGGGTCCGCATCCACAAGTTGCCGGAGTACGTGCGCTTCCCGCACATGCGCCATGTCAACGCTGGTGTGACCTGCCAGAGTTGCCATGGCCAGGTGCAGAAGATGGATCGCGTCTACCAGTTCGCGTCGCTCAACATGGGCTGGTGCGTGAAGTGTCACGTGAACGGCTACGATCCCGTCGAAGGCCAGCGCGCCACCGGCTATCCCGGCACCGACACGATTTCGACGGTCACGCCATCGGCTGAGCGCAAACGCGCGCGGTACGACTGCGCCTCCTGTCACTACTGAGCATGAGCGAGCATACCAGGAAAGACGGCGTTCGTCGCCGCGAATTCCTCAAGGTTCTTGGAGCGTCGACCGCGGCGGGAGCCGCAGCGTGCTCGGAGCCGACAGGAAAGCTCATTCCATATCTGGTGTCCCCCGACCAGACCGTGCCGGGGGTCTCGACGTATTACGCCACCCTCTGCCGCGAATGCTCCGCATCCTGCGGCGTCATCGCGGAAACGCGCGATGGCCGCGTGGTGAAGCTCGAGGGAAATCCAGAGCATCCGCTCAACCGCGGCGCGCTATGCGCGCGTGGCCAGTCGGCGCTACAGGGGTTGTACAATCCCGACCGATTCCGGACCCCGATGGTCAAATCCGGCGGGAACTGGCGGACCGTCACGTGGGATGAAGCGATCAACGAGCTCGCATCGCGCCTGAACGAGGTGCGTGGCCGCGTGGGTCCGACCGGGGCCGCCGGAGCGCTGTTCCTCAATCAGCACGAGAGTGGAAGTTTCCCCGGATTCGTCGACGCGTGGCTGGCAGGTTATGGGATGCCGCGCCACCTCAGTGTGGACTTCGAGGCGGATCATGCGGCGATCGAAGCGCATCGTCGGGCGTACGGCGTTGCGTGGCCACGCTTCAACTTTGCCGAGGCGCGCTTGATTGTCTCCTTCGGCGCGGATTTCCTCGATGGCTGGGGCGCCAGCGTGCCGCATCAACTGGACTTTGCTGACGCCCGGTCAAAGATCGCGACGGCGCCGCGGTTCATCTATGTGGGTGCGCGTCGCTCCCTAACGGGGCTGAACGCCGACCAATGGATCCCATGCCGGCCCGGCACCGAGCTCGCCATTGCCAACCTGCTCGCTGGCCGCGGCGATGCCAACGCCGTTGCGGAGCAGAGCGGTGTCGATGCCGCAACACTCCAGCGTCTCCAGCAGGAATTCGCTGCCGCGCGCCCGGCCCTCGTCATGGCCAGCGGACGTGGTGAGAATGGCCTGGAGCTGGCCACCGCTGCCGCGGCGCTCAATCAGGTGCGGGGCGGCGATCCGATCACGGCGTTCGAAGGGATTGCCCGGCATAACGAAGTCCTCGCCGCGGTCGAGCGGATGCGTGCGGGGCAGGTCAGCGTCGCGTTCGTTCGCGGCACCAACCCAGCCTACAATCTCCCGCAGTCCGCGAATTTCACCGACGCATTCACGAAGGTTCCGCTGAAGGTCAGCTTCTCCGCGTATCCGGATGAAACGACCGAGATGTGCGACATCGTTCTCCCGGATCTCCACACCCTGGAGAGCTGGGGCGACGCGGAGCCGGTGCGCGGAACTGTTGCACTCCAGCAGCCGGCAATGGACCCGGTGTTCACGGGGACTCGTGGTGCCGCAGACGTGCTGATGGCTATCGCGAAAAAGGATGCCGCGGGCGCGTCGCGATATCCGCAGGCCGATTACGGCGCCTGGCTCCGCTCGCGTCTTCCCGGGGCGGGGAATCCGCAGACGCTGGCGGGTTCGCTCGCACGCGGCGTCACGAGTGGATCGATCCCCGCGCGCGCGGCGGCTGCCGCCGTTCCGGCGCTCGCAATGCCACAGACGCAGTCGACTGGTGATTTCTATCTCCTCACCTATCCGTCCCCCGTGCTTGGCGACGGGCGCGGCGCGAACAAGCCGTGGCTGCAGGAATTGCCCGACCCCGTCACCAAAGTCCTCTGGAGCTCGTGGGTCGAGATTCACCCCGAAACCGCGGCGCGGCTGAACATCCAGCGCGGCGACATCCTCGAGGTAAAAACCGCGACGGGCACTATTCGCGCGCCCGCACACATCTATCTCGGCGTCCGTCCCGACACGGTGGCGGTTCCGCTGGGACAAGGTCATCG
>DASPMP010000117.1:0-9947 GCA_035626995.1 Gemmatimonadaceae bacterium
ATGGCGGGAAGCGGTGGCGGCCACCCGCGACATCGCGGAGAAAGTCGACAAGCAGGAGCGGCGCATCGAGCTCATCACGGGCGGCGTCATCGAGTTCTGGTCGCTCGATACGGCGGACCCCGGACGGAGTAGAAAATACGCTCGGATCGTCATCGACGAAGCCGGGATCGTGCGCGACCTGCAAGCGGCGTGGCAGGAAGCCATCCGTCCGACGCTGACCGATTACCGTGGCGATGCGTGGTTCCTCGGCACGCCGAAGGGGCGGAACTTCTTCCACCAACTGTTCGTGCGCGGGCAGGAACCGAACGGCGAGTGGAAGTCGTGGCGGTTTTCGACGCTCGACAACCCGCACATGTCCGAGGAAGAAATCGAATCGGCACGCGCCGATCTCCCCGAGGCCGCGTTCCGCCAGGAATACCTCGGCGAACCGGCAGATGACGGGGGGAATCCGTTCGGCGAGGGCGCGATCCGGCAATGCGCGGGTGCGATGTCCAGCGCTCAGCCAGTTGTATGGGGTTGGGATCTCGCCAAGTCGCAGGATTACACCGTCGGTGTTGCCATCGACGCGTCCGCGAACGTGTGTCGCCTGGAGCGTTGGCAGAAGCCGTGGCAGGACACCATCAAAGACATCCTGCGCCTAACGGGCCGTGTGCCCGCGCTCGTTGACTCTACGGGCGTCGGCGACCCGGTCCTCGAGCAACTTCAGCGCGCCCAACGTGGCGTATTCGAGGGCTTCAAGTTCACCGCCCCGTCCAAGCAACAGCTCATGGAGGGCGTGGCGGTGCATCTGCAACAACAGCGCGGCACCATCCCCAAAGATTCCGTCCTCCAGCGCGAGCTCGAGACGTTCGAGTACGAGTACACGCGTACTGGCGTTCGCTACACCGCCCCGAAGGGCCTTCACGATGACGCCGTGTGCGCGTTCGCGCTCGCGGTGTTCAAGTACGCTCATCGCCGTGCGCCATCGCGGCCGACTCCTGCCACTTCCGCCCAATTCGTGCTCCCATGACCGACTGGTCCCTGCGTGTTGCCCAAGAGAAGGTGACCTCGCTCGTCACCGACGTGCTGACGCCCGAGGAGTACGCCACCAACCGCCGCTACATCGAGGACGACGACCACTGGCAGGACGGGGACGAGTGGGTCGGGCCGAAGGGGGACGGGAGCGCGCAGATCCGGACGCGGATACTGGCGCGCGTGGAGCCGCAGTTTACCCCATCCGACGCGATGGGCGAAGCGTGCGGACGGTGGGTCAACGCGTTGGTGAAGACGGAGGCAGACGCGATGGTGGACGCGCGCGAGCCGGGCGCGGTTGTGGACGGCGAGCCGGCCATGACGAAGCAGCAGGAACAGCGCGCGGGGGAGATCCGCGGGACGCTGTTCGAGTGGTGGGATCGGGTGCGGTTGTGGGAGAAAGTCAGGATTGCCGCTCTGCGCTCGAGGTGGAACGGCAGGGGTGTGTTGCGGGCGAGGATTCCGGACGGCGTTAGGGGCGAGGATGGTTCGCTCCCCACCGGCCTCTCGGCCGTTGACGCCCTGGCCCTGATCGACATCACCGCCGAGGAATCCGACGCGGCCGGCGTCTACATCGATCCCGACACCCTGAAGCGATCCGCCGTCCTGCTGTACAAAGAGGGCGAATCCGAGCGCGCCCAAGTGTGGGAGATCGGGGATGATGGTGTGCTGACCGTTCGGGTATTCGGCGGTGACCAAGAGACGAGCGCGGAACCCACCCCGATCCCCGGCGCCACCCGCCTCCCGATCGTGGAAATGCAGCAGGAATTGCTGATCACGGAGACCGTGAGGCGCCTGAACCGGCAACTCAATTTCCTCCAAACCCTGATCACGAGGAACGGCGAGACCGCCTCGTTCCCCGAGCGCTACGGCCTCAACGCCGCCCCGCAGGGCATCTGGTCGCGGACGGCGCCCGTGGACACGAAGCCGCTCCAGCAGGAAGTCATCGACGGCGTGACGTGGTACTTGTACGAGGTGCCGCTGACGTTAGGAGCGTCGACGTTCGTCAACCTGCGGGGGTTCGAGTACAGCACGGACGAGAATGGCGGTAAAAGTGTTACGTCTCCCTCAGTGGTCCGCTTTGATCCCGTCCCCCCGAACTTCGCGATCGACCCCGCCGTCCACGCGTACGCGGTGCTGATGCGGAACTGCCATCAGGGCCATGTGTTGGCGGCTGAGGCGGCGCAGAGGTCGGGCTTTAGCATTGAGCAGGCACGCGCGGACTTCGAGACGGACGTGGAGAAAGGCAGGGGGCCGATCGAGGCGCTGGTGGCCGGGATCATTGAGGCGGCGCTGTCGCTGGCGGCGGCGATGAGTGATGAGGCGGCGGAAATACTCAGGGATTATCGCCCCGTCGTTACCCTCCACGTCGACACCGGCCCGAGGAGCGTTGCGGAGAGAACCCAAGATGCCGCTGACGTTGCCGCTGGGTTACTGAGTGACGAGACGGCCATGTTGAGGAGCGGGATCGAAGATGTCGCGGCCGAGCGTGCCCGTATCGCTGCCTCCCCGCAGGGCGCGCACGCGGACGCCCGGCGACAGTGGGAGCTGGCGAAGATCATCGGGGAAGCGGCGGGCTTCGACAACGTGACGTGCGCCGTGCTCGCGGGCGTGCCGGTCGAGAAGATCACGGAGGCGCTGGAGCTGTCGATGCGGCTGAATGCGCCCCCCGATCCCGCACAGAACGGCAATGGCGTCGGTCGTGGTGTCCCGGCGCTGACGCAGTAAATTACGTATATGCGATGGGCGCTCTTGAGTCCCGGTCGTGCGTGTCACGGCTTCTTCGATTCTGTCGAGGAAGCCCAGCGGCACGCGACTCTATGCCAGCACTCGCGGCGCACGGAGTACGCAGCGGCGGTCGACGCGGAACCGATTGCGGTCACCCTAACGTGGCGGCAGATCGGTGACCGTTTCTGGGCGGAAGAAGCGAACACTGCGCCGTGGAAGCCTGACGTGCCGAATGCAAGTGCGTTGTTCGTCATCGAACCGTTCGCCCCCGCACCGCCGCCGCCCCCGTGCCCCCGCGCGAGTGATGCTGAACGTGACTAGAGCCGAATACGATCACATAGCGTCTTTGCCGCCTGACGAGAAAGACGCGGAGTTGCGTCGCATCATGCAGGACCGTGCACCAGAGTATCTAGCGCAACTGGATGCCGAACTGGTGGGCGAACTAGCCAAACCGCCCGGCAACTTTCGCGGGACGCGCGTCTTCATGAACATTCGCGATGCTGGCGCATACGAGAAGCGCATCGGTGAGGACGGCAAAGAGTTGCACTCGGGCGTCTGCGCGCAGTGCGCCGAGAAAGTCAACGAGGGCGACCCGTTCGTGATTCTGTATCACGACTACTCACGCGCGGGCGGCATCTTTCACGAGAAGTGCCGCCCGACTTCGTCGGGCTGGTATGACCCGAGCGACGCGGGGGAGGCGCTGGGGGATGGGTGACAAGGGATTCGGACAGCAAGGCCATACGGGATTCGCGTGCTTCTTTGGCCTAATCGTTGGCGGCGCGCTCTACGCGTGGCGCGGATGGTGGGCGGTTCTCGTTGCCGCTGGGGTCATGTTTGTCGCGTCATGGTGGGACGTGACGAAAGATGCGTGGGAGCGGAATCATCCCGGTGTGAAGCCGGATTGGCGGGCATTCTTCCTACGGAGGCCGCGTGTCTAACATTCCACGCCGTAGCTTTTTGGGCGCGTTAGGCGCGGGGGTGGCGGGAGTGATGGGGTGGAAACATGCTGAGCCGCCCGATTACGTCCTTGAGCCAGCCGAGTTTGTGCCGAAGCCGAAGGGCCAAGTCATGCACGGAACGCTCATGCGTATCGAGGCGAGCGTTGATGGCGAGCACTGGTACGGGTTCAGCGGAGATGCGTTTCGGCAGAACGAGCGTGCGGTAGATCGACTGCGTGAGGCGCTACGTGACTTCTGACACTTCGCCCCTCCGGGGCGATCCCCGCCTCCTGCGGCGCCGGCTGTCGGATGAGGAGCTGGAGCGGCTGACGAGCGCGGAGGCGATGATGAACGCCAGCGATGAGGCGTCGCGCATATGGGACGCCGATTCTGGCTTGCCGGGACTCTTGGACGCCGAGCCTGACGATGCCGCCACGTAGAGACTACCAGTGGTCGGAGAAAGCTGGCCGGTTCCGCGACACCGCGACGGGCAGGTTCCTGACCGTGAAGCAGGTACGCTCCGCTGTGGATCGCCTCATCGACGGATCAGCGAAACGCGTCCGCGCGCTGACCGATCAATTCCGCCAGCGCACCCTAACGCTCGGTGAGTGGGAAGCGCGGATGCGGGACGAGCTCAGGACGGTGCATCTCGCAGCAGTGGAAGCAGCTAAAGGCGGCAGACAGCAGATGTCGCAAGCGGCGTATGGGCTCGCGGGCCAGCGTCTCAGGACGCAATACGAGTACCTGAGAAGCCTGGCCGACGATGTCGCCGCTGGCCGGCAGTTCATCGACGGGCGCTTCACCGCTCGTTCCCTGCTCTACCCCGAGGCCGCGAGGGCGAGCTTTCAGGACGTGACGAAGCGGGAGATGGCGGTCAGAGGATACGACGAGGAGCGCAACGTTCTTGACCGCGAGGCTGCTCACTGTCATGGCGCCGGCTCCTGTCCGGAGCAGACCGCACGCGGGTGGGTGCCGATTGGTGAGTTGATACCACTCGGGGATCGGCTGTGCAGGGTCCGTGATCGATGCCAAATCATCTACCGCAACTCGGTGACGGGCGAGATAGCCGCATAGGCGCACGATACTTGCGCGTTTCGTAGCCACACCCCATACTACCCCCAGCGGGGCCACGGCCCCGACATAGCGGGTCCGCCCGCGAGCCAAGCTGGCACCACCGCAGCGCGATTGCCCACCCTGGGCGGTCGCGCTTTTTGTCATCTAGCCACTACACCGTTGGCCGACGACGAGACGAAAGAGGGCGACAAGGACACCACCACCGATGCTGCGAAGAACGACCGCCGCGACATCGATTCCGTCGTCTCCGAGATCGTCTCCAAGTACGGCAGCGAACGCGCCGCGCTCCGCGTCCTGGCCGATCAGCAGCTCGATTACCGCCGCGAGATCAGGGACGCAAAGGGCAAACTCCCGAAGGCGGGCGAAGTAGTGTTGTCCGCCGACGACGCCAAGACGTGGGAAGCGTTCAGGGCGCTCGGCAAGACGCCGAAGCAGATCGGTGAATCGATCGCCGCTGTTGACGCCCTCACGACCGAGAACACCTCGCTCAAGGTCGAGAAGGTGATCGCCGAGGCCGCTGGGCTCGTGAACTACAAGCCCTCGGTTCTCACCGAACTCGCGAAGCTCAAGGGCTTCCGGGTCGAGGTGCGTGAGGACGGGAAGGGCGACGAAAAGAAGAAAGTCGCCTATGCGGTCAAGGGAGAGGGCGACGAGGCCGAAGAAAGCGAACTCACAGCGTTCGCCGCCGACTCGCTCGCCGATTTCCTGCCCGCACTCGCCGCCGAACCAACCGGGAACGGCAAGACGATCACTGCATCGTCATCCGCCCCGCTCCCCCCGCAGCCGCCGCGTGGCACTGCCCCGGCACCGAAGGTCAAGGATGTCGCCGCGCTCGTCGCGGAAAAGCGTGCCACTGGCGCGTACTCGCAAATCTGAACCGCCGCGGCACTCGCCGCGCCACCTAACGAGGACGCCAGATGGCTACGATCACGCGCGTCAGTCCGAGCCCGGACATGTCGACGTGCCAGCTCCTGCCGCAGCCCTATTCAGGACTGCTCGCCGGGGAAGCACTACTCGCCGTTCAGCCGCTCTACATCAAGACGTCTGACGGGAAGCTCTACAAGTCGAACGGCACGAGCGCGAACGAGGCGGCCGAGTTTGTCGGATTCTCCGCTCGCGCGTGTGATGCCGGCGAGCCGGTGACCGTGTTCGGCCTCGGCGCTCGGTTTCGCTACGGGTCCGGCATGAGCCCTGGCGCACTGCTCTACGTCTCCGCGACGGGCGGTGCGCTCGATGACGCGGCGACGACGGGCGGACTCGCTCCGGTTGCGATCGTGGTCAACGCCACCGACATCGCGTGCATCGCGGCGTCCGGTTGGACCCTTCCCGCCGAAGCCTAACGCCAACCCGAGGACACTGACATGGCTCTCAAGGTTGGCTCCTACTCGATTGCGGACCTGCTCGCGAACAAACAGACGACCGTTGCGGAAGTCGACGAGCAGGAACTGGCGGCGGTGCTCCAGCGCGAGCTGGACGCCCATAACGCGCTCACCGACGACATGGTGACGCCGCTCGCGGATCTCACCGAAGACCGCCAGCGTGCGGCTGGCGCTGGTGAGAACGGCGAGAACGTCGAACTCGACGAGTTCGGACGTGCCCCGACGCAAAAGACCGACGTCGGTGCGAATCTCGGGTTTCCGCTCAAGAAGTTTGGCGACGCGGTTGGCTGGACGCGCGACTACTTCGAGATGGCGACCCTGTCAGACTTCGCGCGCAAGGCGCAGGGCATCATGCTCCGCGATACGCGTCGCATTCTGACGGAAGCGAAGAAGGCACTCTACCTGTCGTCGAACTACAGCATCACGGATCGGTATGTCGCTCCGGCACTCTCGTTGGACGTGAAGCGTCTTGCGAACGCGGATTCGTTCGCGATCCCGGCTGGCCCGAATGGCGAAGCGTTCGATTCGTCGACGCATAGCCACTACACCGCCGAGAACGGGATGACGGCGGCGGGCGTGCTCGCGTCGGTCAACAACGTGCTCGAACACTTCGACAACGCCCAGACGATCACGGTCATCAACTCGGCGGACGAAGCTGGGGTGCGTGGCCTGACTGGCTTCAAGGAGTTCGTTGAGCCGGGTGTGCAGCTCGGGACCGGTCAGGTTGCCACGCAGCGGCTCGACTCGACGAACCTCAACAACCGCGCGATCGGCCGTTTCGGCGGATCGATCGTGTGGGTGAAGCCGTGGGGCATCGATAACTACCTCCTGACCTACGTGACCAGCGGCGGTCAGAAGCCGCTCGCGTACCGTGTGCCGACGGGCAACCGCAAGGGACTGCGACTCATGGCGCATATCGCCGTCCATCCGCTCCACGCCGACCAGTTCCAGCGGATGTTCGGATTCGGCGTCCAGAACCGAGTGGCTGCCGCTGTTCACTATATCGGTGGCGGAAGTTACACGGACCCGACGATCAGCCTGTGATTTGTCGTTAGGCCGTGACGCGAGTCCGGCCTAACGCACTACACGCCGAGGATACAATGGCCGACAAAGAAGTGGTGTTCGTCCAGGCGAGTGACGCGCAGGCAGCGAAACAGCTTGCCGAGGACATGAAGAAGCTCAAGGAAAACCCGCTGAACGTGACCCGTCCTGGTGGATACTTCATCGGTGCGGACGGCAAGGCCCATGACGCGTGGGGCCGACCGATCAGCGAGAAGAAGGCGGGCGAACCCGACGACCCGGCAGAGGTAGAAGCCGAGTTGGCCGAAACCGAGCGGAAGCTGACCGAGCTCCGTCAGCGTGCCGCCGTTGCCCGTTCACAGGCCAACACGCGCATTGACGCAGACGCCCGCGAGCACGAGCGCAAGCTGGCGGCCGGCGAAGGTGACGAGGACGAGGTGGAAGAGGTCGAAGACACCTCGGCGGCGAAGAAGAAGCCCGCCAAGCGGAAGTAACAGAGCGTGTCCACGGACTGCGGGGGCAACGTGACGACTCCGGTGGATAAACCCACCGAGTTTTCACGTCCCCCCCAGTCCGTCGAGTTCTGCGAGGACGGCCGCGCGGTCGATGAGACCAAAGTTGGGCCGAAAGCGCTCGCCCTGTTCCTCGGGTCACCTTCGCGCCCCGGTGCCTGACCGTGGCCGTCGCGTTGGGGGATCTGGTCAGCCCGGTAGGGGAGTTGGATGTCGCGGTCCTGTTCCCCGACGACACGGACGCCGGAGAAGCGCGCCTAACGGGATACATCACCGCCGCAGAAGCCCGCGTCAGTGACTCGCTCACCGGCGACGAGGCAGACGAAGCCGTCTCTGCGTTTGCCTACCACCGCGCGTACCTCGCCAAGTACCAGACGGAGCTCGCGGCGGCATCCTCGGGCGGTCTCTCCGACCAGGGGCAGTACGCGGTGCTCTGGTCGCAGATCAACGCGTGGAAGGAACTGGCGGACGCGAAGCTGGCGGAGTTCGAGGGGCTGTTGCCGCCAGAAGCGGAGGAAGTTGTCGCGTCGTCGCTTCCTCCGACGACATCCACGCGCGTCAACTACGACTGGTGATGTCGCGTCTCGCCCAAGTCGCGCGCCGCGTCAAAGCGATCTCCGACGCGCACCTGCGGGACGACATCGCCTTGCGGCGCGGCGTGCGGACTCGCGTGTCGGGTGGTACGTACAGCGCGCCCGCGTGGGATGCCGAGGTGCAGTGGACGAAGAAAGGCCGTGTATCCCCGGCGACTGCCCCGCAGGAACGTCTCTCCGCTGGCTCCCTGACGGAGATCCGCGAGTTCTACGTGGTGTTCACGGAGGGCACCTCTGTTCCGCGCGATGGGCAGGCCACGCCGACGACGCAGCATGTGTATCGGCTGGAGTGGGAGAGCGGGATCGCGGGTGTGAGCGATCCAGTCCTGATGTACCTGAAAGGCACCCCGGCCCGCTCGTACCGCGCACTCTCGAAGTTCCTCACCACCACCGAGGGCGCGTTGTGAATGCCGCTTACCGACTCGATCAGGCTCTCATTCGGGTTCAGGGACGTGCGCGGGCTCGTCGCGAACTTCCATCAGGCAGATGTCAGGGCGCAGCGGGAGATCCGGCGCGCGGTGAAGGACGCCGGGGATTTCTTTCTGGACTTGGGGTACTTCCTCGCTCCGGTCGATTCCTCGTGGATGCGGGATCACCTCCGGGCGAGATACAGCGACGACGGTCTGGTCTTCGAGGGCGGGTATCGCAGCGAGGATTTCGTGGGTCGCACGGGTTACGACGGGCGGGAGATCACCGAGTTCTATCCGCCGCTCGTCGAGGACGGCACGCGCAAGATGGCGGCGCAGCCACACGTCCGACCGGCGTTCGAGGAAGCCACGGACTACCTGTCGCGGGACGTGTCCCGGTCGCTCCGTCGCGCGATCGCGCGCAGGTGACCAGATGAGCACCGCCGTCCGCTCCGTCCGCAAAGGACTCGATACCGCGCTCCTCGCTGATGCCGCCGTGGAGGCGATGATCGCGGATCGCGTCTACGTCGACTCGCAGAAGCCCGAAGGCGCGACGCTCCCCTTTATCTCGTTCGGCACGCCCACCGAGGGACGCTTCAACACGTTCTCCGCTGACGGCAACGACGGGACGCGGCTGCTCCATCTGTACGGCATCGACGAGGACGTGGTGGAGGCGCTGTACGAGGAGGTGGAGCGCGTGGTGCGGGAGGATGTGAGCCTAACGGGACATGTTGGATTGCGCCTCTCATGCTCCCTCCTCTCTGTCTCCGCGGACCCCTCGGGGGGCGCGCACGGGGTGGTTCGTGTGTCGGCACTGACGCAGAAGGTGGTCTGATGGCAAAGGTAGAAATCACGGGCGCCATGATGGATACGGTCCTCAAGATCGACGGCGTCGAGATGAAAGATGCGTTCAAGTACGAGCTGACCGGTGATTGCGAAGCTCTGCCGGTGATCAAGGTATCAGTGCTCGTCACGGATCTCGTCGTCGACATCGACGAGGTGGAGGGACTAATCGAACGCGTTCCGCTGTCGACCGGGAAGAAAAAGGAGGCGGCGAGTGCCTGACGCTTCCCCCACAATCACGATCCCGCGTGCCCGATATGAGGCGATTGCACGTCAAGTCCTCGCCATGCGCGAGCAGCTTGATTCGCTCTCTCTCCTGATTCAATCCGAGTTCGCCACAACTGCCGTTGATCCGCGCGCGTCGGCAAAGAACGGACGTCGACCGAGCACGTTCAACACGCCTGACCCCGCGTAACCATGCCGAAACGCAAACGAACCACCG
>DASPMP010000118.1:0-3913 GCA_035626995.1 Gemmatimonadaceae bacterium
CCTGGAACAACGGAACGGAGTGGGCGGGCGCGGCGGCCGGGCTCAATGGCACGCGCAGCGGCGGACTCACTGACCGCGGCCGAGAGATCGTGCGTGAGATGAATCGGCTGGGCATGCTGGTGGACATCTCTCACGTCTCCGACGCGACATTTTTCGACGCGATCGCAACCACTTCCATGCCGGTGATTGCGTCGCATTCCAGCGCACGCGCGCTCAACGGCCACCGCCGTAACATGAGTGACGATCAGCTGCGGGCCGTGGCGCGCAACGGCGGCGTCGTGAATGTGAACTTCTATTCCGTATTCATCGACTCCGCATTCATGCGTCAGGCCGACGCACTCGCCGGCGACGATGCGGCGATCCGCGCGCTCCCACGCCCTTCACTGGCCACCCTGCTCGATCACTTCGAGCACATCATTCGCGTCGCCGGCATCGACCATGTCGGGCTCGGTAGCGACTTTGACGGCGTCGGCGGACTGCTGCCGCAAGGCATGGACGACGTCACCCGCCTGCCGCTCATCGCGCAGGGACTCCTCGATCGCGGCTACTCGGAATCCGACGTGAAGAAAGTGCTCGGCGGGAATATGCTGCGCGTCATGGAGCGCGCGATTGACCGTAAATAAAGAGCCTCGGCTTCGGCGGTGAGCCGAGCCGAGGCCGAGAGTCGAGGGCCGAGGCCCCGCTATCTCATCGGATCGATTGAACTACCGATGTTGTAGCGCAATCCTGCTTCAACCGTGGTTCGCCAGTTGTTCCCCGTGAAGAGGAAGAACTGCGAGTTTGATGGCGAGAAGGACACCTGGCCGAACGCGGACGCATAGAACAGTCGGAGTTGCGTGCCGAGGATGACGATGGGTGCTGCGCTCGTCCGGAACTGCCGTACGGTCGACGCCACAAGCGTCTCCTGCTGGCGATTCCGGTACGTCCCCACCGGCTCGGCCTTCGCGATCTGGTTCAACGTCGCACCCAGGCCGAAGTAGGTCTGCAGGTATTTCTTCTGGTAGGGGAACAGCATGCCGGCCATCGTGAACCGGCGCATTCCGCTCAGGAAGACCGTACGGGGGACGGTGTCGATCGGCGACAGCGAATCGTTCACGAGGACGAACTTGTCCTTGAAGAACGTGTGGTCGAAAGACATGTACAGGCCGGCCGAGCTCCGGGTGATCAGCCAGTCCATTCCTCCGAGGGGAGAAAGCGAGCCATCAGGATCGCTCTGCACCTGGTAGAAATGACCGCCGGCTTTCACTCCCCAGAACCAGGAGTCCTTGAAGTTCCTCGTGGACTGGGCCGCCGCGGCGCTGACATCCAGCGCAACCAGGGCAGCGACAGCGACAGCACGAATGGCCCGCATATCTATCCTCAACGCTGAAGTTCTCGATCTAATGCACTACCTCACCCAACCGGACGAAAGCAGGCCCAGCAAGGTCACTTGTAACGGTCTCAGGAGGGCCGCGAGTGCCCCGGGCGGCACCCAACTTCCGTATGGCTCAATTCGCGACCACGGCTTACCGTACGACAGATGTCTGCGATCCTGCCGGGTTCTGACACCTTCATGGCTCCCGTCTATGGGACAGTCTTTGCTCGCCGGGCCGAGGTCGTCCACCGCCTGCACTCCGGCGATCGGCTGATCCTGGTGCCTGATCCGCCGGGGGCAGAGCCACCTACCGTCTGGGTTCACGCCCGTGGTGGCGACGTGGTGGGTCACCTTTCCCCGGACCTCAGCGCCTGGCTTGCCCCCTGGATGCTCTCAGGACGATGCTACGCGGCAGAGGTCAGCGTGCGCCGTGGGGACGACGTTGCCAGCTGGCAGCGGCTGGTCATCACCGTCTGGCGGGTGGCGTCCGCTAAATCAGCTTGAGCTTCTTCCCAACGGTCTTGAACGCGCTGATCGCCTGATCGAGGTCGGCGGTGGAGTGTGACGCCGAAATCTGGCAGCGTACACGTGCCTGTCCCTGCGGCACGACGGGAAAGCCGAAGCCAGTGACGAACACCCCTTCCTTAAGCAGCATGTCGCTCATCTGGATCGCTGCCGCCGTCTCGCCGACGATGATCGGGACGATCGGCGTCTCGCCCGCGAGCGGCGTGAACCCGGCCTCGATGATCTGCTCGCGGAAATAGCTCGTATTGGAGCGCAGCTTCTCCACGCGTTCCGGATGTGCTTCGAGATACCGCACTGCCTGCATCGCACTTGCCGCCACGGTGGTCGGGAGCGCATTCGAAAAGAGCTGCGGACGCGCGCGCTGCATCAGGTAATCACAGAGCGCCTCCGCACCGGCGACGAAGCCGCCGGCGGCGCCCCCCAGGGCTTTGCCAAGGGTCGACGTGATCACGTCCACCTCGCCCAGCACTCCAAAATGCTCCGCGGTGCCGCGCCCCGTCTTGCCGAGCACGCCGGTGGAATGCGAGTCGTCCATGGCGACGATGGAATTCGTGTCGCGCGCGATCTGCAGAATGTCGGGAAGCTTCGCGATCGCGCCTTCCATGGAGAACACACCGTCCGTCCAGATGATCCGGCGCTTCGCGCCCTTGGCCTCGGCGAGCTT
Source organism: Gemmatimonadaceae bacterium (assembly GCA_035626995.1). Classification (GTDB taxonomy): domain Bacteria; phylum Gemmatimonadota; class Gemmatimonadetes; order Gemmatimonadales; family Gemmatimonadaceae; genus DASPMP01. The sequence goes on from DASPMP010000118.1 coordinate 2,544, forward strand.
GGCTCGCAGGTCGTCCATGTCCGAGTGCTTGTAGACCGCGGTGGTGCACTTCGAAATCGCCTTGGCCAGCCGCATCGAGTCGATGATCGACGCGTGGTTCAGCGCGTCGGAGATGACGAAATCCCCTTCCTGCGCGACGGTCGCGGTGAATGCCTCGTTGGCATTCCAGCAGGCGACGAACGACAGCGACGCCTCGCATCCCACGAACCGGGCGAGCGCGGCCTCGAGCTCGCGATGCACGGTGTACGTCCCGCAGATGAACCGCACGCTCGCGGTCCCCGCGCCCCACTTCTTCAGTCCATCGATCCCCGCTTGAATCACGGAGGGCTCATCGGACAGCCCCAGGTAGTTGTTGGAGGACAGGATCAGGATCTTGCCTCGTCCCTCCATTTCCACATGCGCGGACTGCGGCGAATCGAGATAGTTCAGCCGCTTGTAGACCTTGTCGGCCTTCAGCTGCTCGATGGTACCGTGCAGTTCCGTTACGAAATTCTTATTGATCGCCATGTAGTTGTGCCGTAAGCCGAGGCCGAGAGCCGAGAGCTGTAAGCCTAGAGCCAAGCGCCGTTACGCTATTTCAAAGATCACTTTGCCGGCTTCCCCCGACTTGATCGCCCGGATCGCTTCGTCGAATCCCTCGAGCGGAAAGCGATGGGTGATTACCGGAGTCGGGTCGAACATTCCTGAACGCAGGAATCGGGTCATCTGGTGCCACGTGTCGTACATGCGCCGTCCCACGACGCCATAGACCGTGATCCCCTTGAAGATCACTTCGGTGGCGAAGTTCACTTCCATCGGCTTCGCCGGAATCCCGAGCATCTGCACCCTGCCACCAACGCGAACGAGCTCGAACGCCTGGTGGATGGCCGACGCCACGCCCGACATCTCCAACACGACGTCCACTCCCAGGCCATCCGTATGCCGCTTCACGACCGCGGCCGCTTCCTGCGGTGTGATCGCGTCGTGCGCTCCCAACTTCCGCGCGAGCGCCAGGCGCTTGTCGTTCACATCCGTCGCAATAATGCGGGAAGCGCCCGCCGCCTTGCAGATCCCCACCGCAAAAATGCCAATGGGTCCGCACCCGGTCACCATGACCGTCGCGCCGGGAATCTCGGCGGTAAGCGCCGTGTGAAATGCGTTTCCCATCGGGTCGTGAATGCCGCCTATGTCGAACGAGACGTTGTCATCCAGGTGCCAGACGTTCGTCGCCGGCATCGAGATGTACTCCGCGAAGCAACCGTCCCGATCGACCCCGATGATGCGCGTGTGCGGACACACGTGCGCGTTGCCCGTACGACACAGCAGGCAGCGGCCGTCCACGATGTGCCCCTCGGCTGTGACGCGATCGCCTGCACGGACATCCGTCACGA
>DASPMP010000119.1:0-2469 GCA_035626995.1 Gemmatimonadaceae bacterium
CATAGAGATTCGATGAGTCGGTGTACCCAAGCGGATCCGGTGAGAGCCACGTTCCCGTGCCTGGATCGAACCATCGATTGCGAACGTAAACGAGCCCCGTCGCCCCCTCCCAATACGGCAGCGCCTGGAACCCCGCACTTCCAACATTCTCAATGAACCACCCGCCCTTCCCTTCTGTGGCGAGGGGCAGGTTCTCGATGGCGTAGATGGTACTCGTTTGGGTGGTGGTTGCGGGAGTGGTGGTGATGAGAGATGTGAGGGTGGCCAGGGGGTGGCGCAGTTCGACAGGGAGGGTGGCGGAGGTGTGGATGGGATAGGTGGCGGTGGCCCAGGTCGGGGGCGGGAGGATGGGGGTGTCGGCCGGCCAGGTGGTGGCGCGCAGGTGATTGGTGATGGCGATGGAGAGGGCGGTGGGGGTGGCGGGCGGCGCGGACGAAAGGAGCGAGCTCCATTCGGACGCCGTCAGGGTCCATTCGAGGGCAAATGGATCGTCCGAGGCGAGGGTGGCGGGGGTGGAGGTGGTGCGTATGACGACGCCGGTCGCGTCGACGGTGCTCAGGCGGGAGCCGGCGGCGATGGTCGAGGGGTCGAGGCGTTCGGTCGCGTGGATGCGTACCTTCACTTCAGCGATCACCCCGGAGCTGTCTTTGGCGATGCTGATCGAGATGTCGTCGATCGCTGGGCCTCCGAAGTCGGCGGTCTCGGCTCCGTAGGCTTCGGTTTGGAGGGAACGCGCGACGATTTTGCCAGAGGTGTTCAGGACAGCCTGAAGGCTGCCGGCGCCGGCTTCGTCGTAGACCGGATAGAGGCGAATGACGTTGCCGTTCGCGTCGCGCGTGGTCGTTTCGATTGGATCGTCGTACGCGGCGCCGCCGTGGATGACCTGCCGCAGTGGGGCACCGGACGCATCATAGGTAGCGACCAGGTGGTCGCTGATGGGATCGAAGATGAAGGTCGTTTCGGCGGGGAGGCCGTCCGCGTCGAGAGCGGCCTTGCGATCTTCGAGGCGCCAGTCGTCGTCCTGCGGTGAAGATGCGAGCGTGTACTCCGCGCGACGGCCCGCGAGGCGTCCCGGTCCGCTGTAGATGTACGTGATGCGACGCGTGGGCGGGCCGAGGGTCTTCTCGGTCGCACGCACGAGCCGGCCCTTCGCATCGAACTCATAGACGAAGCGGCCGTCGTCGACGCGCTCGGCGCCGTCCCATCCGAAGGGTCGATTCTCCTGCCCCTGCGTGAAGCGGTCGATCTTGTGACCGCCGCCGGGACGCCGATCAAAGTACGAGCTCGGCGGATCGACAGTCGAGGTGTCGATGCCTTTGCTCGTCAATGCGGCGGCCGTCGCGGCATCGAACTGCGACAGGCGCTCCTGCGCGAGCCGGTAGTCGGACGGCGTGAGCTGTTCGAGCACGCGTCCCGGTGCCGGCGCGAGCGGATCATTATCCGGCGCGACACCCGCCAGCGATGCCAGCAGACGGCTGCGATCGTCGTAGCGCCACTGCATATAGCGCTCACCGGAGGAGACGCCGAGGAGTTGCGCCGCGCGGAGTTGCAGCCCGTCGTACGCCACCGCACTGCCGGCCACCGTGATGCCGTTTGCATCGACGGCGAGGCTCGCGAGCTGGCCTGTTGATGCGTCGTAGTCGTACCTGCGAAGGATCGTGGCCGCCGCCCGACGTGGTGATCGTGCGCGTGTCCGGACGACCGGCGTTGCGATAGCTCGCCGTCATCAGGCTGCCCTCTCGCGAGATCGTGCTCAGGTTGCCCATCGCGTCGTAGCTTTGCTGCACCGATGTCGTCCACCCGGGACCGAGCGTGGCCCCTGGTGCCAGCGGCATCGAGTACGAGACGCGCTCACCGTGCTCGTTCCACGCGTGCGTCTGCTCGTACTCGTCGGCCACCACAGGTGCGATGAGACCTTCGCCGTCGCGGAAGCGGCGTTGTGCCGTCTTCTTCGGCGCGCCATCGAGGTTGAAATCGCTCCAGGCGATCTCCACGTCGGCGTTCTTCCACGACACGAGCCGCCCTGCTTCGTCGTATCGCAGCAGATCCGTCAGCCCAGCGTCGTCGCGGATCTCCGCGACCTGGCCACGGCTGTTGTACGTGTAGCGTTGCGTCCGCCCCTGGCGATCGCGGACCGACTTCACGCGGGCGCCTTCGTACGCGATCTCCTCGTACGTGCCGTCCTCGTAGTTGCGTCGCGTTGGACGTCCGAGCGTGTCGGTGATCGTGGAGGTAGCTTCGCCTTCCGGATCGCGATAGAGACTCTGCGCACCGGTCGCGTCGTACTCGAACTGATTCTGCGCGCCGTCCGGCAGCATCTTTTCCTTGACCGCGCCGCGCGCATCCACACTCCACCGCGAGGGCTTCCGCCCCGGCAAGCTCCCCTCGGTCACATTGCCGAGGGGATCGAACTGCGCACGCCACGACAGCTCCCCGACGCGCTGCTCGGTCGTGTCACCGGCCGTGTTG
>DASPMP010000120.1:0-9119 GCA_035626995.1 Gemmatimonadaceae bacterium
AGATCCGCCATCAGGTCCGCCGTAACGCCTAGGCTTCTCGCAGCGCAGCCATAGGCGTCTCCCGGAACACCTCGCGTCCCGTCGCAAGGCCAATCGCGACCGCGAGGGCCGTCATCACACCGGCGACGACGAGCACCGGGCCGACTGCGGGCGAGAAGGACTGCTCGAAGACGTATTTCATGAGCAGCCACGCGCCGCCGACCGACAGTAACACGCCGGCGAGGCTCCCGAGCGCGCCGAGCAGGGCATACTCCACGATCATGATCCGTCCCACCTGACGTCGCGTCGCGCCGAGGGTCTTGAGCAGCACACCTTCACGCACCCGCTCGCGGCGTGTCGCGGCAACGGCGGTGAACAGCACGGGAATGCCAAACGCGAGGCAGACGATGGCCATGAACCGGATGGCGGACGTCACCTTGCCGAGCACGTTGTTCACCGTGTTCTGGATGAGTGACAGGTCCAGGCTCGAGACGTTTGGATAGCGGCGCACCACGTCCCGCTGGAGCGTCGCGACCTGTGTGGACGAATCGACGTGCGCGAGGATCGCGAACTGCTTCGGCGCCTGCTGCAGCGATGCGGGGTTGAACACCACGAAGAAGTTCGGTTCGAATCGCGCCCAGGTGACTTCGCGGATGCTCGTCACGCGCGTGGAGATGCGCACCCCCTGCACGTTCCACACAACCGTGTCCCCAATCCCGATCTGCATGTCCTCCGACAGCTCCCGCTCGATGGAGATCTGGCCGGTGGTGTCGTTCGGGTTGAACCACTGGCCCGCGATCAGCCGCTCCGACCCGCCCATCTCCGCGCGATAGGTGGACCGGAATTCCCGTCGCAGTCCCCAGGTGGATCGCGTGCGACGGCTTCCCGGATCCTGTCCGGACAGTCGCGCATTGCGCGCCGCGCGTTGCAGGCTGTCGATCTCCGCGATCAGTTCCGGGACTTCCTTCCCGTTGATGGCCGCCATGCGCATCGGGACGATCGCGGCCTTCTGAACGAGCTCGTGACCGCTGCTTCGGATCATCGAGTCGATCGTCGGCTCCTGGTCTTCCTGCACGTCGAAGAACACGATGTTCGCACGTGACTGGTCGAGGCGCAGGTCCAGCTGACGCAGCAGGTTCTTCTGCACCTGGTACAGCGTCGTCATGAGGAATACGCCAAAGCCAAGCGCGAGAATCACCGAGCGCGTTTGGTTCCCCGGCCGGTACAGGTTGGCGACTCCCTGCCGCGCGACGAACGACCAGCTCGGCCGCGCCATCTTCCGTGCAGCCCACGCGAGGACCCAAGCGGTGAGCCACAGCAAGCCGATCGCCCCCGCGATCGCTGCGGCATAACCGAGCGCACGTTCGATCGTTCTCGCACGGGACAGTGCAATGGCCAGCACACTCGCGACGATCGCCAGGGATACCACGATCCCCGCCGAGTCGCGCCGCGCGCGCTTCATCACCTCGACGTCCGACTCCCGCCGCAGCGTCTGCAGCGGTGATACGCCACGCAGGGACAGTAGCGGGCGAAGCGCGAAGATCAGCGCGACCCACACACCGATGCCAAGACCGAGGCCGATGGCTGCAGGTGCAAGCGTCACCCGCACGTCGACAGGCAGGAAGTCCGCAAGCAGCTGCGGCAGCGTAAACTGGAACGCGACGCCAAGCGCCGCACCGAACAGGGCGCCAAGGAATCCCATGGCTGCCGCCTGCAGGACGTAGATCACGAGCACCTGGCCACTCGTCGCGCCCAGGCAGCGGAGGATGGCCACCGTGTCGATCTTGCGCATGACGAAGGCGTGCACACCGCTCGCCACGCCAATGCCTCCCAGCAGCAGCGCGACGAGCCCTACAATTCCGAGGAAATTTCCGAGGTTGTCGATCGATCGCGTGAGGTCAAACTCGTTCTCCGCGACTGTTTCGAGGCGAACGCGTGGCGTCTCGCTGGAAAACACCGGATTGAACCGCCCGGCAAAGCGCGCCGCGGAAAGTCCCGGCGGCATTTTCAGCAGCGTCTCATATTCGGCTCGGCTGCCGAAGGCGAGCAACCCGGTCTCGCCCAGGTACGTCTCCGGAATGAAGACGCGCGGGCCGATCGCCGCGCTCACTCCCATGTCTCCGGGAACGTTCTTCAGGGATGCGACGATGATGAACCGCGCAGTGCCCAGCATGAGCGTGTCGCCCAGCTGCGCATCGAGTGACACGAGCAACGCAGGATCGACGATCGCATGGCGGCCCGCGTGCAGCGTCCCCCAGGCGCCCGCGGGCGTCGTCGTGATCTCGCCGTAGAACGGATATCCCTCGCCGACCGCGCGCACCTGGACCAACCGCGTCCCCCCAGAGCGGGGAACCAGTCCCATCGACGCGAACTGCGTCACCCGCGCCACGCCCACACCGGATTGCTTGAGCGAATCGAGTAGGCTGGTGACTCGGGTGGAGTACTGCTGCCGCGCGCGCAGTGCGACGTCGCCCCCAAGGAGCGCGCGCGACTGCTCGCTCACCGAGCGGGAGACGTTGTCGGTAAACGAATCGATCGCCACCAGCGCCGAGACGCCGAGCGAGATCGATGACATGTAGAGCAGGAGCCGCCGCCGCGCCGTCCGGCTCTCGCGCCATGCAATCGCCATCAGCTTGCCGAAACGTGCGCCGCCAGAGCTCATGCGGCCGCTCCCATCCGCTCGTCGGAAATCACGGCACCGTCGGCCAGTCGGATCACCCGCTGCGCACGCCGCGCGAGCGCGAGGTCATGCGTGACCAGGACCACTGTCGAGCCGCTTTCGCGGTTGAGAGATTCGATGAGCTCCACGATCCGCGAGCCATTGTCGCTGTCCAGATTTCCTGTGGGCTCATCGGCGAAGAGCACACGCGGCTTGTTCGAGAAGGCGCGTGCGAGCGCGACCCGCTGCTGCTCGCCACCGGACAGCTGCGTTGGGAAGTGGTGCAGCCGGTCCCCGAGCCCCACGCGCTGGAGCACATCCCGCGCACGGGGGACGGCGTCCTTTTCGCCGCGGAGCTCGAGAGGCACCTGGACGTTCTCGATCGCGGTCAGCGTGGTGATGAGCTGGAAGCTCTGGAAGACAAACCCCACCTTTTCGCCGCGAACGCGCGCGCGGGCGTCCTCGTCCATGGCGGTGATGTCGATGCCATCGAGGTGAACCGATCCCCGCGACGGGGTATCAAGACCGGCGAGGAGCCCGAGCAGCGTCGTCTTGCCGCTGCCCGACGGCCCGACGATCGCGAGGAACTCACCCTGCTCAATGCTGAAATTCACGTCGCGGAGCACTGTGAGACGGTGGTCGCCGCTTTGATATTCCTTGGTAAGGCCTGTGGCGGAAAGCATTCGTGAGGACAGGGGGGTCGTGAGGAGATACGCGCTGTTATTGCTGACGTTGGCTTGCTCGGCGGATACGCCAGCGGCTGATACCGCGCAAGCTAACGTCCCCACTACGGTGGCTTCGTCGCCGGCGGATTCAGCGACATCCACCCAAGGCGCAACGCGCGCGTCGTCGCCCCCCACCATTCTCTTCGCGGGAACCAGCCTCACGGCCGGCCTGGGACTCGAGCCCGATTCCGCCTATCCGCAGCAAATCCAGCGGATGATCGATTCGGCGGGGCTGCGGTATCGTGTGGTCAATGCGGGTGTGAGCGGCGAGACCTCGGCGTCGTTGCTGCGCAGGCTGGACTGGCTGCTGCGCGAGCCTTTTGACGTGATCGTCATCGAGACGGGAGCGAACGACGGGCTGCGCGGAATTCCCGTGGCCACGATGAAGGCCAATATCCAGCAGGTGATCGATCGGGTGAAAACGGCCCGCCCGCAGGCGCGCATCGCGCTGGTGCAGATGGAGGCGCCGCCAAACCTTGGCGCCGCCTACACGCGGGATTTTCGCGAGGCATTTCCGGACCTCGCGCGTGCCACTGGCGTCACCTTGCTGCCCTTCCTTCTGCAGGACGTGGCTGGGGTTCGCGCCCTGAACCAGGGTGACGGAATCCACCCGAACTACGAGGGGGAGCGCATCGTCACCCAAAATGTGTGGAAGGGGTTGAGCGCGATGTTGCGCTAGCCTAAATTGAAGGGCTATCGTCGTTTAGGGATCGTTCGAAGGGCGAAGGATTCTCGCGACGACCCAATTCCTGAATCGTGTAGTTCCAGCATATGGCCATTCCAGCAACGCAGATCCGTCGTGGCATGGTGATCGTCTTCGAAGGCGAGCCCTGCCGCATCACCGAGTTCCGTCACCACACGCCGGGCAACCTGCGCGCGATGGTGCAGGCGAAGCTCAAGAACCTTCGCACAGGCTCCAACTTCGAACACCGGTTCCGCGCCGCGGATTCAGTGGATCCGGCGTCGATGGAGACGCACGAGCTGGAGTATCTGTACGATTCTGCGGGCACGTATCACTTCATGAACACGCAGAATTACGAGCAGCTCGAGATGGACGAGGAGACGCTCGGCGACAACGCGCAGTGGATGCAGCCGAACATGAAGATCCAGGCGGAGTTCTATGACGGTCGTCCGGTGGGGATTCGCCTGCCGAACTCGATGACCCTCGAGGTTGTCGAGACGTCGCCGGTCATGAAGACCGCTACCAAGACGGCGTCGCAGAAGCCGGCGAAGCTCGAGAACGGCGCCACGGTGAACGTGCCGGAATTCGTCGGCACCGGTGACAAGATCCGCGTCAACCCGAACACCGGCGAGTACCAGGAGCGCGCGAAATAGGCTATGTTTCGACGCTCTGCGAAAGCAGAGCTATGGTGGCCGTAGCTCAATTGGTTAGAGCACCGGTCTGTGGCACCGGGGGTTGCGGGTTCAATTCCCGTCGGTCACCCTGAGAGGATCGGCCCACGGCCTCGGCTGACAGCCTCGGCTCCGGGCGGAGAGAAAAGCCGAAGCTGATCGCCGAGGCTGATGTTAGGTCGGTAGCTCAACTGGTAGAGCACTGGTCTCCAAAACCAGCGGTTGGGGGTTCAAGTCCCTCCCGGCCTGTTGGATGTTTGACAACTGAAGTGAATGCGAGAAGCCACGCGGCGGTATCGTCTAGGGGCCTAGGACACAGCCCTCTCAAGGCTGGAACACGGGTTCGAATCCCGTTACCGCTACTGTGCGAAGGAGATGGGGGAGCGAGCGCGGGCGCGCGAGCGACTTCGACAAGCTTCGGGCGTTGCCCGAAGGGCAAAGGCCCGTTCGTCTATCGGTTAGGACGGCACCCTTTCACGGTGCAGAGAGGGGTTCGATTCCCCTACGGGCTATCGAACGCCAGACTGATTTCACGCCGTTGGCTGTAGGCAGTCGGCCGGAAGCGTTTGGAAGTTTGCGGTTGGTAGTTAGCGGTTGGTAGTTAGCGGTTGGTAGTTAGCACTTGGTTGTTAGCACTTGGCAGTAAGCAGTCTTATTGGAAAGGGGCCGTAGCTCAGCTTGGTTAGAGCACTCGACTGTCACTCGAGAGGTCGCGGGTTCGAGCCCCGTCGGCCCCGTAGTTCATTATTCGCATGTGGATCCGCAGTCAGATCGCACTTTAGTTCGCAGTTACGTCCGCAGTCAGCAGTGCAAGCCCTGGTGGTGAAATTGGTAGACACGCCATCTTGAGGGGGTGGTGCCGCAAGGCGTCACGGTTCGAGTCCGTGCCAGGGCATAGCAATTCGGCAGACGCTGCCAGCGTAGCTCAGTGGTAGAGCACTCGATTCGTAATCGAGCGGTCGTCGGTTCAATCCCGACCGCTGGCTCTGATAGAGTAAATGAAGAGGCCTCGCCGCTCATGCGGACGAGGCCTTTCTTGTTTAAACTGACAAGCTGACAAACCGTCAATCCGCCTCTCAGTTCGCGATCGCGTACCCCGACAGGTGGCCGGTTGTGAACGTCACTGTGCGAAGCAGCTTGTTGTCCAGGCCCCCCATGTTCTCCAGTGGCGCCTTGGTCTCGCTGTCGATATACCAAGCGGAGAGCGGACGAAGGTTGATGTTCGAACGGCTGCAGCGCGCGTAGCTCATCGTGACCACGACCGGCAGCTCGAAAATGAAGTGCTCGTGGCCTTCGACGCTGATGTCCACTTCGAGGTACCGTGATTCCGGCACCGTCACAGTTACCAGTGAGTTCGTCAGCAATGCTCCGACGGGAATGCTGATGGACACACCACCGACGCTGAGCAGGCCGCCCAACGGAGTGATCAGTCGACTGCCGCTTACCGAGCCGCTCGACGGGCACTCTATCAGATTGGCCGGCCCGGACAGTGTGCGGGTGGCTGCCTCGTCGGAGCCCCGAACGCCGGTGATTTCTGGCGCGGTGCACGCAACGAGAATGGCGATTCCTGCGGCGGAGATCGCGCGGACAAAGGTGCGTGCTTTCATGGCTCTTGCTAAGCTCCTATCGGCGGACTGGCAGCGCCTTAGACGGGAAATATGGACTTCGGCTCGGATCTCATTGCAGACGGTGTGCGCGCGGAGCGGGCGGGGGCCTTGGACCGGGCCCTGGAGTCGTATCAATCAGTAGCAGCCTCAGCAACTGATCCGAGCGTCATCGCCGAGGCGCTGACGCGTGAAGCGGATGTCCACCGCGCCCGGTGCGATTGGGACGCTGCACTCGCGGCAGCCCGGCGTGCCCAGGAAACCGCCGAGAAGGCCAATCTCTCGCAGCGCCTCGCCGAGGCGGTCAACGCCGAGGCAAACGTGTTGATGTGCACCGGCGACTTCATTGGCGCATCCACGAAGTACGAGCTGATCGCCGCCAAGAGCGTCGACCCGCGCTTGTGCGGTATCGCGATGCAGAACCTGGGATCCATATACGCCCAGTGCGGCCAGCCGAAAGCGGCGGAGCGTGCGTTCACCGAATCGCTGAGCAGCTTCCGAAAGGCCGACTACAAGCGCGGCCAGGCCATCGCCCTCAACAACCTCGGTCGACTGGCCCTCGACTCGAACGATTGCGCGCACGCGCGTCTGCTCCTGGAATCCGCGCTCAATCTTGCGCGACAGGAAGAAGACCACGACCTCGCTGCCCTGGCGTCGCTGAACCTTGCCGGCGCGCATTGTGTCGAAGGAGCATTGGACCGTGCGCAGGATCTCGCCATGGCGGCGATGGGGTATTTCTCAGATTGCGCCAACCGGTTCCGCGAGATCGAATGCCTGCGCCTCATCGGCGACATCAACCTCCAGCTGGAAGATCGGCCGAACGCCGAGCGTTGTTATCGGCTGGCGCTCAACCTCGCGGAGCAAATCGGTTCCGAGCCGGAGCTCAAGCTCACCATGGACAAGCTCTCGGCCCTGTCCCAGCCGCCCGTCGCATCGTAACTTTCAGTCGTACGATTTTGCGGGCGTAATTCAGTTGGTAGAATGCCAGCTTCCCAAGCTGGACGTCGCCGGTTCGAGCCCGGTCGCCCGCTCTGAGAAGACAAGGAAAAGGGAACGGGACAAGGGAACGGGAAAACCCGTTCCCTTTTTATTGCTTGGTCTTCCGACGCCGAGAGCCGAGAGCCGAAGCCAGTTATTTGAGTGTGGGGAGAAGCGCGGCAAGGTTGGTGAAGCCGGCTTCCATGCCGGTTGTCGCTGGTGACTGCAGGACGCCGTCGCGCACCTCTTTGTTGTCGTATCGCAGGAGCATGGTGAGCGTCGTGCGGCCGCCGTTTTCCTTGAGCGTCACGGATTCCACGCACTCGCCTTCGTACCACTTCTGGTCGAAGGACTCGGTCGCCACGATGCGGTGGGGCCGCTTGACCTCGAGGTACGTGCCGCGCATCCCCATCTCGAAGCCGTCCGGGCCACGCCACAGGTAGCGGAACGTCCCGCCGACGCGAAGGTCGATCTCACACACGGCCCAGGTCCAGCCGGGCATGACCCCCATCCATCGGGTGAGGAGCTCCGGTTTCGTGTACGCATCGAACACCAGTGTGCGCGGCGCATCGAAGACGCGCGTGATTTGGATCTCGCGATCCGACGGTGTCGAGATGTCGAGGGTGCTCGCGGTCTTGGTCGGATTCATGGTCTTGACTTGCCTCGGGTTCGCCTGCGTTTCGGCGTGTGAGCCGCCTTGAGTTCCTCGAGCAGCGCATCGAGCCGCTCGTAGTTCGCCTCCCAGTATTTCCGGTAGCGCTCCAGCCATTCGTTCGCGACAGCCAGTGGCTTTGCCTCGAGACGCCGGGGGCGCCGCTGGGCATCCTGCCCGCGCGAAACGAGCCCGGCACCCTCGAGCACCTTGAGGTGCTTTGAGATCGCCGGCTGGCTCATGTCGAAAGGCTCGGCGAGCTCGTTAACCGAGGCGTCGCCGGACGCCAGACGCGACAGGATCGCACGCCGGGTCGGGTCCGCCAGGGCGGCGAAGATCGCATCAAGTTGCGGGGAGGACAGCGTGGAGTATTGCATAACTGAGTGGTTATATAAGGCGTCCGTCCGGTCATGGCAAGGGGCAATGCTTCGCCGGGAGCCGAGAGCCGAGAGCCGAGAGCCGGGATCGGTATCTGAAACGCCTACAAGATTTTCCGCCGAATCCCTGACACCATCCATCATTCTCCAGGGCGTGATTCAAGGGCATGCCTTCGGCGGCGAAGGCAAAACCCCAGCTGCCATATCATGATCGCCAATTCACCAGCGCTCGACGCCACACTCACCGTGGATCAGATCACGGCGCGATTTCCGGAAACCATCGAGGTTCACAATCGCCTCGGCATCGACATGTGCTGCGGGGGTGGCGTGACGCTCGCTGCAGCCGCCGCCCGTGACGGCGCTCCGCTCTCGGACATCCTGTCCACGCTGGGCGACGTCATCGCCTGGAATACGGGCAGCAATCGATGAAAGTGCAGCGGATTCCTGATCTGGCGGCGGCTGCAGTCGCTGCCAACCCATCGCGTCCCGCGACGATGGTTGGGCACGATACTGCTGACGCGCGCGTCGTGCTCTTTCGCATCGAACCCGGCCAGGCGGTCGCGGTTCACACGAATCCATCGACGGTGCTGCTGTCGATCGTGTCCGGTAGTGGCTTCGTGACTGGCGCAGACGGAGAGGAGGCGGTGAGCGCGGGCGACCTGGTGACTTACGCGCCCAAAGAGCCGCATGGAATGCGCGCTACTACCACGCAACTCGTCATCGCGGCGGTCATTTCACCCCGTCCCGGGGATCGAAAGGCTGACGTCCAAGAGCTGACTGCCAAGAGCTGAC
>DASPMP010000121.1:0-5618 GCA_035626995.1 Gemmatimonadaceae bacterium
AGATAGAGTGGCATGTCCAGCGCGCGATGGTGCGTCACGAACGGCCGAGCGGTCGCTCCGCCGTAGACCGGCTGCAGGATCGGCGTTTCCACTTCGAGAAAACCGGCCGCATCGAGCATCTGGCGCAGCGCGGAGATCATGCGCGACCGGCCGCGAAACAACGTTCGCACTTCGGAATGCACGGCGAGGTCGGCATACCGCTGGCGATAGCGCTGCTCGGCGTCGGCAAACCCGGAATGCCGGACGATGGTACCGTCGACGACCTCTTCCTTCCCGAACGGGAGCGGCCGGAGCGATTTCGCCAGGAGCTCGAATCGGTCGACACGAACGGTGACCTCGCCGGTCCGTGTACGGAACAGGGGCCCATGCACTCCGATGATGTCGCCAACATCGAGCAGCTCGAGCATCGTGAACGCGTCGCCGAGCTGGTCCTTCCTGAAATACAGCTGGATGCGACCGCTGTCGTCCGCCAGGTGCGCGAACGCGGTCTTTCCATGTCCACGCCACGCCACGATGCGGCCGGCCACCTGCACCTCCGGTCCTTCCTCAACGCCATCCTGCAGCAGCGCGGCTGCCTGACCGGCCGCGTGCGATCGCTCGAAGCGATAGCCGAACGGCGCAACGCCGCGCGCGATCAGCTGTTCCAGTTTTTCGCGTCGCGCCTTCTGGACGAAATTGAGTTCCTCGCGCTCGTCGCTCACGCCACCGCCGCGGTCTGTTGCTTGAGAAATGCCTCGATGAAGGGATCGATGTCCCCGTCCATCACCCGCTGAACGTCCGGAATCTTCAGCTCGGTGCGATGGTCGTTGACCATCGTGTAGGGCTGAAACACGTAGCTGCGCGCCTGACTCCCGAAGCTGACATCCTGTTTGGCCGAATCCATCTCTGCCTTCTTCTTCGCCTGCTTCTCTGCTTCGAGGTTGTACAGCTTGTTCTTCAGCATTTTCATCGCCGTCTGGATGTTCTTGTGCTGCGATCGTTCCTGCTGCGACGCAACGACGAGACCCGATGGCAGGTGCGTCAATCGGACGGCAGAACTCGTCTTGTTCACATGCTGTCCGCCCGCGCCCGATGCGCGAAATACGTCCATCTTGATGTCTTCGTCGCGGATTTCGATGTTGATCTCCTGGTCCACGACGGGGTAGGCGAACACGGACGCGAAGCTGGTATGCCGGCGCGCCTGTGAGTCGAACGGAGAAATGCGCACGAGTCGGTGCACCCCGGCCTCCGCCTTCAGGAATCCGTAGGCGTATTCGCCCTTGATCTCGATGACGGCGCCCTTGATCCCCGCTTCCTCGCCGTCGCTCATGTCGAGGATGTCCACCTTGAAGCCCTTCCGCTCCGCCCACCGCGTGTACATGCGCAGGAGCATCGCAGCCCAATCCTGCGCCTCGGTTCCGCCAGCGCCGGCGGCGATCTCGAGCTGAACGTCGCGCGCGTCGTCCGGGCCGCTCAGAAGTGACTTCAGGCGGAAGGACTCGAGGTCGACTGCGATGAACGCAACTTCGGCGTCGAGCTCCGCGGACATGCCGTCGTCGGGCTCCGCATCCAGCATCGCGGTGAGCTCGGCGCTGCTGCGAATGCGCTGATCCAACCGCGTGAACGATTCGACCCAGCCCTTCAGCAGCTTGACCTGCTGGACAACGGAGCGCGCCTGCTCCTGGTTATTCCAGAAGCCCGCGTCCGCCATCTGGTTCTCGAGCCGGGTCAGCGTTTCGCGCTTTGCGGGGATGTCAAAGGTACCTCCCCAGCCCCGCGAGCTGTTCTTCGTGTTGCCGCAGGGCTCGCGTGCGCTCGCTCTCCGCCATCAGGTGACTCCGTATGAAACGGGCCGTCGCAGGATCGCGGCGGCCCGGGTGACTGACGAAAGATAGCACCGGCGAAGCGCTACTCTACCCCGCTCTTGTTCCCTTCGAACACCTGCTGTCCGTTCGCCAGAATGTCATTCAGGGCGTCGGTGAAGTGCGTCGTCGTTTCCGCGAATTCGCGCCCGATCTGGTCCACGAATTCCTGGTAACTCTTCTTGATTTCCTCACCGAACAGCTGCTTCAGCGTGCCATCGCGCAGCCCTTCCGCTTTCTTCTCGGGAAAATAGGAGATCAAATCGGAAATCAACGCACGCGCGAGACGCCGTGCTTTCGCATTCGGGTCGTTGGCGAGGAACGGATTGATCGGCCGTGCGCCACTCGGTGCGCCGCCGATGGCCGGCGCCGGTGTTGCGACCGGGGTCGCGGGACGCGGCGCCGGTGTCTGCGGAGCGACTGGCCGAGCAGCGGGAGGCGGCGCCGGAGGAGCTGGTGATGCCGCGGTCACTGGCGGCGCAGGCCGCGGCGGCATTGCCCGTGGTGGACTCGAAGACGCTGCCGCTGCTGGCGGTGTCATTGGCGCAGGCCGCGGCGGCATCGCAGGCATCGGAGGCATTCCGGGAGGAGCCACACGCGGAGGTCCTGGCGGCATTCCCGGCGACGTTGCTCCGACAGGCGTACCGGGTGCGGCAGGACGCGGGGGCATCATGGGCGGCATCGGGCTGCCCGGTCGCACCGGCTGACCGGCTCCCGGCGCGGGTGTCGGCGCCTTCGGCGGCATCGCGGATCCGAACGCGCCTGACGGGCGGCTGAAGGGCGGCGCCACTGGTGTCGGGGTCGGTATCCCTGCGGCCGAACCTGCCCCGGGCATCGAGCCCGAGGGGCGCGACCCCGGATAGGACGCGCGCGGAGGTGTCGCTAGCGGCGGGGGAGTCATTGGTCGTGGCGGAGTACCCGCCTGACTAGCGGGCGGCGCCGCGGGTGTCGCACGCGTCACTTGCTGCGCGATGGGCGGCGTCACTGCGGATCCGAAATGCATCGGCGACGCCGGCGCCGCCGGCGACGCGACGGGCGTCGGCATCCCTGGCGGTGCGACGGGCGTTCCGCTCCGCATCCCCGCTTCTGTTCCCGTTGCGTCCTTCGCGATGGTGATCACACCACCACACACGGCGCAGCGTGCGCGGACAGATGGACCGATGATCTTCGAAGGATCGATGCGAAAAACCGATCGGCACTCAGGACAGGTCGCGTTCACGCGTCTTCTCCGTGGCGGGTGCCGGCCGCGCCGGCGCGGGCGGGAGGCTGCTCCGTCTCTCCCGGCTGGGCGTCGGTTCGGCGATCCACCGAATACACCGATCCGGGAAGTGTCTTCGCATAACTCTTCATTTCCGTGGCGAGCTCGCTGACCTGTGCGGCGTGAGTGAAATGCCGGCGTTCGTTGGTAACCACACCAATGGAGACCGTCATGAGAGGGACTCGATGCAGTTGCCCGCGTCGATCCTTCCCAAAAAAGTAACCGGCCCGCCTATCCTGCTCCGAGTACTGGAACGGGATCAACGTGTCGAAGATGGAGACGATCTCGGCGCAGATTTCGACGACACCGGCAACGGGGATCACGTAGATGAAATCGTCGCCACCGATGTGGCCCACGAAACCGCGCTCACCTGCGATGCCCTTGACGACATCATGCAGGATCTTCGCGAGGATGCGGATGACGCGATCGCCGTCGTAATACGAATATCGATCGTTGAATTCCTTGAAGTGATCGAGGTCCGCGTAACACATCGCAAACAACTCGCCCGCCACGATGCGTCGCTGGACCTCCGCTTCAATCTCCACGGTTCCCGGCAGTCGCGTGGAGGGATGGACGGTGAGGTCGCGATCCGAGCGCCGCAGCATCGCATCCAGACGAGTCGCGACGCTCGTGCTGGCGTCCGCAGTGCCAATGACCTCATCAGCTCCCGCATCGAACGCGTCCTTGAAATCCGTTGGCGATGGCCCGACGACAGCGGCGCATGGCACCACCCCGGTGTACGAATCCGCCTTCAACCGGTCGATGGCTGCCCAGGCTTCGCCGGGGAACTCGCGGGCGTCGAACACGACGACCCGCGGCCGTCCACGCAGCGCCAGCGACATGAGCGCGCTCGCATCCGTCACGCGTGCCATGGGCAGCTTGAGGTTCGCCACCCATCCCCCCACTGGATCCGGTAGTGGCTGGTTGCGCGGAGAGAAGACGACCGTGATCGATTTTGCCGCGCTCACTGGCGCATACGGTCCGAGTGGGGCGAGTGAATCGGCAAGATACGACTGGAAGTGAGCGCCGTCAAACCACAGTCACTTCATCACTTGCGTGGTCACTTCCGGTCCCCCTGGGCGCGATAGCCAAAACGCGCCATGGCGGTGGCGTTCTTTCGCCAGTTCGGGAGCACCTTGACCCACAAGTCCAGGAAGACCTTCTGCTCGAGGAGCGCTTCCACCTTGCCGCGCGCGGTCTGCCCGATGCTGCGGATGCGCTGCCCTTTTGCGCCGATGAGAATCCGTTTCTGACTGTCCCGCTCGACGTGCAGCACCGCGCGAATGTAGACCGGCGACTTCTCCTCACGAAACTCCTCGATTTCGCATGCGATGCTGTACGGCACCTCGTCACTCAGTTGCTCGAGCGCGGTTTCCCGGACGAGCTCCGCGACGAAGAAGCGGAGGTGCTGGGTGCTGATTTCGTCCTCCGGGTAGAGGAAGGGGCTCTCCGGCAACCGCGCGCCGGCGAGCTCGATCAACTCAGGGACGCCATCACCGTTGGCGGCGGAGATGAAGCGTCCGTCCGGCACCGCCTCGAGCAGGCGCGCTCGCTCCAAGTCCCTGACCTTGTCGGCCTTGTTGAGCGCCGTGATGATCGTGGCGGTTGGGGGTGCCGGGAGTCCAGCTGCGACATGGAGCGGCTCGGGAATCCCGTCGGTGCTGTCGACGACGTAGATGACGACGTCGGCGTCGCGGAGGGCTTCCAGCGCTGCGTGGCGCATCGCTTCCTGGAGCGCGTACTTCGGGTGGAGCAGCCCTGGCGTGTCGTGGATGATCATCTGCACCTCACCACGCGTGTGAATGCCAACGACGCGATCGCGGGTCGACTGCGGCTTTGGGCTGACGATGGACAGTTTCTGTCCGACGATGCGGTTGAGCAGCGTGGACTTGCCGGCGTTCGGCTTTCCGACGACGGTAACGATTCCGGCGCGAGGCATGGCGAAGGATAGCCGGGACAAGGGACGAGGGACGAGCGAACTGCAACGGCGGGAATGGGGAACGGGGTTCGCTCTTCCCTGTCCCTTGTCCCTGAAAAAACGAAAGCCCCTGACCTTGCGATCAGAGGCTTTCAATGAAGTGCCGGCGACGGCCTACTCTCCCGCGCCCTCTCGGGCGGAGTACCATCGGCGCTGCAGGGCTTAACGGCCGTGTTCGGGATGGGAACGGGTGTGGCCCCTGCGCTCTAGTCACCAGCGATATATGCGACAAAAGAAGGGTGGTAGATCGTGTTCATTTCGAATCCAGTTCAATGCAATTGCGTGCTCTGCTCGGATTTACTCCACCCGTTTGCACGGGAAAGGGAGTAGTCAAGCCGCACGGGCGATTAGGATCGCTTCGCTCGGAGTCCGTTGCCGGACGTCCACGGGCGACCTATCAACGTCGTAGTCTTCGACGGCCCTTCAGGAGGCTCAAGGCCTCGGGAGAGTTCATCTTGGGGCGTGCTTCCCACTTAGATGCATTCAGCGGTTATCACAGCCGATCATCGCTACCCGGCGTTGCAGCTGGCGCCACAGCCGG
>DASPMP010000122.1:0-17465 GCA_035626995.1 Gemmatimonadaceae bacterium
AAGGAGCTCTTCGGTGCCGAGCATGTGAATGTGCAGCCGCATTCCGGGGCGCAGGCGAACATGACGGTGTTCATGGCACTGCTGAAGCCCGGCGACACTTTCCTCGGCATGGACCTGTCCAACGGCGGCCACCTGACGCACGGATCGCCGGTGAACTTCTCCGGTATCCTGTATCGCGCCGTCTCGTACGGCGTCACCGCCGAGGGGTTGATCGATTACGAGCACGTTCGTCGCAAGGCGCATGAGCACCGGCCGAAGATGATCATCGCCGGATACAGCGCCTATTCGCGGGTCATCGACTTCGCGAAGTTCGCAGAGATCGCACAGGAAGTCGACGCGCTGTTCATGGTGGACATGGCGCACTTCGCGGGGTTGGTCGCCGCTGGTGTCTATCCGTCACCGGTGCCGCATGCGGACGTGGTGACCACGACGACGCACAAGACGCTGCGCGGGCCGCGCGGCGGCATGGTGATGTGCAAGGCCGAGCATGCGAAGGCCATCGACAAGGCGGTCTTTCCCGGAACGCAGGGCGGGCCCCTCGAACATGTGATTGCCGCGAAAGCCGTCGCCTTTCGCGAGGCGCTCCAGCCGTCGTTCACGACGTACTGCACACAGGTCGTCGCGAATGCCCGCGCGCTGGCGTCCGCATTCGTCCAGCAGGAGTACCAGGTGGTTTCCGGCGGCACGGACAACCATCTGATGCTCATCGACCTGCGCAATAAGGGGGACGCGCTCACGGGCAGGCTGGCCGAAACGTCGCTCGACAAGGCCGGTATCACCGTCAACAAGAACACGGTGCCCAATGAGACGCGCTCACCATTTGTCACGAGTGGGCTGCGCATCGGGACCCCCGCGGTGACGACCCGCGGCATGCGCGAGAAGGACATGAAACGGATCGCCGGGTTCATCGATCGGGTGCTTCGCGCGCCCGAGGACGCGGCGGTGCTGGATGCCGTCCGGGCGGAAGTTCGTGACATGGCTGCCGAATTCCCTCTGTACCCGGCACCCGTGATCACCACACATTAGGGGATGCAAGACACCCCCCAGCCGGCTCTCAAGCGGCAGATCGGGCTCTGGAGCGCCATCGCGATCGTCATCGGGACGACGATCGGCTCCGGAATCTTCCGCTCCCCTGCAGGAATTGCGGATAAACTTCCGGGACCCCTTCCTCTCGCCATCGTGTGGGTGGCGGGTGGTCTGTTTGCCCTCTGCGGCGCGCTGTCCTTCTCTGAACTTGCCTCCGTGTTCCCGCGAACCGGAGGCATCTTCGTCTTCATTAAGGAAGGATTCGGCCGGCTACCGGCCTTTCTTTTTGGATGGGCCGAGATCACCGTGATTCGCGCGGCGGCCGTCGGCGCGATCGCCACGACCTTCGCGGAATACTTTCTTCGGGTCATCGGTGTGGATCCCGGCGAGTATGCGCGGTATGTCGCGGCGGCCGCGATCATCGCGATGGGCACTGTCAACATCCTTGGTGTCCGCTGGGGAACGCTCGTCCTTGGATTCACGACGCTCGCCAAGTACGGTGGGTTGATCTTCATCATCATCATTGCGCTTGCCCTCGGGTTGCCGCGGACGGGAGGGCACTACACGCCGGCGATGCCTGAAGGCAGCCTGAGCGTGAGCGCATTCGGTCTCGCGCTCGTGTCAGCGCTCTGGGCATACGACGGGTACGCAGACCTCAGCTATACGAGCGGCGAGGTGAAGGACCCCGAGCGCACCATGCCTCGCGCACTCATCGGAGGAACCTGCGCGGTCATCCTGATCTACCTGCTGGCCAACATCGCATACCTCGCCGTGATACCGGTGGAGGAGATGCGGCGCTCGCGACTCGTCGCTGCTGACGTCGCGGAGCGTGTGCTCGGCCAGCCGGGGGTGTATTTCGTCGGCGTGACGGTCATGCTGTCCACCTGGGGCACGCTGACCGGATCGTTGTTCACGTCGCCGCGCATCTTCTTCGCGATGGCGGAGGACCGATTGTTCTTCAAGAGCGTTGCGAAAGTCCACCCGAAGTTCGGGACGCCGCACATCGCCATCGGCATCAACATCGTGCTCGGCGTGATCTTCGTTCTCGTGCGCAACTTCGAGCAGCTCGCGGATGCGTTCGTGACGGCGATACTGCCATTCTACGGGCTCGGCGTCGCATCGCTGTTCATCGTCCGCAGGCGCGCGGGGTACAAGCCGGCATTCCGAACGCCAGGATATCCCGTTGTGCCGCTGCTGTTCGTGTTCTCTGTGCTCTATCTGCTGGGGAATGCGCTCGTCGATCCCGCGAGCCGGGGACCGACTGCGCTTACGCTGGGCATCGTGCTGCTTGGCATTCCTGTCTACTACTTCACCGTAGGGCGTCGCTCCGCAAGCGGCTAAGCGAACTGCTATCCGACGCAGAGACGCAGAGGTCACAGAGAAAGCGCAAGTGGTTGGCCCATTTTTTGGCTGTTGTGTAGTTGCTGCACCGCGCTCATCTTGTATTCCCGACGGGCGCAGAGGCGTTCGTCGGGTTTTTTTTAGCCGTGGCCGAGGCCGCAAGCCGAGGCCGAGCGCAGTAAGCCGAGAGCCGAGAGCCGAATGTCCGAGTTGAGTTTCCGCGATGGCATCATGGACCGCATCCGCATGAAGGAACAGCGGTACGACGAACGCGCGTATCTGTTCGTCCTGGCGGCGCTGGAGTTCTGTCAGCAGCGGCTCGTGGAACGGCGGCACATTACCGGCCAGGAGCTCGCGGTAGGCTGCCGCGACCTCGCACTGGAGCGGTTCGGCGTGATGTCACGCCTGGTGCTCGAGCACTGGGGGATCAAGTCCACGGCGGACATTGGACACATCGTGTTCACCCTGGTCGAACTGGGAATGCTCCTGAGCCAGCCCAACGACACGCGCGAGGATTTCGCGGACGTCTTTGATTTCGACCAGGCGTTCGAGCGCGACTACCCCTGGTGCGCGGGAATCGGCGCCACGGGATAACTCCCGCAGTTCTCTTCCACAATTCCGATGCATGAGCTGCCCTCGCTGATCCGGGTTGTCACGAGTGCGGAAGCGGCTGCGCGCGATCGCGCCGCCATTGACGGCGGCATTCCCTCCCGCGCGCTCATGCAGCGCGCCGGCGCCGCCACCGCCGCGGAGATCGCGTTGCGGTATCCCGATGAACTGCGGAACGGCGTCCTGATATTTGCCGGTCCCGGAAACAACGGTGGTGACGCGTGGGTGGTCGCGCGCGCCCTTGCGGCGACTGGCGTACGGGTACGCGTCCACGAGCTGCTCAAGGCCGCGACACCAGACGCGATCGCCGAGCGCGCGTTGGCGCTTCCGTCCATCGAGCCGATGCCGAGGCCGAGAGCCGAGGCTGCTGCCGATGCCGAGGCCGATCCGTATCGCGGCGAAGGAATCGTCATCGACGGCCTGCTCGGCACAGGTGCGTCGGGACCGCCCCGTGGACCTATCGCAGCCGGCGTCGCGGCGCTGCGGCAGGCGCGCGAGCGCGGTGCCATCGTCGTCGCACTCGACATCCCCACTGGTCTCGATGCCACCTCCGGCGAGATGCATCGTCCGACGCGCGCGCACCTCACCGTCACCTACGGAACGCTCAAGCGCGGCCATCTGCTCGCGCGAGGCGTCTGCGGACGAATCGTCGTGGTCGACATCGGCCTCGGTGCGCACGCGGAGGGGACCGACAATGCGCCTCGCATCGTGAACGCGTCGTGGGCAGCGAGCCGCGTCCCGGACTTTGCCGCAGACGCGCACAAGGGCACACGCCGAAAGCTCGCGATCGTCGGCGGCGGTGCAGGGATGAGCGGAGCCGTCATCCTCGCAACACGCGGTGCATGGCGAAGCGGTGTGGGCATGGTAAAACTCGTCGTGGCGCAGGAATCGCTCGCTGCGGTGCGGGAAGCGGAGCCGCAATCCATGACAGCGCCGTGGCCCGACGACGCCGAGTCGGTGCATCGCGAGATCGCGAAGTGGGCGGACGTCGTGGCTATCGGACCCGGGCTTGGCGTTGGACTGACGCAACGCACGCTTGTCGAACGTGTGCTGAACGAATTTCGCGGGCCGGTCGTGCTCGACGCGGACGCCATCAACACTTTCAATGCCGACGTGAATTCGCTGGCGCGGCTGCTGGACTCACGCGCGGCCGTTCTTACTCCGCACGTTGCGGAGTTCGGTCGTCTCGCGGGCGTGGCGGTGGACGAAGTATTGCGCCGGCGGTTCGACATTCCGGGAGCCGTTGCGCGGCACACGCGCGCCGTCGTGCTGCTCAAGGGACAGCCGACGATCGTGACTGGGGCTGACGGTACGCGCCTGGTCATCGCATCCGGGACGCCACTCCTCGCGGCAGCGGGCAGCGGCGACGTTCTTACCGGCATGGTCGCAACTCTCCTTGGTCAGCTCGACGATCCGATGGATGCCGCGGCGTGCGCGGCGTATGTCCACGGGCGTGCCGCCTGGCTCGCGCAGAAAGGAAAGGCCGGTGCACGCGGACTGGCGCTCGACGACGTCCTGGCTGCGCTCCCGAGCGCATGGGAGATGCGTGCGCGTCCCACCCGCACGCCGGTGTTGCTCGAACTGCCTGACCTTCTTCCTTCACGTACATGACCGAGTTGGGGAAGGGCGCCGAGTTCGACCTGATCCGCGCGCTCCGCGCTCGCTGGGGAAAGCTCGCGGTCGGTCTCGGCGACGACGCGTCCGTGCTGGCGATGACACGCGGCGATCGCCTCGTGGTGAGCGTGGACGCGGCATTCGATCGCGTGCATTTCCGGACAGACTGGTTTTCGTTCCGCGAGATCGGCTATCGCGCCATCACCGCCGCCCTGAGTGACCTCGCGGCGATGGCGGCGCGCCCAACAGGAGTTCTCATCGCCCTCGCGCTGCCGCGCAACGACGAACGGGAGCTGCTCGAGATCGCCGATGGCATCGCAGACGCGGTGAGCGCCGCAGGGACGGTCATCGTCGGCGGCAACCTCGCGCGCGCCGACGTGCTCTCGTTGAGTACGACGGTGCTCGGCGAAGCGCACGCGCCACTCGGGCGCGCCGGGGTCCAGCAGGGAGACCTCATCTATGTGACGGGCGAGCTTGGTGGCCCGCGCGCGGCACTGCGCGCGCTCAGCGGCAAGCAGGCGCCATCGCCAGCACTACGGCAGCGACTCGTTCGCCCGGTGGCGAGGATCGCCGAAGCCCGGTGGCTCGCCGGCAATGGCGCTGTCGCCGCGGTGGATGTCAGCGATGGTCTCGCGGCGGACGCCGGCCATCTCGCGGCGGCAAGCGGTGTCGGCATCGAGCTGCGGTCCGACGCTGTGCCGGTGTTTCCAGGCGCGACGCCGGACGATGCGCTCGCCGGCGGCGAGGAGTTCGAGCTGCTCGTTGCATCGCGTGCACCGATCCCCATCGCGGATTTCGTGCAGCGGTTTGGCGTTCCTCTCACGCTCATCGGTGCGGCGACGAGGGGTGAAGGTGTGCAGCTGCTGCGCGACGGCGAACGCGTTGCTCCCCCCACCGGCTACGACCACTTTTCGACGTAATGCGATCTCCGTTCATCATCCTTGGCATTGCGATCCTCACGATCATTCTGGGTCCGGTCGTGGTCGTCGCAGGCCTGCTGGGGATCGAGGAAAAGCCCAACGGCATCTACCAGAAATGCATGCACTGGTGGTGTCGCGGGATCCTGCGCATCTCCGGCGTGAAGCTCGTGGTGCACAACGCCGAGCGGATGTCCGCGACCGAGGGACACCTGTACGTCGCCAACCACGTGAGCTGGTACGACATCTTTGCGCTCGCTGCCGTGATTCCACGATACACCTGGGTCGCGAAAGCGGAGCTGCGCAAGTTGCCACTGTTTGGACGGGCGGCCGAGTCCGCGGGGATCGTGTTCATTGATCGCGACAATCGCCGCGCCGCGCTGCAGCAGTACGAGCGCGCCGCACAGGAGGTGCGTCGCGGGCGCTCGGTGATCATCTGCCCTGAAGGCACGCGCGGGAAGGACTATCACCTGCGTCCCTTCAAGAAGGGCCCGTTCGTCCTCGCGATCGCGTCGCAGGCGTCGGTGATTCCCACGCTCATCTACGGCACGCGCGAGGTGATGCCGAAGGGGTCATTCGTGGTCCGCGGAGGCACAGTCCATATACATTTCCTCGAGCCCATCCCGACCGAGGGGCTGCAGTACGACGACCGCGCGCGCCTCACGGAGCAGGTCTGGTCCGTCATGGCAGACGAGATGCGGCGTCACTACGGAGTTCACACAGCCGAATACGCAGTTGCACCGGAAGGCGAGCGAAAAGAATGACTCTGATTGAACGCATCGTTGCACGTGAGATTCTCGACAGCCGGGGCAACCCAACCGTCGAGGCCGACATCCATCTCGAGGATGGCACCATGGGACGCGCCGCCGTCCCGAGCGGCGCCAGCACGGGGGAAAGCGAAGCCGTGGAGCTGCGCGATGGCGACAAGGCGCGCTACCTCGGGAAGGGCGTGCGACAGGCCGTGCAGAACATCGAGGAGACGATTGCGCCGGCGCTGAAGGGGCTCGACGCCACCGACCAGCTCGCGATCGATGCAGGGATGATCGAGCTGGATGGCACCCCCAACAAGGGAAACCTTGGCGCCAATGCAATTCTCGCGGTCAGCATGGGCGTCGCGCGCGCCGCGGCGATGTCCCTCAGGATGCCGCTGTATCGCTACCTCGGCGGACCGCTCTCGCGCACGCTCCCTGTGCCAATGATGAACATCGTCAACGGCGGCGCGCATGCCACGAACACCGTGGACTTCCAGGAGTTCATGGTGGTTCCCGTGGGTGCCGAGAACTTTTCAGATGCGCTGCGCATGGGTGCAGAAGTCTTTCACGCGCTGAAGAAAGTGCTGGTCAAGCGGAAGCTCGCGACGGGTGTCGGGGACGAAGGCGGATTCGCGCCCGACCTGCGCGACGACGAGGAAGCGATCAAGGTCATCATCGAAGCCATCGAGGCCGCTGGGTACAAGCCGGGAAAGGACATCGCCCTCGCGCTCGATTGCGCCGCGAGTGAGCTGTACAAGGACGGCTCGTACGTCTTCAAGAAGAGCGGCGCCGGAAAGAAGGATGCGAAGGGAATGGTGGAGTTGTACCGCAAGTGGATCGACACCTACCCCATCGTGTCCATCGAGGACGGCCTCGCCGAGAACGACTGGGAAGGATGGGAGAAACTCACCGCGACTATTGGCGATCGCTGCCAGCTCGTCGGCGACGACCTGTTCTGCACGAACACGGAGCGGCTCGCGCGTGGCATCGAGGGTGGCGTCGCAAATGCGATCCTCATCAAGGTGAACCAGATCGGCACGCTCAGCGAGACGCTCGAGGCCATCGAGATGGCGCGCGCGGCGGGCTACCTCTCGATCATCTCGCATCGCTCGGGGGAAACCGAGGACACGTTCATCGCGGACCTTGCCGTGGGCACGGGCGCCGGCCAGATCAAGACGGGATCCGCGAGTCGCACGGATCGCATCGCGAAGTACAACCAGCTCCTGCGCATCGAGGAGCAGCTCGGTGGCGCCGCGGAGTTTCCGGGGGGCGCCATCTACGGTCTGTAGTGGCGGCACCGCGAACCCGCGAACGACTCCGGCTCGCGGCGATCGTCGCTGGCGCAATCGTCGCCTGCTGGTTCGCGATCGAAGGTGGTGAATACGGTACGGGCGACCTGCTGCGCCAGAGGGCGCGACGGACTCATGTCGTCGCCGAGATCGATACACTGAAACGTGTCGTGGACTCGCTGCAGCGGTATAGGCAGCGCGTCGTGAATGATCCCGCCACACAGGAGCGCATCGCGCGCGAGGAGTTCGGCATGATCCGCGGAAAAGAGCTGCTGTACCGATTCGCCGAGCCGGACTCGCAATGAGCAACCCGCCATTCGTCCGCGAGATCCGGCTGCCCCCGCAGCGCCGGCCACCGGCTGGCCTGCGGATCGCGATCATCGCGGCTGTCCTGCTCCTGTTGGTCTTGCCCGCGATCGCCGCGCGCATCGGCGACTGGCTCTGGTATCGCGAGGTCGGGTACGAGCGCGTCTTCCTGACGAAGATCGCCGCGCAGTGGACCCTCGGCCTCATCGCGGGACTCGGTGGCTTCTTGTTGTTGTACGTGAATGCGCGCGTGGCACTGCGAGGCATCTCGAGGAAGAACCTGCACATCCGCGACGCGTCCGAATGGGCAGCGGCCGGCCCCAAGCTGTTCGTCGAGCGGATGGCGGCGTGGTTCGTCCTCCCGGTGACGCTGCTCCTCGGCGTCGTTCTCGCGCTCGCGTCCGCCGGACAGTGGCGCACCCTCGCGCAGTTCTTCTATCGCACCCCATTCGGCATCCAGGATCCCGTCTTCGGTCGCGACGTGATGTACTACGTCTTCACGATTCCGATGCTCGAGATCGTGCTGGCGTTCGTGAATGCGCTCGGGTGGATCGCCCTGCTGATGTGCATCGTGATGTACGTCGCGCGCGGTGATGTTGGCGCGGTGGTCGGCGAAGGACGCAACCCGTGGCGTTTCTACATGGCGCCGCGGTCGCAGATGCACCTGGCCGTGATCGGCGCAGTGATCCTGACGACCAATGCCGTGCGGGTGCTTCTGGTTCATGTACCAGCATTGTTGCTCGCGAGACATCCGGTGCTGTTCGGCGCGACGTATACGGACCTGGAGCTGCGGCTACCGTTGTTCCGCGTGCTGGCGGTGGTGATGGTGCTGGCGGGCGTCGCGCTCATCTGGCAGGCGCGCAAGGCCCAGCTCGCGCGGGGCGCACTCATTGTGTTCGCGACGGTCATCGGCGCGACATTCCTGCTCGGCGGGCTGATTCCCTCGCTCTTCCAGCGTCTCGTCGTCCAGCCGAACGAGCTCGCCCGTGAGACGCCGCAGATCAACCATCACATCGCCGCGACGCGCCAGGCGTGGAACATCGCCGGTGTCGAGCGCCGCGAGCTCACGGCCGATCGCCAGCTGTCGATGCGCGACGTGGACGCCAACCAGATCACCATCCGGAACGTGCGGCTCTGGGACCGCGAGCCGCTGCTGCAGACGTACGGCCAGATCCAGTCGATCCGCACGTACTACGACTTCGAGTCGGTGGATGACGACCGGTACCTGATCAACGGCGAGCTGCGCCAGGTTCTGCTCTCGCCGCGCGAGCTGAATACCGCGTCGCTTCCCACGCGCACCTTCATCAACGAGCACCTTACGTACACCCATGGCATGGGCGTCACCCTCGGCCCATCGAACCAGGTGACGGCGGAGGGGCTGCCGGTGCTCTGGATCAAGGATCTTCCTCCGGCGTCTACCGTGCCGATCCGGATCACCCGGCCGCAGATCTATTTCGGCGAGATCTCGAACGACTTCATCCTGGCGCCATCGCGGCAGCGGGAGTTCGACTATCCGTCGGGGCAGGGAGACGCGGCAGTGTATTCGTCCTACGACGGCGGCGCTGGCGTATCCATCGACGCTCTCTGGCGCCGGATCCTCTTTGCGTTCCGGTTCGGGTCGCTGAACATCATGCTTTCCGGCGACGTCACGCCGAACACGCGGATCATCTTCCACCGGAATGTGCTGGAGCGTGCGCAGCTCGCGTTGCCGTTCCTGCAGTTCGATCCCGACCCGTTCATGGTCATCACGGATGACGGGCGGCTGGAGTGGATGATCGACGCCTACACCGCGACCGACCGCTATCCGTACGCGCAGCCGCTGGCCAACGGCGTGAACTACATGCGCAACAGCGTGAAGGTCACGGTGGACGCGTACACCGGCGACATCAAGGCGTACCTGTCGGACCCGAACGATCCGATGATCCGCACGCTGGGACGCATCTATCCCGGGCTGCTGCTTCCGATGTCGGAGATGCCGGCGGACCTGCGATCGCACGTGCGCTATCCCGGCACGCTGTTCGCGGCGCAGTCTGCGTTGTACGCCACCTTCCACATGACGGACCCGGAGACCTTCTACCACCGGGAAGATCAGTGGCAGATTCCCGTCGCTGCCGCGTCAGAGCGGAATCGGGAAGCGGAGGCGTTCCTGCGGCACATCGTCATGCGACTGCCGGGGGAGCGCGAGCCCGAGTTCATCCTCATGCGTCCATTCACGCCGAGGCAGAAGGACAACCTTGCGGCGTGGATGGTGGTGCGGAACGACGGTGAGCATTACGGCAAGCTGCGTGTGTACAGCTTCCCACGGCAGAGTCTCGTCTTCGGGCCAGCGCAGATCGTGAACCGGATCAACCAGGACACCGAGGTCGCGCAGCAGATCTCGCTCTGGGACCAGCGCGGGTCCGAGGTGATTCGTGGCGAGCTGCTGGTGATCCCGATCGAGGAATCACTCATTTATGTCCAGCCGCTGTATCTGAGGGCGCAGGGCGGCCGGATTCCCGAGCTCAAGCGGGTGGTGGTCGCCCACGAGAGCGAAGTTGCGATGGAGGAGACTCTCGAGGCTGGGTTGCAGCGGCTGTTCGGCGGTCGCGCTGCGCCGACGCTCGCCACCGGCGCGCCTCGGCCAACGGACACACCGGCTGCGGTACCCGGCGCGGCGCCCGCGGCGACGGGGACGAGCGCGGAGACCGCGCAGCTCATCCGGGATGCGAGTGCCGCGTATGAGCGAGCGCGCGCGGCGCAGCGCGCTGAGGATTGGGCGACGTACGGGACTGAGATGCGGCGACTCGGCGAGATCCTCAGGCGATTGCGTCAGTAACTGCTGACGACGGAACTGACGGCGGAACTGACGACGGAACTGGAGACGGAACTGACGACGGAACTGAAGACGGAACTGAAGACGGAACGGAAGACGGAACTAAGGACGGAACTAAGGACGGAACTAAGGACGGAACTAGAGTCGGAACCAGAGACGGAACTAGAGACGGAACTAGAGACGTAAAGAAACGCAGTCCGCCGTCGGTTCCGCCGTCGGTTCCGCCGTTGGTTCCGCAGTCAGTTCCGCAGTCAGTTCCGCCGTTGGTTCCGTAGTCGGTTTCGCAGTCAGTTTCGCTGCTAGCTCGTCCAGTTGACCCCCACCCAACGCCCGGCTACGTTTAGGGCTCTGACGCGGGGTGGAGCAGCCTGGTAGCTCGTCGGGCTCATAACCCGAAGGTCGCGGGTTCAAATCCCGCCCCCGCTATTCGCAGGACACACTACACGGCTGGTCCGCGAGGGCCGGCCGTTTGTAGTTTGGAGGCAGTGGGGCAGGGTAGCTCAGGTGGTTAGAGCACGGCACTCATAATGCCGGGGTCGCGGGTTCGAGTCCCGCCCCTGCTACTTGGGAGGCAATCACTTACGGTGGTTGCCTCGTCTTGTTCTACTGAGTCGTCTGCAAAGTGACCCTGACAACGGGCGGACGGCTTCGCGGCGTGTGGGCACATCGCAGCCAACATGGATCGCACCTATCTGCCTGAAGCGACCAACGGTTCCGGATCCAGGAGCGAGCTCGTGCATAACTATCGGTAAGATCCGGGAGGCGCACGCGAGCCCAGACGCGTTGCCATCATTGGAGGCGCTTTCGACGACGTTAGGACATCATCACATTCGCGAACGCGAACGGCGGTAATGTGAAGATGTCATAAATCCGCACATTGGTGTCACAAAAGCCCACTGCCGACGCGGCGGTCCTAGGGATATCCTGCGTTTGCGCTGCGTGAATTCGTTGCAGCGGCATACCTCCCGCCTTTGTTCCCCTCACAACATGCGAAAGCAGTACACACGTGTCGCCGCCTCGATCGCGGCCGGCGCAGCGCTGGCACTCGTGGCCTGCAGCCAGGACCGAGTCGCAGCTCCTCGGCCGCGTACGACCCTTCTCGAGCCCTTCGCACCGATGCCCGCCAGCTCTCATCCAAAGGATTCGCCGGATGCTCGCACCACCTATTTCCAGGCACGGGACGAGACCAACGGCGTGGTCACGATGGGGTCGGATTTCAAGCTGGGGGTGAAATGGCCGACTGTGTACAAGGTCACGGTCTACGACTACATGGACCAGGTGGCTCACGTTCAGAACCTCAATCCGCCGTTGCCGGAATCGCATCCTGTGGCGTTGTCGGGCACCATTCACGGACAGACGTTCAGTCACTCGCAGGCGGGTCCGGTCAACTTGTACATCGGCATTGCCGCGAACGATACACTTCGTTCGGCCAGCCGGAATGCGATCGGCGCTGTGACGCGGTATAGCAACAATCCAGATGGCAGTCCGTACTACTGCGGTCCCGCCTATGGGAACGCGTGCTATAAGTACGTCGGCACGCCCGGCTATGTCACATTGCAGCGCCTGAATGCAACTGTGGATTTCACCGCCGACTCCACCGCCGCGTGGTTCGGATCGCCGGTCAGCTTTCTGTTGTCGGCCGCGCACGTCGAGGGACAGCTGATGACGATCGCCGTCGATTCCACGTCGTGGATTCCCGATGCGGACTCGCTCGGCGGCGACTGGAATGAGGCCGCAAAGATCAACGCCTGCACGTGGTCCGGGTATGCCAATTACAAGACTTGCACGAAGAACATCCGCGGATCTGGCAAGCTGCGCGTCGTTGGCGGCATTAACGGGAAGTACTTCGAGAAAGAGTGGCACATCGCCAGGAGAGACCCATATCCCATCCTGACGGCGAAAAAGTACTTCGTGAACGCGAATCAAGTTGACACGTTCACCGTACGGATGAGCGACAACTCCGCTTTTACCGTCTGGAAGTGGACGTGGGCGCCAGATAGCGGAGCAGTGCAGAATCTCACCTCGTGCGGGCAGTCAAACCCCTGCGTAAAGTCCATCACTGAGTCAGGACATATTCGTGCGCAGGTGTACCACAACTGGGTACACAAGTACACGAAAGCTCATGTGACTGTTGGCCCGCGGCCGGCCTTACAGGTCGTGGCGGACCATGATCCAGTTATTGTCGGCGACTCGGTCAAGTACACCGCTGGGGCGAATGGCGCTCCCGTCACCATTTCTTCGTGGAAATTCGGTGCGCAGGCCATACCAAGCTGTGCGGGTGCCCGCGTGTGCTGGTATTGGCCAACCCAAGACGGCGTGGTAAAGGTCTACGGCCAAGTTGACGGTGTGTCGGATTCGGCAAGTGTTCTGACAACGGTGGCGATCGACACAGAGATTGCGCCTGAAGAAGAAGGCGGCTGCACCAACCTTCGAAACTCGTCCTCGCGAGCCAATCTTGTCAGCACGACGTGCGAAGAGGCGCAGGCTTCGCTCGTGTGTTCCCCGAACGAAGTCGTCCGTTTAAGTCGCGTCCTGTGCACGATTCAGGCTTCGCCGGGGGCGTTTGTAGTTTCTGGGCTCATTTCGAAGACCGACGGCGATACGACCATCTTCAGCGTAAGCCAATCCATAGCAGTGGCGGCCGATAGCGTATTGCGTATAGGCGGTACGGCGGCGCGTTGGACTGTACTTTCTGCGAATGTACTTGTCGACGGGGTCACAATCCCCGTCGCCGATACGTTTGCAATATTGTCGCGAATTGGACGCGATACTGGATGGGTCGCCTATCAGGCACCTACGACATTGCCAGGCATGTTCGTATCGGGTCCACCGTATCTGAATGCGAGTTATCCCGGCATTGTAGCGAACCCCTTAGGTACGGGAGACTACGCCATTGCTGAGGGAGCGGTTGGCAAAACATCGCTGCCGTATCCGCTGCCCAAGGTGGGACCGATTAGAGGTGGACCGAATGGCGGTATTTGGGTTACTACCGCGTTCAGGTTCGGATCGCCCGATGCGATTCCCGTGGGGCACTACATCAGTCAAGCACTTGATCCGGCGGATCCGTTTTACCAGCGCCAAACTGGAGGGTCCCCACAATATTGCTCACAGGCGCACATGGCTTCGTTGCGTACGCTTATTGAAAACCACGAGAAGCAACACTGGAATACGTTCCGAGACACTACGGCTTCCTTCAACGCGCAACAGCGATTTGAGCAAACAGCTCTCGTGCTGGGCAATGTGACAAGCGACACGGCGATAGCGAAGTTCTTCACGATAATTAAGTCTTTCGATTCGCTTGCGGTGCGTGCTCACCTCGCCGTCGATCAGGTCATTCTTCCCGTGCAGCCAAACGCTCCTATTTGTGACATGAGGCCATAAATGTTGAATCGATTGGTGAAATACTCTTTCTTGTTGGGAATGCCCGTCGCAGCGGCCGGGGCGCAGTCTTCGTCCGCGCGGGGGGCGTGCCAGAATGCGGCAGACGCGGTTTCACGAGCACCGGCTCGCTCGGATACCCTGAGTTCCTTCGCCCGCTTGGCATACTGCGGAACTCTAGGGCGCGATGCCATCATCCACGGAATGAGGAGGGTTTCAACCAGCCCGGACGTATCGCGTATTGCCCAGTTCATGAATCACGTCGACAGCTGGCGCGATGCCGAAATCATGAGCGAAGCTATGAGAATTGCTCGCGACCCCCATGCGGTGGGCAGCGCAAGAGTGTTCGCGATACGTCATCTCATGGCACTCTTGCAGCCGCATAAGCAATTCAGCTTTGAACAGCTCGTTGCGGGCCTTGATTCCACCGTGACACCCGATCGAGTCGAGTACGAGCTGGGTTGCATGGGAGCACTGAATCCAGGGCGGCGTGCTGCTTCTGTAACGCCGCTGCCCTCGGGATTTGAAGACCGGATAAAGGCTTTGCTCCGGGAAATCAGCGCGAATGAGTCTGAGCCACGCGCTATTAGAAACGCTGCCACTTGTGGCATCACTGCTGTCTTCTAGCGCTGGCCACGCTGATAAATGAAATGGGTACCCAAAACGGTACCCGTACTTGCTCCGTTTCCTTCCCTTCAGTTCCGCGCTATTCCTCGCCCTCATAGGGGAACCGCGGATCTGAAGGGGCAGGGGACGAACTCATAATGCCGGGGTCGCGGGTTCGAGTCCCGCCCCTGCTATTGAAGGACAAGCCAGGACACTGAGTGTTCGCGGCGCGCAAAGCTGGCAGGCTTCCAATCCAGCTCGCGCGCGCGGCAACGGAACGCGGTTGGCGGCCCACCAACCCGATCCACCCTGCTTCGGCGAATGCCTCGGACGCAATGCCATTGCTGTCATCCGACAAGTCATCGATCCGAGCCCACGGACCACAAGTCGCGATCGAAAGACGTCGATGTGGATACTTTTTATCGCGAAGACGCTGCGACGAACCACGATCGCGAGGCGACGGACCGCGAGGCCGCGGCGAACTGCCGCGAGGCGCGAGCGAAGTAGGTCAAGGACCAACCGAAGGCATGCGATCTCCACGCGACGCACTCCTCGACAGCGTCAACGAAACGCAAGCTCGCGGCGAAACGTTTTGACCTCCGTGCGCGACAACCCGCGGTCCCGCCGACGGATTGCCAGGCAGAATCTTTTCATCGCAAGGTTGCGGCGAAGCACGCGCAGGTTGCGGCGAAGCACGCGCAGGTAGCGGCGACGGACCGAACACCCGGTGCAACGAATGTTCGGCGCGCGGCGAAGCAGTGCGCATCGCGAGCGACGAACTTCGATCGCGCGTCTTTCCACATTTCGGGTGCGGCAAGGTGCTGCACCTCGCGCTCCACGTTTGACTCCTGCGCCGCGTTGTACCCTCACCCGCCCGCTCACTGCTTTGCGACCTGTCCAAACGGAGAGCGTGTGGGCCGGGAGACAGCCCCGGCCGCGGTCCGTTGCTGTGTTCCGGCAGAAGTGTGGCGTGCATCCAACAGTTTCGCGGTCGAGCGTCCAGAACTCGCTGTGACGACACACCTTAGGTATGGTCCCGCCCTTGCGGCGCCCCTGCAGCGCACGCGCTCCACTCAGCCCTCCTCGTATCGCGACGACGCGACTCCAGGAGCCTCGGCTGGCCTCTCTTCCTCACGCGTGCAACGTTTTCCGGCCCCCGGAATGCAGGTTCGCAGCATGGTTGACTCGACAGACAGCTACGAGACCCTCCTCGCCGCCGCTGGCGACGCTTTCGCCGCGGGGGATGCCGCAAGCCTCGAACGCGCAGAGAGCCTCTACCGTCAGGCTCTCACTGCCGGTGAGCGCTCCGTCGGCTACGATGACCTCGCCCTGCTTCCCGCGCTCACCGGACTCGGCTCTACGCTGATTCTCCGCACCCGCGCCGACGAAGCCGAGCCGATCCTCAATCGCGCCATCGCCCTGGGCGAGCAACTGGGCACCGATCATCCGGACGTCGTCATCCTCCTGAATGATCTTTCACGTCTCTACCTGAAGCAGTCGGCCCACCGCTACGCCGAACCGCTGCTTCAGCGCCTGCTCGAGATCAAGCGCGCCAAGGGCGAGGAGCACCCCGAAGTCGCCACTGTGCTCGCCAGCCTGGCCTCCGTGCGCCAGTCGCTCGGCCGCTACGAGGAAGCGGAGCAGCTCTGGCGCCGCGTCCTCGCCATCCGCGAGGCGACGCTCGCGCCGAACCACTTCGCAATCGCCACCGCCGTCGAGCATCTCGGGGCCACCTGTGCCGCACGCGGGAAGGTTCGTGAAGCGGTAAACCTGTTCCAGCACGCCCTCGCGATGCGTGAGGCCAGCCTTGGCGCGGACCATCCCAGCCTGCGTCCGGCACGCGAACGCATCGCCGACCTGCAGCTCCAGGCGTCGGAAGATTCGCTGGAGGACGCGCCGGCCGCGCCGACGCAGCCGCGCCTGGCCATTCCGCGCGCGCCCATCGTTCCAACGCTATCCGCATCGCCAGCAGCACCGATCACACCGCCGCGCCTGTCTCCGGTTCCGCCGACACGCAAGGAAACCGCCGCGCGTCGCGAGACCGTGCCTGTCGTGGAGCGCGAAGTCGTGCCTGTCATGGAGCGGGAGGTCGCGCCGGCTCCGGTCGTGATCCCGACGTCCACCGCGCTGACCATTCCCGCTGCCGCGGCGACACCGGCGACCGTCCCCTACATGAATGTCCTGATGGACATCAAGGACGAATTCGAGGAGGAGACGCCAGCCCCGGAAACGGAGCAGCCACGGAAGCTCGCAGCGATTGCGTTGCTCTTCCGCGAGCGGCGCGCTGCTGCCATTGCCGCGATTGCCGTCGTTGCGCTGCCCCTCACGGGGCTCGGCGCATATGCGTTGGTCAAGGCGAACCGCGGTCCCGTGTGGGTGAGCCAGCCTGCGTTCGCGAATGCGCCGGTGCGTGACACCACAGCGAGCGCTGCGCTTGCCGCAGCGGCGATCGCAGCGGCGGATGCCGCGCGGGATTCTGCCGCTACGCACGCACCAGCACCACGCACCAAGGTCGCCGAGCCCGCGCCAAAGCGAAGCACGGAGAGCAGCGAAGACGCGATTCGCATCCCGATCATGACGCGTCCGGCTCCGGGCCGCATGGACTCCGTGCTGCGTTCGATCAACGTGCCGTCGCAGGCCATCGGCGAGTCATACCAGGTCCAGCTGCAGGCCAGCCTCGCGGCTGGGCAGAAGGAAGTCGCCTCGGCGCTTCAGGCGTCCATCCCGGCGCGTCGCGCACAGCTCATCGGGAATCCGCCGGTGCCCCGGTATCCGGCTGGTGTCGCGCAGAGTGGCATCGGTGGTGAAGTTCGCG
>DASPMP010000123.1:0-2941 GCA_035626995.1 Gemmatimonadaceae bacterium
GAGCCGCCGAGCCGCACGAAAGCAGGCGAGCGCCTCGTCCAGCCGGCTCAATTGATGGAGCGCAAAACCAAGGGTGGCCCGCGCACGCGCGTGTGTTGGATCGATATCAACCGCCCGCCGCAGCAGCTGCTCCGCGCGGGCCGCGGCGCCGGTCGTGTCGGGACCGAACGACTTGTACAGATCGCGCGACGCCAGGAGCAGCACGCCAAGGCGATAGTGTGCGACAGCATCGTCAGGGTTGCCGGTAATGCGCTGCTCGAGCAGCTGCTCCGCACGATCGCGCATCATTCCTGTGGCGTGGTCGTCATCGGCTGCCAACGCATCCCGACGCCGAGTAATACCAGCGCGTGGTTGAGGTTCACGCGCGTCCTCGGGATCGTCCCGGCCGGCTCCTCGCCGGAACGAACTTCCATCGGGCCGAGGATGCCGCTGCCCACGAGGCGATACTGTCCCTGAATCTCGAGGAAGAATCGCCGTCGCGTCGGCCAGCCAGCGCCCGCGGCTGCAACGGCTCCGACGTGCAAGTCCGACTCTCCTGGCGCGCGGGACGCGTCGGTGCGGGAGAAGCGCGTGACGTGCAGCGCCGGCCCCGCACCGATCCACGCCGCTCCGCTCGTCGACGTCAACGAGGCGAGCACACCGGTGGTCTGGACAGCCTGATGCAGGAATACGTACGCTCCCAATCCGGACGAGTTCACATTTTCCATATATCCGAGCGTCTCGCCGAGCCCGACCTCGCCGTGGATCACGGACAGCTGGATGTGCGGCCGAAACAATCGCCGCACGGCGATCACATAGCCGGCGCCATCCTTCGCGGAGAACGGGTGAGGGATGCAACTGCCAAAGCAGCTCGGGTCGTCGAAGCCGCCCTCCCGCATGCCGCGCTCGACATCGCTTGTCGAGGAGCCGAAGGAGCTCGCGCGATGGATGCTGGCGGACCACTGCAGCACGGGACGATCCGCCCGCCAGCGTGGCAGCGGGAAACAGTGCCATCACAGCAAGCGCGTATGCGCCATTTCTCAGCGGATGCATCGGCCAATATCGGCTCCGGGGGCGAACGAGTGGAAGAGCTTCCGCTTATCCCGCGGCGATCACTCGGCGTTGCGCTACTCGTCTGGTGCGTCCGCGAATCTTACACGGCAGGGAAGGGAACGCTCGCGCCACGGGACCCAGTATACGGTGGCGATGGCGGTCATCTTCCACCTCCGCGTCGTCCTGTTCGAGGAGCGTTGGGCAGCCGACACATTCGGAGCGGAATGGCGCGCCTACATCGCTGAGGTACCACGCTGGCTCGGCGTCCGTCGGAAGCGCTGAGCCGTTTCTTGCCGAGCCCGAGCCCGAGAGCCGAGGCCGAGAGCAGAGGCCGAGAGCCGAGAGGCAGACCGCCGAGTGACCCAGAGCGAGGCCCCAAGGGTTGGTCATCAGGAGACATGACCACCATGCCAAACGCCACCAGGGTCGCACTGCTCGCCGCTGCAGCCGTCATCCACATCGGATGCAGCGACGCGACGAATCCGAAGCCGTCGCCTCCCGCGCAGATCACTGCACTGCCGCGCGAGCTCACGGAAGACGAAGTCCGCGTATCCAACGCGGCCAACCAGTTCTCCTTCACGCTCTTCCAGCGGCTCAACGCCGCGCAGCCTGACGAGAATGTGTTCGTCTCCCCGCTGAGCATCAGTTTCGCGCTGGGGATGGCGATGAATGGCGCGAACTCCGCCACGCTGGACCAGATGCGCACCACCCTCGGCTTCGGTGCGACCGAACTGGCGGAGATCAACCAGGGCTATCGCGGTCTGCTCGAGCTCGAAGGGACGCTGGACCCGAGCACCACGTTCACCATCGCGAACTCGGTGTGGTACCGGCAGGGATTCCCCGTCCACGCGAGCTTCCTCGACGAAGTGCGCGAGGCGTTTGACGCGTCGGTGAATGCGTCTCCGTTTGACGCGACGACGGTGACCGCGGTGAACCAGTGGGTCTCGGACAAGACGAATGGCAAGATCCCCACGGTCCTCCAGACTATCGACGACGGCCTCGTCATGTTCCTGATCAACGCGATCTACTTCAAGGGCTCGTGGCGCGACCAGTTCGATCCGAAGAAGACCATGCCACTGCCATTCACCGGCAAGTCCGGCATGCAGACCGTTCCGACGATGATGCGGGCCGCACTCTCGGGAAAGATGCGGGCGGCATACCTGCCCGACGTGACTGTTGGAGAACTTTCATACGGCAACAGTGCGTTCGTCATGTCCATCGTCGTACCGAACGAGCCGGGTGCCATCGATGCGTTCACCGCCAGCCTGGATGCGGACCGGTGGAACACACTCATCGGCGCGATGCAGGAGCGGCAGGACATGGTCGCGTTGCCCAAGTTCACGCTGTCGTACGAGCGTCAGCTAAAGGACGACCTCGAGGCAATGGGGATGGTCGACCCGTTCGACCCTGGCAATGCCGATTTCTCGCGCATGACCAGCGCGCAGCTTTATCTCTCCTTCGTGAAGCACAAGACATTCGTGGACGTGAACGAGGAGGGGACGGAGGCAGCCGCAGTGACCGTGGTCGGAGGCTCCACCACTAGCATGCCGCCATGTCTCTGCGTCAACCGTCCGTTCGTCTTTGCGATCCGCGAGCGGTTCTCGGGGACGATCCTGTTCATGGGGAAGATGATCCGTATTCCGTGACAAGCTTATGGCCAGAGCTTACGGCCAGGAGCTTACGGCCAGGAGCTAACGGCCAAGGGCTTACGGCCAAGGGCTTACTGCCAAGGGCTTACTGCCAAGGGCTTACTGCCAAGGGCTTACTGCCAAGAGCTTACTGCCAAGAGCTTACTGCCAAGAGCTTACTGCCAAGGGCTTACTGCCAAGGGCTTACTGCCAAGAGCTTACTGCCAAGGGCTTACTGCCAAGGGCTTACTGCCAAGGGCTTACTGCCAAGGGCTGACCGC
>DASPMP010000124.1:0-4593 GCA_035626995.1 Gemmatimonadaceae bacterium
TGTTGACGAGGTTGAACCAACCCGGCGCCGCTCCCCAGACGTCCACAGACTTCGGCGCGGTGTCCGCTTGCGCCGCGGCACCAGGCTGCTCGGGGATGATGCGACGGGATCCGTTGTACTTCACGTCCTGCACGGCGCCCGCAATTTCCGGCCGCGTGCGCAGCCGCGGAATCAGCGCGTCCACCGCCTGGATGCGTTGACTCGGAGCGCCGGTGGTCGCGAGGGGACGCAGCCCGACGGTGATGACGCGCGTGCTCATCTCGGCGGCGTGCGGCGTGAAGTTCGCCACCATGAGGGAGAGGACGACGCCGAGGACGGCCAGGAGCGGCTGCGACAGCACGATCTGCATGCCCACGAAGACGCGCTGCAGTCGCGCGCGAGCGCTGGTCGCGGCGCCGGAGTCGCGCAGCGCGTTGGCGACGCCGGTCCGCGTGGCGTGGAGGGCGGGGGAGAGCCCGAAGATGATCCCGGTGACGATGGAGAGTCCGCCGACGAAGACGTACGTCCAACCGTCCGGCATGAGGTCGATGGGATCGAAGGCGCTGTCCGCCTTGGCGATCATCGCGATGACTGCCGTGCCCGCGGCCAGCCCTGCGATGCCGCCGGCGACGGAGAGCAGAGTCGATTCAGTCACGAGCTGGCGGAGCAGGCGCTTGCGTGACGCGCCGAGTGAGAGCCGGACGGCGATCTCGTGGCGGCGCGCAACCGCCGCGGCGACCATGAGAGAACTGACATTCAGCCAGCCGACGAGCAGGATCATCCCGCCCACGAGCGCGAGCGCCAGCGCGGCGGCGATCATGTCCTCGCCAGAGCCCCCAGGCGGAGCCGCGGTCATCGACTGCACGTACGCGGTCCGCGTCATCCCTACGCGGGCGGCGGAGTCGGGGAGTGTGGCCGTCAGGACCTGCCGCGCGAACGCGGTGGCCTGCCCGTGCGTGGCGCCCGGTGCCAGCCGTCCGAGCAGCAGGAACGAGCGATCCTCCTCGAGCGCGCGCTTGTCGAGACGGAGGATGTCAGGCCAGGCGCTCAGCGGAATCCAGAGCATCGCGTCGTCGGTCTTGTTCGCGCCCTCGAACCGGTTGGCCGCGACGCCGATCACGCGGACCGGGGTCTCGTTGACGAGGACGCGGCGCCCGACCGCCGCGGCGGCCGTCCCGTAGAGTCGCACCGCCATCGAGTGGTTCATCACGGCCGAGAGATCGGCCGCGTCGCTGCTGGCAACGAAGCTCTGGCCGTACGGGAGCTGTACGCCCAGGGTGCGGAAGTAGTTCGGGGTGACGAAGTGCGCCGCCACCGCGCGCGCGTCGGCGCTGTCGGCCGCCTGCGCGTCGAGGATGACGCCGGCGTACACCCAACCGGCCAGGTCGCTGAAGATCTCGCGGCGTTCCGCGAGCATGGTGAGCTCGGCGAGCGTGTAGCCGGTGCTCTGCCACGGACCGGTCTGCGTGAGCCGGGTCTGCGCGTAGAACTTGGCGTGCGTTGGGTCGACGGGGACGCCCTTCGCCGGCTTCAGGAAGGTGTCGCGGAACACCGAGAAGAAGAAGGTGTTTGCGCCGGTGCCCAGGGTCAGGACGGCGATCACGATCGCGACGGTCGCCTTGTGTCGGGTGAAGTAGCGGAGGGCGAAGCGGACGTCGCCCGCGAGCGTCGAGATCCAGCGGGCGCCGCGCGCGTCACGTCCCTCCTCTTCGATGACGGTGCGGTTGCCAAATTCGCGTCGGGCCGCGGCAACGGCCTCGTCGTGGGTCATCCCGCGCGCCTGGTAGCGCTCGGTTGCGCGTTCCATGTGCTGGCGCAGCTCGTCCTGCATCTCGCTTTCCATGGTGCCGCCCCGGGAGATGGCTCGGAGGCGCCGAAGTGCGTGTCGGAGGAAGGTCATGTTCCACTAGACGGACTAGTGGTTATCGGAGTTTCAGCCAGGCAAGGGCTTACAGCCAAGGGCCAACTACCAACGGCTTACTACCAAGGGCTAACTGCCAAGGGCTTACTGCCAAGAGCTTACGGCCAAGTGCTTACTGCCAAGTGCTTACGGCCAAGGTCTTTACTGCCAAGTGCTTACGGTCAAGCGCTGACTGCCAAGTGCACTAAGCTCCAGGCCGTAACCACTGGCAGGTGGCAGCGCTATTGCGAGATCCCTGCGACTACGGCACAGGAGCTCATGCATATCACCAGACTCTTAACGGTAGCGTTTCCGCTCCTGGTTTCGTGCTCTGCTGGAGCACCGGGCGCAAATGCCGAAGCGGGGCGTGTGAAGCCCAACGCCAGCTCATTCCCAGTCGTTTCCGCGATTGAAGGACTGGCCCTTCTTGACGCACGCTTCTACCCGCATCTTGTCGTTGATTCCGCAACCCTGGTGTCAGTCGCCCGGATGACCGCAGGCCAGATAGGCGAGTTGCGAGAGCGATTGCGTGGAAAGGTGTCCGTTGGCGAAGCCACATTGAGCGGCGCTTGCCAGCACCGATTACAAGCGGCCTGCTGGGCGATGCAAGTAGAGAGCTTCGATCTCGAAGGTGATTCAGCGCGGATTACCGTGAACTGGGCTCCGGTCGCAGGCTGCGGCCATTCTACGCGCACATTCCTGATGAATGATCGGGCCGCTGTAGTCTCAGAGGATGTACGAATTACTGGTGACTGCGTCCCCTAGTACGCACACAGTAATGGCGGGGTCAGCAGGCGTTGGCGACGAAGTCACTACGACAAGGAGGGCGCGGCGGAGGGCTGACGGCCGAGGGCTGACGGCCGAGGGCTGACGGCCGAAGGCTGATGGCCGAGGGCTGACGGCCGAGGGCTGATGAAGCGGACATATGCTGGCGGGAGGTGGGTGGGTCGTTCCCGAGGGGCTTCCGCAGCGCACCGGGTACCCGCGCAGCGGGTGGTGCGCGAGGCAGAGCGGCGAGACGCGAATAGCGTCGAGACCGCGACCCGAGGGAATGACCCACCCACCTCCCGCCAGCATTCAGGCACGCACAAAGCAAACGGCCCGACGACCGTGAGATCGCCGGGCCGCGCGCACTCCAACAACAGAAGCCGACTTACGGCGTGAGCGCCGGCTGACGCTGCTTCACCTTCTGCATGTACTTCTCGAAGAAGAACTTGTGGATGTCCATCATGTTGATCTCGCGACCCTGGATGTACGCCTGCTCGATGTTCGACGTCATGTCCAGCGGCGTTCCGGTCGTGATCAGCAGCGTCGCTTCCTTGCCGACATCCAGCGAACCCACCTTGTCCGCCACGCCCATGAACTCGGCGGCATTCAGCGTCACTGCCTTGAGCGCCTCTTCCTCGGGCAGCCCGAACGCCACCGCGACACCGGCCTCGTAGGGCAGGCGATTGCTGTAGAGCGCGCCGGCGCCTCCGGAGATGGCGAACTTCACCCCCGCGGCGTGCAGCCGTGCGGGCATGCTGTACATGCCATCGTACCCTTCGTACGGGCGTTCCGGCGCGGCCATCGTCGACGTCAGGATCACCGGCACGTTCTCGGCCTTCAGGCGACTGGCGACGTGGATCGCGTCCTGGCCACCGCGGATCACGATCTTCAGCCCTTCTTCCTTACCCCAGGTGATCGCGTCGTTGATCTGCGCGACGCCGTCGGCAGCGACGATCACCGGAATCTCACCATTCAGCGCCGGGATCATCGCGGCGTAGCGCGCGTCGGTGCGCACCAC
Source organism: Gemmatimonadaceae bacterium (assembly GCA_035626995.1). Classification (GTDB taxonomy): domain Bacteria; phylum Gemmatimonadota; class Gemmatimonadetes; order Gemmatimonadales; family Gemmatimonadaceae; genus DASPMP01. The sequence continues at coordinate 3,666 of DASPMP010000124.1, forward strand.
CTGGCCTGCCTTCGCCGCGTCGCGATACGCGCGCGCCTCGGCGAAGTAGTCCTTCAGCATCTGCACCTGCTGCGCGTACGTCTTCGGCGCGGGCTGGTTGGCGTTCGGGCCTCCCGGACCACCGCCACCGAAGCGGCGAGGACGCGCGTTGGGGTCGGGCCAGTTCACGTTGAGCGCCGCGGCGCCCTTCATCGACATTTCCTCCCATGTCCATCCCTCGAGCGACATCGCCGACGAGAGGCCGGACACCAGCCCGCCCCCCGGGGTGCTGAACGCCACGAGCACGCCCGCCGAGCGCGTGGTGCCGATGTGCCGGCTTTCCGCGTTCACCGCGACTTCGGCGCGCACGTTCGGGTTGAAGTCACCCAGCTCCTCGATGTCATTCGACACGTCCACCGAACCGATCTCGGTGATACCCACCGTGCTGTATGCGTCGACAAGCCCGGGGTAGATGTGCTTGCCGGTCACGTCCACAATCTTCGCGCCGCGCGGGACCGCGACGTCGGCGCCACCGATGGCGGTGATCTTCCCGCGCTCGAGCACGATCGAACCGTTCTGGATCGTGCCGCGAGACACCGTGTGGATCGTCGCGCCGCGCAACACCACCGGCTGCGACTGCGGCGGCACCGTCATGCGCACCTGCGCGCCCGCGCTCGCGGCCACCAGCAGCATGGCTGCCGCAGCGCGCGAGAAAACTTTCATCGTCGGCGTCATGTCAGCGGTTCTCCTGTCCGGCGCCACGCGCCGGTCGATTGGGTGTTGCGTTGGATTCGGCACTGGCGGCGTGCACTGCCTGGATGAGCTGCGCGCGCTGGCGAGCGATCTCTGCGCGGGCGGCGGCGTCCTCCTCGAGGGAGAAGTACCGGCGTCCATCCACCCACGTCTGCTCGGCCTTGGTGAACTGCGAGAGCGGGTTGCCACTCCAGAT
>DASPMP010000125.1:0-15202 GCA_035626995.1 Gemmatimonadaceae bacterium
AGCGCGGGGATACGCTGCGTCAGCTGAACGGAACGCGGACGTTCACCGTGGGCAATCGCGATTCGCTGGGAACCATCGCGGCCGCCGCACCCACCACCGTCACGTGGTCGGTCGATAACCCGCTCATCGCGACGGTCAATACCAACGGCGTCGTCACTGCGCTCACGACAGGGGCCACCTGGTTGCGCGTTGCGTCGAACGCCACGCCAACCAATCGTGACAGCGTGCCGCTGGTCGTGACCCTTCCGCCGCTCAACAGCTGCACGGGCCAGGGGGGGACGCTGTATCCCTCGCAGACCATCGCCGCCGCGCGCGTCTGGAGTGCCCAGACCAACCCGCATTACGTGGCGGGCACGCTGACGTTCAGCGCCACGGGATCTCTTACGATCGAGAAGGGAGTCCTCGTGTGCCTGAGCAGTGGCGCGTCGATGAACTTCCAGGCTGGATCGGAGCTGATCGCGCGTGGCACACCGGACTCGCTCATCCGCTTCTTGCCGACCGTTGCGGATCAACCCTGGGGCGGAATCACGTTCGGTACGAATATCGGCTACTCGGGAGTGTCGACTGATACGAGCATCATCACCAATGCATTGTTCGAGCGGGCGGGATCGGCAATTTCCGGCCAGCAGCAGCACGCGCTGGTCATGGATAGCGTGCACTTCCGACAGTTCCAGACCGTCGGAGTTCGTGTTCAGGGGCCGGGCAGCCGGTTGAGCCGCAGTGTCATCGACACCGTAGGCGCAAACGGTGGTGGCGCATTCGCCGTCACCCTCGGCCGGGGAACCGTCGAAGCAACGACAATCCGGCCGGGACCCACGGGAGCGGGCATCGCGCCAACCGAACCAGGTCTCGTCCAGGACGTTTCCATCACGGGTGGTACCACTGGCATCGGCCAGTCCGCTGCCTTGAGCGGGTTGCGTCTCATCAACGTCACGATCACGGGATCCTTGGGGACTGGCCTCGACCTTACGAACGCCCAGATTGATCCGGGTTCGTCGAACGTCCAGGTGAGCGGAGCGTTGTACGGCTATCGCGGTGGGCTCGGCAACCTCGCGATCCTGTGGCCGGATTCAGTAACCCAGGGAGCCTTGCTCGCGAACACCCGTGATACGGTGTTCCTCACCACCGGTAGCACCATCAGGAACCGGACGCTGACGCTGCGCCCCGATCTCCGCTTCGTGGTGCTGAACGAGATCGTCGTCGATACGCAGGGCGTGCTGAATCTCCGCCCGGGCACGCGCATGGCGTTCCAGAACGCGGGGATCCGCGTCACGAACAGTGGGCGGCTCAACGCGCGCGGGACTGCCGCCGCGCCCATCCTGTTCGTTCCTCGACCGGGCCAGACGTTCTACGGCTTCGTCTTCGAGAACCCGCAGATTCCAGCTGGCGGCTTCACGCCGCAGCCACGCGATACGAGCTACCTCACCAACGTGCGCGTGGACAGCGCCGGCAACGGCTATTGCGGCATCGGAGCGTGCGGTGCGGTCAACACCTACGATCGCCACATGGTGGTGATTGACAGCGCCACCTTTCGCTATGCGTTCAATGCTGCCGTCGCCCTGAATACCAGCGGAAGCCGGATCTCGCGGAGCCTCATCGATACGACGGGCAACCCGACCTCGAGTTATCCCGCGCTCTACCTGGGCGGAGGGACGCTGGCCGAGAGCCTGACGGTGCGCCGGAGTGGACAAAACGGCATTGCGGTCGGCGGCGCCGTCACGGACAGCGTCCGGTTGCGTGGCGTTCGTATCGAGGACAGCGAGGGCGTCGGTCTGCTGGCCGAAGGCGCGAGGATCGTCGGCGATTCCGGCTCGGTCACCAGCATCGCGAACGCGTATGGGTATCGGGGCTACATCGATAGCTGGGCGGCCCTCGCACGCGACTCGATTGCGCAGCTGAACTTCCTCGGTAACAGCGATAACCGCGTCGAGATCGTCGGCCGAAGCGATCGCAGGTTCGTCGGACGGCCGGGCCGGATCGACTCCCTGCGAGTCATTCCGCAGTTGCCGTGGATGGTCATCAACGACATGTACGTCGATACGCTGGCCAGGCTCGTGCCGAGTCCGGGCTCGCGCGTTGGATTCTGGAGTGGCTACATCCATTTCACCCGCGGCGGGCAGCTGCACTCCCGCGGCACGGCGACGGCGCCGGTGGTGCTCGAGAAGTGGAGTGCCAGCTCCGGGATCTTCAACGGCATCCAGTTCGCCAACCGGGGAGGAACGGGTCGCGACACCAGTGTGCTGATCAACACCCACGTCCGGACCATCGAGAGCTGCCTGAGCGGCTCGCTGGGATGCGCTACCCTTGCCACGCAGGACAGGCACGTCCTCATCGTCGACAGCTCCAGCGTGGATCAGTCCACGTACACCGCCGTGTCGCTCGCAGCGCACGGCAGCCGGATCTCGCGCAGCATCATCGATAATTCGGGTCAGCCCACCAGCTACGCCGGGCTGGAGCTGGGGCGTGGAACGCTCGCGGAGACGACGACCGTCCGGAATAGCCGCGGTACGGGCGTTATCGTGGGCGGATCGATCACGGAGCCGACGGATACCATCCGCCTGCGCGGCTTGACCATCCTCAACAGCGGTGGCGTGGCCCTTCACGCGGAAGGTGGACGCATCGTGGGCGACTCCGGCTCCGTCGTCGCTACGGGTAACGGCTACGCGTTCCGCGGGTTCATCGACAACTTCGCGGTGCTCGCCCGGGACTCCATTGCCCAGTTGAACTTCCTCGGCAACGTCTCGGATCGGGTGGAGATCGTCGGGCGCAGCGATCGGCGGTTCAGCGGCCGTTCGGGGCGGATCGACTCGCTGCGGGTGATTCCGCAGCTGCCGTGGATGGTCATCAACGACATGTATGTGGATACGCTCGCGCGCCTCGTTCCGAGCCCCGGCTCGCGCATCGGGTTCTGGAGCGGCTACATCCACTTCACCCGCGGCGGCCAGTTGCACGCCCGCGGAACTCCGGCCCAGCCGATCGTTCTGGAGAAATGGAGCGAGACGTCAGGCATCTTCAATGGCCTGCAGTTCGCCAACAGCGGCGGCACGGGGCTCGACACGAGCTATGTGATCAACGCACAGATTCGGAACGTCGAGAGCTGTCTCGGCGGGACGCTCGGCTGCGCGGCGGTGGCCACCCAGGACCGCCACGTCCTCATCGTGGACAGTACGCGCGTGGATTCGACGACGTATACGGCGATCAGCCTCGCTGCGCACGGCAGCCGCATCTCGCGCAGCGTGCTCGATCTCGTTGGCCAGCCCACCACGTATGCCGGCCTCGAGATCGGTCGCGGCACGCTGGCGGAGAGCACGACTGTGCGCCGCGCACGTGGAACCGGCGTGTTGGTGAGCGGCTCGATAACGATTGCGACCGACACCATCCGATTGCGTGGCCTCACCATTCAGAACAGTGGCGGCGTGGGACTGCATGCCGAGGGCGGTCGCATCGTGGGTGATTCTGGGTCGGTGACGGCCACGGGCAATGCGTATCCATTTCGCGGATACGTGGACAACTTCGCTGTGCTGGCCAAGGACTCGATCGCGCAGCTGAACCTGCTGGGGAACACCGAAGATCGCGTCGAGATCGTTGGACGGAGCGATCGCCCATTCGCTGGGCGCGCGGGCCGCCTCGATACGCTGAAGGTGATTCCACAGCTTCCCTGGCTCGCCATCAACGACATCCATATCGATACCCTGGCACGCCTGGTGGCGGGTCCCGGAGGGCGCATCGGATTCTGGAGTGGATCGCTGCACTTCCGGCAAGGCGGCCGGATGACCGCGCATGGCTCGGCGGCGAACAAGGTGATCCTGGAGCGGTGGAGCGCTGCGGCCGGAAATTTCAACGGCATCAGCTTCGCCAATGCGGGCGGGACGGGCGTCGACACCAGCTCTTTCATCAATACCATTGTTCGCAATTCGCAGAGCTGTCAGAGCAGCCCGCTGGGTTGCGCGGTCCTCGCACCACAGAATCGGCACGTCCTCGTGATGGACAGCACGGAGCTGAGCCAGCACACGTATACAGCCGTGGCACTGTCGGCCCCGGGCAGCCATCTGACGCGCAGCCTCGTGGATGTCGCGGGGCAGCCCACCAGCTATGCGGGCGTGGAAATGGGACCACGCACGCGCCTCGATAGCACCACCGTGCAGAACGCGCGTGGAACGGGAGTACTGATCGGCGGCAGCGTCGCGACTGTCACCGATACCATCCGGCTGCACGCAGTAAGCATCCTGAACAGCGGCGGCGCCGGACTGCACGCCGAAGGTGGCCGGCTGCTGCTGGATACTGGAACGGTGACCCTCACGGGCAACGCGTATCCGTTCTACGGATACATCGACAACCTCGCCGCGCTCGCGCGGGATTCCGTGCACCTTGCCAGGTTCCTGGGGAATGCCGACAACGTCGCGTATATCATCGGGCGCAGCGACCGGCCGCTGGTTGGGGATCCGCTCACCGACCAGCTCGAGACTCCTCTGGAACTCACCGCCATTCCGCAGCTTCGTTACGAGTTCCGCCAGATGTCGCACGTGGATACGCTCGCGCGATTCGCGCCGCGTCCCGGGGCTCGGCTGACCTTCGAGAATGGCGGCCTCACGTTCCAGCGCGGCGGTCACATGCAGGCGGTTGGAACCTCAACCAATGTCATTTCGTTCGCCCCGTCCCGCGCAGGCGTCAACTTCTACGGGCTGCAATTCGACAACCCAGGCGCCTACTCGGATCCCATTTCGCCGCCACATCCGGTGGCGCAGAGCACCCTGGCGTACGTGCGCGTGGACAGCTCCAGTGGACAGATCTCGGGGCAGACGGCCGTCAACGGCGACAGCCGCCATCGGCTGGACATCAGCGACGCACATTTCCGCCGCAGCCTGTCTGGCGCCATCCGGCTCGTCGCGCCTCACAGCACCATTTCGCGGGTGCGCGTCGATACCACGGGCAACCCGACGACGACCATCGCCGCGGTGGCGCTGGACGACAGCATGGTCGTGGACGACCTGCACATTTATCGCAGCGGCCAGATCGGCATCTATACGCTCGGCCGCGGCATCAGCTTCAACAACGTGCGGGTTACGCGGTCGCTGCACGTCGGCCTGTACATCGACGGCGATAACCTTGCCGGCTCGGAGAACAGCTCGTTCTCTCAGTTCACGGCGGACAGCAATGCCCTGGGCGGCGTGATGATCCTGGTGGATACCGTTCAGCTCTCGAGCTGCGTGATTCGGGGGAATGGAACAGCCGCGACCCATCACGGCATTGCGACCAGCGGAAACCGTCGCGAAGTGGTCATCAGCAATTGCGACCTGGTCGACAACGCGGGCAACGGCGTCAACAATGGCAACACCACCGACGGCACATTTCTCATCAACGCATCCACCAATTGGTGGGGGAACGCCGCGGGAGCCGCGGCAGGGGACGGCGTCAGTGCCAACGCGAGCGTGGATGCGCCCTGCTCAACCAGCTGCCTGGTGACGAGCGCACCGATTGGGTCTGGCATGCCGCCGGCGCCCGCAATGCCTGCGCGTGCCAGTGGAGAACGTCCTGCACGACCCCGGCGGCGACGCCGGCCGTATACCATGTAGACCTGGTCTGGTAGCGCAGGGGCCGGGCGTTTCGGCCTTTGTACTTTTGAAATTCCGCGCGCGCGACGAAGCGGCGTGACAAGCCTTCTGCAAGGAGATTGCATGTCGCATTCCCTTCGTTGCTGCCTCGCCGCACTGGCCATCGTGCCGTTCTCGCACGCCTCGGGACAGGCGATCAGCTATTGGGCGCAATGCACCCCGGGAGCGTTGCGTGCCTGCGTGAGCGTCAGCGTGTGGAACGCCGTCGATCCGGGCACTGGCCAGCCAGCACTGTACCTCCGCCTGTCGAACCTGCAGGGATCCCGCGGGTTCGCGGATGTCGGCATCTCCGCACTGGGCATCTGGCAGCTCAACGGCCTGGCCGGAAATACCGGGCGTCCCGCCGGTAGCAATCTCACGGATCTCTTCGAGATCAACTCCCGGCGCTACGCCTACGCCGACGGCAACGTACGGACGTGCGGCGTTACTGACCCGCCAAATTGCCGGCCGGCGAATGATGATGACGTGGCCGTCGACTGGTGGGCGTTCAGCGACGCCTCAGGCCAGGTCAGTGTCAACGGAAGCATGTCGTCGATGTCGTCATCGATCCTCTGGGGCTGTGATGTGCCGGTAGCGGGGAGCTATTACAGCGGCACTGCCGCGTATTCGACTTGTGACGGCGGTGGCGTCACTTGGCGCCTCGACCTCGGCGCGGGGAGGGACCTCATAGTGACCAATCAGACCACGGTAGAGCTCTGGGTGGACACCGGAGGGGACGGCATGGACAGTTTTGGCGCCCCTACGTGCACCGTGGGCGTGGATTGTGTTACCGTGACGCCCGAACCGGCAACGCTGACGCTCGTTGGCGTGGGACTGGCAGCAGTCGCGGCGGCACGGCGCCGCCGGCGGACGCCGAAGAGTTGAGATTGGTGGGCGGCGATTCACTGTGACATATCGCGGACCGCCGGCCGCGGGAAGGAAATTTTGGAATGCCGGTTACTGAGGACGGTCGCGAGGTGCCCGATTCACCTTGTGACGCCGCCGACTGGCATCCAGCTATCGCCGATGCGATGTGAGCGCTCCCCGACCAGATATTAGAGGTCGCTGAGGAATGCCGAGCAATCGCCGATGCGTCGGGTCAGGCATCTGAGTCGCGCCGAGCGGTCACGCATGCCGGTATTGCCGCCAGCGATCCTTCCGAAACGATCGCTGACACCCGGTAAAGGATCAGCAACGTTCGTTGAGCGCTCGCTGACGATGTCGAACCGGGCGCGTATCAGCCCCAAGTAACCGGCATGGATGCATGCCGACTCTGCGAACCAGTGGTGAGGCGGGTGGGATCCGGTATGGGACAGGACCGACTCCTGCTGAGGAGCCACCGACTGCTCCTGAGGAGCCACCGACTGTTCCTGAACGAGCACTGACTGTTCCTGAGGAAGCACCGAGTGCTCCTCAGGCACCACCGACCGTCGTTGAGGTAGGACGCCCCCGCGGTGGTTGCCGAATGCGGCGCCTAGGGAGCAGGAGCGGTCAATACGACGGTGTTCCCGCCGGGATAACTGATGGTCCAGCCGAGCGGAGCAACCAGGTTGAACGTTCCCGTGTACGTCCCACCGGACAGAATGGTGTACTGCTGTCCCGGTGGAACGTTGAAGCCGTTGATCACGGAGACGTTCAGCGCGCCGCCGAGCGTCGCCGCACTCGCGATCATGCGATCGAAGGTACCGATGGTTGTTCCGCCGATCTCGATGTCGAGCGCGCCGTTCGGGTCGATCTGCGACCACGACCCGCCCGTGATGGTGAGCGTACCGGCCGTCGCGGCACCCGCGGGACGGAGGCGTCCGTTGTTCACGAGCGTGTTGTTGAGCAGGCTGAGCGTTCCGGTCCCCTGGATTACCGCGCCGGATCCATTGTTCGCCACGGTGCCACCAGTGATTCCAAGCTGCCGCGTCCCGGCGATGTTGATCGTGCCGGTATTCGCGAAGCTCGGCGTCGTCCCCGTCTGTGGAACGTCGAGGTTCCCGCCGGCGACGTTGATCGTGCCCGAATTGACGTGTTGGGCATTTGCGCGATTCAGGCCAATGGTGCTGTTCACCTGGAACGTTCCCTGGTTGTCCAATTGCGCGAACAGGTTCCGCGTACCAGTGGCGGTCGAGGAAAGCGTCGCGCCCGATGCGTTGATCAGCGTTCCGTTGGTCACGGTCAGGTTGGCGGTATGACCGTTGGTGCTGGTCAGCTCGATGAGTCCCTGGTTGGTGAAGCCGTTCAGTACCGTGAGTGCCGAGGTGCCACCGGTGTTCTGGCCCAGGAGCTGGATGGTCCCGGCAGTTGCGACGGTCCCGTTCAAGCTGGTAGCGCCGATGACGCGCAACGTCCCGCCGGCATTCACGGCGACAGCGTCGTTCACGTTTGCTGCGTACAGGGTCAGCGTCTCCGCGTTGTTTACGGTGACTTGCCCACCCACTACCGAGGAATTCGTGAGCGTCAGCGGGACCGTCACGGTGGTCGGCGTAAACGCCACTGACCCGTTCTGGATGATGAGCCGGGCTAGTGCCGGATCACCTGTCACCAGCCCTTCGTCGACATCAAACGCCGCGCCATTCGTCGCGAATGTACGATTGGCACCGATAGTAACGACACCCGTGGAGACATTCGTAAAGCTCTGCACAACCGTGCCAAAGCCGAGTGCGAACGATGCGTCCGTCACATCGATCGTCCCCGAGTTGGTGTGCACGGCGTCCGTACGCTGCAGGCTGGTATTGGCGTTGACGTCAAACATCCCCTGGTTGTCCAGCTGCAGGTTCAGCGTCCGTGTCCCGGCATCCATCGAGACGATCTGACCACCGGTCGCGTTGGTCAGGGTAGCGGTGGGCATGTTGAGGATTGCCGCATGCCCGTTGGTGCTCCGCAGCTCGATCGTGCCGTTGTTCGTGAGGTTCTGCGCAAGTGTGAGGTCGGCGGTGCCACCGGTGTTCTGCCCCATCAATCGCAGGACAGACCCGGTGGGCAGCGATACCGCGCCGGACAACGACACCGTGCCGTGGACGAGCAGCGTCCCGCCACCCTGTACGTTGATCGCGTCGGCGATCCCGCCGTTCAGAAGCGTCAGCGTCTGGCCGACTGGGATCGTCAAGCCGCCGGGAATAGTCGTATTCGTCAGCGTGAGGGGCAGCAGCCCGATGTTCGCCGTCGTTACCTGCATGGTCGCGTTGTTCACGATGAGTCGCGCACTCACCGGGCCCGTCACCGTGCCTTGATCAATGTCCAGCGTGCCGCCGTTCACGGTCCAGTCGCGACTTGCGCCGAGGGTGACCGTACCGACACTCGTGAAGCTCGGCGTCGTACCAGTCTGGGTCACGACGAGATCGGCCGTCGTGAGGTCGATCGTTCCGGTGTTGAGGTGCCCAGCGCCTGCGCGGTTGATCGTGAGCAGGGCATCCACTTCCAGGGTTCCCTGGTTGTCCAGTTCCACCGCGAGGGTACGCGTCCCGCTCGTCAGCGACCGGATCAAGCCTCCGGAAGAATTCGTGAGAGTGGTCGTCGGCATCGAGAGCGTCGCGGCGTGCCCGTTCGTACTGGTCAGCTCGATGGTGCCGTTATTCACGACGTTGGTGCCAAGGGTGAGCGCGGACGTCCCACCGGTGTTCTGACCCAGGAGTCGCAGCATGGAACCGGTGGGAAGGTTCAATGCGCCCGTGAGCGAGACCGCGCCGTGCACCAGCAGGGTACCCCCACTGAGCACCGTCACCGGATCGCTGAGACCACCGTTCAGCAGCGTGAGCGTCTCGCCGCCCGGAATCGAGACAGCGCCCCCCTCAATGGCAGTGGTGTTCAGGGTGAGCGGTAGCAGGACGTTCCCGGTAGTGAATGCCAGTATCGCCGTGTTGACGATCAGTCGAGCAGTCGCAGGGCCGCTCACGATGCCTTGATCGAGGTCAAGCCTGCCCCCCGTCACCGCCCAATCGCGGCTTGCGCCGAGGGTAACGGTGCCGGTGTTCGTAAAATTCGACGTCGCGCCGGATTGCGACACGACGAGATCCGCGGCCGTCAGGTCGATGGTACCGCTGTTCGTGTGGCTGGCACTCCCGCGATTCATGGTGAGGGGCGCATCCACCTCGAGCGTCCCCTGGTTATCCAGCTCCACCGCGAGTGTGCGCGTCCCGCTCGTCAGCGACCGGATCAGTGCTCCAGGCGAATTCGTCAGCGTGGTCGTTGCCATGGTCAGCGTCGAAGCGTGACCATTGGTGCTCGTCAACTCGATCGTGCCGTTGTTCACGACGTTGGTCGCAATGGTGAGCGCGGACGTCCCACCGGTGTTCTGCCCCATCAGCCGCAGCATGGAACACGTGGGAAGGTTCAGGGCCCCCGCAAGCGAGACAGCGCCGTGGACCAGCAGGGTACCACCACTGAGCACCGTTACCGGATCGCTGAGACCACCGTTCAGCAGCGTGAGCGTCTCGCCGCCCGGAATCGAGACAGCGCCTCCCTGAATCATCGTATTGTTCAGCGTCAGCGGGAGCAAGCCGACGTTCGCGGTGGTGAAGGCGAGTGTCGCGTTGTTGACGATGAGCCGGGCACTCGTCGGTCCTGTCACCGCTCCCTGATCGATGTCGAGCAGGCCGCCCGTCACCGTCCAATCACGTCCTGCGCCGAGGGTCACGGTACCGGCGCTGGTGAAGCTCGGTGTCGTTCCGGTCTGGGTGACAGTCAGGTCGGCCGTTGTGAGATCGATGGTTCCCGTGTTGATGTGATCTGTCTCCGTCCGGTTGATCGTCAGCGCGTTATCCACCTCGAGCGTTCCCTGGTTATCGAGCTCCGCCGCCAGGGTGCGTGTCCCTGAGGCGAGTGAGCGGACGAGGGCGCCGCTCGAATTGACGAGCCGCGTACTCACGGTGGGCAATGCAAGCGTCGCCGCGTGTCCATTGGTGCTCGCCAGCTCGATCGTGCCGTTGTTCACGACAGTGGTCGTGATTGTCAGCGCAGCCGTGCCTCCGGTGTTCTGTCCCATCAGGCGGAGCGTCGAACCGGTAGGAAGCGTCACTGTCCCGGAGAGCGATACCGCTCCGTGAGTCAGCAACGTACCTCCGCCTTCGACGGTCACCGCATCACTCAAACCTCCATTGAGGAGTGTCAGTGTCTGGCCGGCAGGGATCGTCACCGACCCGCCCTCGATGGTCGTATTCGTCAGCGTCAGCGGCAGTAGGCCGACGTTTGCCGTCGTGAAGGCAAGCGCGCCGTTCGTGACGATCAGCCGCGCGGACAGCGGACCATTCACGGTCCCCTGGTCGATGTCCAGCAGACCGCCGGTGACCGTCCAGTCGCGACTCGCACCGAGGGTCACCGTTCCCGTACTCGTGAAGGTCGGCGATGCACCTGCCTGCGTAACGGTGAGATCGGCCGTCGTGAGGTCGATCGTACCGGAATTGACGTGATCTGCGTCCGCGCGATTCATCGTGAGAGCGGCGTCGACCTCCAGCGTCCCCTGGTTGTCGAGCTGCGCGTTCAGCGTGCGCGTTCCACTGCTCAGCGTGCGAAGAAGCCCTCCAGGCGCGTTTGTCAGCGTGCCCGTGGTCACGGTGAGGGTCGCAGCGTGACCATTCGTGCTGGTCATCTCCACCGTCCCGCTGTTGGTGAAGCTGTTGGCCAGGGTGAGCGCCGAGGTGCCGCCGGTGTTCTGGCCCATGAGGCGCATGGTCGATCCTGTCGGCAGGGTCAACGCGCCTGTCAGGGAGACGGCTCCATGAAGCAGCAGCACACCGCCGCTTTCCACCGTCACTGGATCACTCAGGCCACCGTTCAGCAGCGTTAGCGTCTGGCCCGTCGGAACCGTGACTGCGCCGCCAACGATGGTCGTCGTCGTCAGCGTGAGGGGCAGGGGACCGATGTTGCCCGTGGTGAATGCCAGCGACGCTCCCGATACGACAAGACGCGCGGTCGCCGGTCCGGTGACGCTCCCCTGGTCGATGTCGAGCAAGCCGCCCGTGACGGTGAAGTCGCGGCTGGCGGCGAGCGTGACCACGCCAGTGCTGGTATTCGTGAAGCTTGGCGCTGTCCCTGTTTGTGTGAGTACGAGATCAGCGGTCGTGAGATCGATGGAGCCGCTGTTGACATGGGTGGCGCTGGCGCGGTTGATCGTCAGCAACGCATCCACGTTCAGAATACCCTGGTTGTTCAGCTGCGCTGCCAGCGTTCGCGTGCCGCTGCTGGTCGTCTGGATGGTGCCGTCGTTCGAATTCGTCAGCGTTCCGTTCGTGACGGTCAACGACGCCGCGTGACCGTTGGTGCTCGTGAGCTCGATCAAGCCATGGTTGAAGAAGCCATTCGCAATCGTCAACGCAGCCGTACCACCGGTGTTCTGCCCGACGGCCCGGATGGAGGACGGTGCCGAGGTGCTCAACGCACCGTTGATCGACACCGCGCCATGCGTACGGATGGTGCCGTTGTTCGTGATGTTCACGCCGACGGCGATGCTGCCCCCCTGCATCGTCACCAGCCCCGCATTGCTGAACGTTCCTGCACCGGTGATGGATGACGTGACCAGGTTGAGGGTGCCGCTCGGCATTACGACCATCGCGCCATTCAACGACAGGGTGCGCGAGGTGGCGCTCAGCGTTGCCGATGCCCCCGTGCCGCCCACGGTGAGCCCAGCGATCGTCGGGTTCACGTCGAGTGTCACGGTATACGTCCCCGGCAGGTCGATCGACACATTGTCCGTCGCACCAGGCACCACGCCGGTGCTCCAGTTCGAGGCGACGCTCCAGTTGCCACCGGCCGCATTGATCCAGCTGATGCCCGCGGGCGTCGACTGACGCACCACGAGGCTGAGCCCCGTCGTGGTGTACACTGGATCAAGGAACAGCCCTCCTCCCAGCGCGAGGCCGACAACCGTATCGAACGTCCCGGTGTGCGACGCATACCGGATGACCGTCAGGCTGTCACCCGCAACCGGCGTGTAGCCGTTGATCACGCTCACGTCGAGCGTTCCCGCGAACGTCACGGCGCCGCTCACCGCCACGACGTCGTATCCTGTTTCCGCGGTCGTTCCACCGAGTTCGATGTTCACTCGCGACGATGCCTGCAGTGGCAGCGCACCGGTGAAGCTCAGGAGCCCGGGCGAGAGTCCCGGTTCGATGATCCCCGCCTGCTGCACTGTCGTCGCGCCGAGTGACAGTGTGCCGGTGCCGCGCATGCTGCCGGTCGAGCTGTTCACCACCGATGGACCGGTGAATGCCATGGTGCCGTTGAACATCTCGATGGTGCCATTGTTCTCGAACGCGACGCCGATGGTGTGCGTGCCGACGCCGGCGGTGATCATCTGGTATAGGCCGTCGTTTCGCACCGATCCCACGGCGCCCGTGCCCTGCGCGATGTCGATCTCACCCTGCGTCATGAACTCGCCGTTCGCCAGGTTCTCGATCCGCGATCCATTGTGCAGCTGCAGGGATCCCACGTCCGCCGCAAGGAACGTCAGTCCCGCATTCCGGATGACGCGATTGGTCAGTCCCATCGCGGCGTCGCCGCTGATGAGGAACGACCCATTGGTCGACACGTCGATGTTCCCGCTGCCCGCGATGGTGCCGTTGAGCAGCTCGAGGATCCCATCCACGACGATCGGTCCGGAGGTCAGGATTGTCTCGCTGGCGCTCGCGCCCAGGAGCAGGAGCCCCGACGTCGCAATCCGGATGCTGTCGGTGACCGTGAGCGTGCCACTTGGTCCGGTGACGACCAGTGCCTGCTGGCCGGTCGCGGTGCCGAGCGTCAGCCGCGCGACGGTCACCGCGGACGAGATGCTGATGATGTAGTCCGCTGGGCCGTTCAGGAGCACCGTGTCGAGGGCCATCGGTACGATGCCCCCACTCCAGTTCGCGGGAGTCTCCCAGATTCCACTCGCAGGGCCAACCCAGGTGCGGGTGGCGGGCTGCGGCGTCGTGGCCGTGGCCGACACGGTGACCGGTGTGAGTCCGGAAGCGCTGACCTCGACGCTGTTGGTGCCCGCGGCTGTGCCGAGGGTGAGCACCGTGCTGGCGCGTCCGTCGGTCCCGGTGACGGCTGTCGTCGGGTTGACGCTGCCTCCCCCGGCGGTGACCGCGAAGGTGACGCTGATCCCCGCCGATGGCAGGTTGTCCGACGCGCGGACTTCCACGACAATTGGCTGCGGAAGCACGCTGCCCGTGATCCCGGACTGATTCCCGCCCGAGACGAGTGCGAGCGACGCGGGCGGCGCGACGACACTGACGGTCGCCGAACCCGCGACGCCCGTTGGCAACGTGGCGGTGACGATCGCGGTGCCTCGCTTCGCTGGCCTGAACACTCCCGTGCCGCTGATGCTGCCCATGGTCGCATCGTTCAGCGACCACTCGAGCGCGAGGTCGTTCACGACCTGTTCATTCGACGCGAATCCCACCGCGCGCATCGCCACGCTGTCGGACACGAAAATGGTCGTGTCCGGGCTGACGTCGAGCGCGACCACCTCGGATCCCGGCCCGGCGTATTCCAGCTCGATCGGCGGCGGCGTAGGCGCCGTCGTCCCCGCGTGCGCGACGATGGTCTGGGTGCCGGAGAAGAGCACCTGCGTCCCGTCCCGGATGTCGATCTTCGCCTGGAAGGTCTCGGGGCTTTTCTCCAGGGTGACGCCGAGATTCAGTACGACGGAATCCTGCCCCGGGGTGAGCGCGACGACGGTGTCGATGACGACTGTCTCGTTCGTCCGGAGCAACCGCAGGTGCAGGTTGTCGGGCGAGAACTCGAACGACGCGAGATTCCTGTAGATATCGAGCGCGGCTCGGCTGAAGGACGGCGCGAGCGAGAGGGCGGCGCGGAGGGACGACGGGCCGGTCAGTCCACCATCAGTACAGGTGACGCCAGCGACAAGAGCAAGCGCGCCGGCGGCGAGAGCGGGCAGGCGGCGGGAGGGGGATTTTGGCACCCACAAACTTTCGGCTGTGCAGACGTTCTCGCAACTGCGAAAGGCGTCATGAAGTGTTGCAGGGGAGCAACACTCTACCAGAAATACAAAGGGCCGGGAGATCCCGGCCCTCCATGAATGCATCAACCACTAACCCGGAGCTACTGCAGGAGATTCAGATTGCACCTCAGCGGACCTCGGTTCTCACTTGCCAGCTGCCGGTCTCCTTCACAGACAGCTAGCGGGAATGCGAGGCTAGGAACCACGTGCTGGAGCCACATCACGCCTCCGTCGGCAATTTCGAGGAATGCTCCCTCGGAACGGCCGCCCGCCAGGAGGTTGAGGCTGAACGCCGCCGGTACTGTCAGCACTCCTTCTCGCTGCACAAGGATGCGGTGCGCACCGAGCCTCAAGGTCGAGATGTCCAGAATGGGATTCCACCCCAACGTCACGCCGCCAGTGCCGGTGGTCGCAAATTCGAGGATCCCGAAGCGCGACGCGTCGTTGAGCGCCAGCACGTTCCATTGAGTCTCACGGCTGAGATCCCCGGTCTCGCCCGTAAAGCGCGTGACATGGCCGGTGTCTGCCTGAAAGACGTTGTCGTCGCCGTTGCCGTCGTGAATGAACGTGCCGCCGAGCTGCAGCACGCCCGTCTGCAGGTATGCCGCTCCGCGGAAGATTGCGGCCCCACCCACGGAAATGGTGCCCTTGGCCTGCGTCAGTGAGCCGCCATTTGCCACCACCT
>DASPMP010000126.1:0-29556 GCA_035626995.1 Gemmatimonadaceae bacterium
GCCGGGCGCAGCGGCCACCGTCCCGGCGCGACGAGCCGCGTGACCTGTGTCCCGACGAACACGCTCGAGTTGCTGGAGGTCGCCGCCGCGCGCGACGGCGTTATGGAAAACGCAGTCGAGGGCCGTCAGCCAGCCGAACGCCCGCTGGACGTGCTGGCGCAGCACCTCGTCACCGTCGCACTTGGCACCGGGTTCGACGCTGTGGCGATGCTGCGCGAAGTACGGGGCACGCGTGCCTTCCGTGAGTTGTCGGACGCCGAGTGGCACTGGATTCTTGGATTTCTGACGAATGGTGGCGACGCACTGCGCGCGTATCCTGAATACGCGCGACTGTCGCTCGACAACGGACGCTTCATTGTGACCGACCCCGAGATCGCGCGACGCCATCGGATGTCCATCGGCACGATCGTCGGGGACGCGCAGATCACGGTACAGTATCTCCGCGGTGCGACCCTTGGATCGGTCGAGGAATCCTTCCTCGCTCGCCTGCGGCAGGGGGACCGGTTCGTTTTTGCCGGCAAGCCACTCGAGTTCGTGCGGGTGCGTGACATGCGCGCCTGGGTGCGACGAGCGCCGAACGCAAAGGGAGCGATCCCCCGGTGGATGGGAAGCCGGCTGCCATTGTCCGGCGAACTGGCGAACCGCATCCGCATCCGGCTTGGGGAAGCGGCGCGCGGAATCTTCAGGGATCCGGAGATGCAGGCGCTGCAGCCGCTCCTCGAGGTGCAGCGCCAGTGGTCGCGGATTCCGGGGCCGGACGAGCTGCTCATCGAACGTGTGAAGCTTCGCGAAGGGTGGCACCTGTTCTTCTTTCCCTTCGAGGGACGACTGGTTCACGAAGGACTGGCGGCACTCTTTGCGTACCGACTGTCACGACTGCGCCCGATCTCGTTCTCGATGGCGTCCAATGATTACGGATTCGAGCTCCTCTCCGCCGAGGAGCCGCCACTCGACGACGCGCTCGCGACGGGGCTGCTCTCATCGGCGGGGATGACCGATGACATTCCGGCGTCGCTCAATGCCACGGAAATGGCGCGTCGGCAGTTCCGCGAGATCGCACGGGTGGCGGGATTGGTGTTTCCCGGATTTCCGCGATCTGGAAAGACCGCGCGCCAGTTGCAGGCGTCGAGCGGGTTGTTCTTCGACGTCTTCCAGCGCTACGATCCCCAGAACCTCCTGCTGTCACAGGCGTATCGCGAAGTGCTCGAACGCCAACTGGAACAGAGCCGGCTTGGCCAAACGCTGCGGCGCCTGGAGACGGCGCATGTCATGGTGACGAACCCCGTGCGCACGACACCGCTCGCTTTTCCACTACTCGTCGACACCACCCGCGACCGCGTGTCGTCTGAAAAACTTGCCGACCGGATCCGCAAGATGCAGCTCATCCTGGAGAAGGCGGCCGGATGAACGGCCGGAGCATCGCGATCGCGGGCGAGGACGTGGTTCTGGATCCCACCGCCGCATTGTACTGGCCGCGCGAACGCACCCTGGTCGTTGCAGATGCCCACTTCGGAAAGGCCGCTGCGTTCCGGAGAAGTGGCGTCTTCGTCCCTGAAACGACGACGGATGCTGCGCTCGGGAGACTCGACCATCTGATCGATCGCTATGACGCGACCCGCATCGTGTTCATTGGCGATTTCCTCCATGCGAAAGAGGGGCGGCACCCGGAGACCCTGGCGAACATCGAGCGCTGGCGCGGGAGATACTCGGCGATCGAGATGATCCTGGTGCGTGGCAATCACGATCGACGCGCCGGTGATCCACCGCGCGAGTTCCACATGACGTGCATCGAAGCGCCGCTGCTCGAGCCACCATTCGCGCTCGCGCATCATCCGGTGGCGGTGGACAACCATTACGTGCTCGCCGGCCACATTCACCCGGCCGTGACGTTGCTGGGCGCAGCGAAACAGCGTGCGCGGTTGCCCTGTTTCTGGTTCGGCGAGCGAGTCGGCGTCCTTCCCGCCTTCGGCGAGTTCACTGGCGTGGCGACGGTGGAGCCTGCGACTGGGGATCGCGTCTACGTCCTCACCGGCGACGACGTCATCGAGGCTTCGGAGGAGAGAAGCTGACAGGCGACAAGCTGAGAAGCTGACAAGCCGACAAACGGACAAACCCTGAATCCCTCAAACCCCGAACCCTGAAACCTCTTCAGACCGTCAGCACAAACCCCATCCCACGCCGCGCCGCGATTTTTACGTCGGCCGACGCGGCCTCGAGCTTCTTGCGCAGTCGCGTGACGTGCACGTCCACGACGTTGGACCCAGGATCGAAGTGCATGTCCCACACCTTTTCGAGCAGTTGCGAGCGTGTGACGACCTCACCCTGATGCATGACGAAATGCTCCAGGAGCTGGAACTCTTTCGCGGTGAGCGCGCATTCCTTGCCGTTGACGAGCATCTGCCTGGTGAGCCGGTTCAGGACCACGTTCCCAGCCGCCAGCTGCTCTGATCGCGTGGCGCCGCCGCGGCGAACAAGGGCGCGCATCCGGGCACGGAACTCTTCGATGACAATGGGTTTCTTCAGGTAGTCGTCGGCGCCGGCATCCAGCGCGCGCACGGTCGTCGCGGAATCGTTGGAGCCGGTCAGCACGATGACCGGCGTCGTACGCCCTTCCTTTCGTAGCGCCTGGAGCACGCTCAGCCCGTTGCGGTCGGGGAGACCCAGATCGAGCACGATGGCATCGTAGTCGTTTACGAAAGCCAGCGTTTGCGCGTCATTCCCCGTGGTCGCGTGATCAACGGCAAACCCTTCCTGCTCAAGGACTTGCTTGGTCAGCAGCGCCATTGTGGCGTCGTCTTCTACGAGAAGTGCTCGCACGGCCCGGGATTAATGACGAAAGCGTAATTCGAGCGAAAGACTCATGTAATTGCCCCAGGGTCACTCTTCTCGTGCGACATCTGACACACTCCGCGGACTCAAGATGCAAGCCAGACATATTCTGACTGCTGTCATGCTGCTCCTCTGCGCTCGCCCCGCGGCGGCGCAGGTGCAACAGGTCGTGACCTTCCAGGTGGATGCGATCAACCAGATCGCTTTCTCCGGCAATCCATCGCTTGTGATCACCTCCGCGACGGCGGGCAGTGCGCCCTCGACGGCCACCGCTCCGGCAACGTGGGCAGTCACGACCAACCAGTCGAACGCAAAGATCACCGCAAGCATCAACGCCGCGATGCCGGCGCTGGTGACGCTGACCGTGAATCTCGCCGCGCCTACTGGTGCTACGAGCACTGGCGCGCAATCGCTGGGGACAGTCGCGGTGGACGTCGTCACCGGCATCACGCAGGTCGCGCAAGGCTCCCTCGCAGTCATCTACGCGCTCTCCGCAACCGCCACCGCAGGCGTCGTTGCGTCGACGACCCGAACGGTGACGTACACGATCACCGGTGGTACCTGAGCGTGCGGCATTCGCTGCGCGCTGTTGCCACCGTACTTGCGATGCTCGTCGCAAGCGCCGAGCGCGTACCTGCGCAGACGTTGAGCGTTTCGGGAAGTCCGGGGCTGCTGCGCATCTCGAACGCTGTGGCCGGAAGCGAGCCCATTTCCGTGAGCAACAGCAGCACGACGTATACGATCACGACCCCGAACCCGAACCGTCTGTACAACCTCACCGCGCGATTGAACGCGCCGATGCCGCCTGGCATAACGCTCTCCGGAACCTTCGCCGCGCCACCGGGCGCGACGTCGCTCGGCGCCATTGCGCTCGACGCCACCGCACGCAACGTCGTCACGAACATTCCGCGCCGAATCGACGCGACCCTGGGCATCTCCTACGAGTTGTCCGCGCTTGTGACCGCGGGCGTCGTGCCGAATGGCAGCCGCACCATCACGCTCACTATCGTCCAGGCCCCATGACCATGTCGTTGATGAAATCGATCGTGAAGCGCGCGACCATGATCCTGGTCGCTGTTCCCGCCATCCTTGTGGCGCAGATTTCCGTTGTCGGCAGCACCGTCGAAGAACGGGTGGCCGCACCCGGCGAGACGTACGTCGGAACAATCGTCGTGCGGAACCAGACGCAGCAGGACCAGCCGGTCCGCATCTACCAGACCGACTACCTGTTCTACGCCGATGGGACGTCGCACTTCAACGAGATCGGCAACGCCCCCCGCTCCAACGGCCGTTGGATCACGCCGACGGTTCGCTCGCTGACGATCCCGTCGTCGAGCGAGATGACCGTGAGCTACACCGTGCAGGTGCCGGCGAGCGACAGCCTCAGTGGGAGCTACTGGAGCGCGATCATGGTGGAAGGCGCGCCCACCGAAGCCGGCCGCTCATCCGGTGGACGCCCGCAGGTCGCGCTCGGCGCCGTGGTCCGTTACGCAGTCCAGGTCGCGACCCACATCAACACGACGGGGTCGCGCAAGGTCGCATTCGCCAATTCACGATTCCTCACGAATCCGGACAGCACCCAGACGTTCGAGCTCGAGGTGAAGAACGAAGGCGAGCGGGCGTATCGCCCCGCCGTCTGGATCGAAGTCTACGATGAACAGGGCGCGCTGAAGGCGAACGCGCGACAGGAGCGCGGATTGCTCTATCCCGGAACGTCGCTGAAGCAGGTGTTCGGCCTCGGCCGTCTCGTACCCGGCACCTACCGCGCGGTGGTCTTCGCGGACAGTGGTGAAGATGCGGTGTTTGCTTCGCAGTTCACGTTGAAGTTCTGACAGTCGACGTGCGTCGCGCGCTTGCTCTCCTGGGTATCCTGGCGCTCACCGCTACGACGGACGCACGCGCGCAGACCATTCGGACGCCGCGTCGCGACACGATTCTCGCCGGAACGACGGTCACCGCCGCATTCACGGTGTCCAACCCGACCGGCGACATCGTGCAGCTGTCGCCTCGCGTCCTGCCGCCCGCGAACTGGACGGTGTTGATGGGCACGACGTCGATGGCGCTCGCGCCCTCGTCGTCCCAGATCCTCATGGTGAGCGTCGTGGTACCATCGCGTGCTCCGGCCGGGATCTATGCGATTCGGGTCCATGCGACAAACACGGTGTCGGATTCACTCATGGTGCGCGTTGCGCCGCGCCGGGCCATCGAGATGACCCTCGTCGACCGGCCGGCGTATGTCGTGTCCGGGAAGGCGTACGACGCGAGCTTCCTCGTGCGCAACCGCGGCAACGTCCCCGCGACCCTCCGTCTCGCGGCGCGCAGCACGCTGGGCCGGGCGTCGCTTGGCGAGTCCATCGCGCGCCTCGACCCTGAAGCAGCGACCGTGATTCGCGCCCGCGTTGCGACCCATGCGGGACTTTCGGCGGCCAGCGATGACGTGCTGGAGCTGACCGCAACGGCCGCGGGGGATACTGCATCCACGGTGACGTCGGCGCGTGTCATGATCGTCCCTGAACCGTCACGGAAGATCGACGACTTCCTCAGGATCCCGACGCAGGTCAACCTGCGGGCCGTCAGCTCCGACGCGGTGTCTCCCTTCGAGGTGTTCGGAACGGGCGCGGTGCGCGATGGCGGGGAAGCGCGTCTCGACTTCCTTTTCCGCGGACCAACGGGAGCGTACTCCGCCTTCGGCGAACGCGACGAATATCGATTCGCGCTGGAGGCACCGTCCTGGCGCGTGCGAGGAGGCGATCACCTATTCATGCTGTCGCCGCTGACGGGCGGAGCACAACCGGGCTTCGGGCTGGGCGTCGACGGCACGCGCGGCGCTGTGACCGCTGGCGCATACGGACAGCAGTTCCGACGCATCGTGGAGAAGGGTGGTGAGACGGGTGGCTTCGTGATGGCTCGGCCACGTCCCGATGCGCGCCTCGGAGTCAATTACGTGTCGCGTGCCGGCGGCGTCCTTCCCGGCAACGTCGGCAGCCTGGTTGCAGCCTTCGATCGACAGGGAATCACCGCCGAAGCCGAGCTCGCGCGCAGCTCCGGCGCGTCTCGAGCAGGTTTCGCGAAGCTCGTGCGATTGAGCGGATCATCGGATGCGTATTCGTATGACGTCGGTCACAACAGCGCGGACACGACCTTCAGCGGTGCACAGCGCGGCGCACAGCACACGTACCTGAGCGCGAACAGTCACTACTTCGACAACGTGTCGTTCTCGCTGAATGGTGGCACGCACACCACGGATCTCAGTCGTTCGACGGGCGTTCCCTACATCGACCGCATGGATGTGGGCACACTCGGCGCGACCTTCTACTCCAGATATACGGCGGAGCTTGGCGGCGTATCGCGCGCGTCCACTGTGTCTGGCGTCAAGCGCGCCGGCCGCCAGGGCAGCCTTCGTCTGCGTGGCGACCAATCCACGCTGTTCGCCTCGATTGCCGTCGAGGCAGAAGTCGGGCGCGCCGGGGATGACTTGCTGCCCGCCGCGACGTACACCGACGTCTCGGTGAGCGCGCGCCGTTCGACCTCGTTCGGCGGGATGTCGCTCTGGGCCGAACGCTACAGCGGAGGATCCATCACGAAGGGCGCAGAAGGAACCATCACGGTTGGTGGTGACGGCACGGCGCGCCTGCGCTGGATGGACCTTTCCCTGCTTGGCTACGCGACCCGCGTGCGGCGGCCGGGCGCCAACTGGCATTCACAGGTCGATGTGCTCGCCTCCCGCATCCTTCCAAATGGCGATCGGCTGTCGTTGCGCGCGCGGATTGTCGGCGGTGGGGCGCTGTCTGCGGCAGACCAGAGTGTCGCGTACCTCGAGTACGGAATTCCGCTGCGTCTTCCGGTCTCGCGTCTTCGCACGCCCGGCCGTGTCTACGGAAGGGTGGTGGACGCAATAACGGGCCGCGGCGTCGCCAATGCGCTCGTTCGGCTCGGACCCCAGGTGGCGATTACGGACAATGCCGGGCAGGTGGCGTTCGGTGGCGTGCCCGGAGGGGAACATCGGCTTTCGATGTCGCAGGAGACCTCGTTTGCCGACGCGGTGTTCGTTGGTGATCCCACGCTCACGGTGGACAGTGCCCGCGTGCAGCCGACGACATTCCGGCTCGCGATTGCGCGCAGCGCCCGCGTGGACGTGGTGGTGCGCAGGTTCTCGACGGTGCAAACGGGCGTCGGGGGAGCGGCGGACTCGCTCGCGGATGCGGGCCCCCTCTCCAATGCCATGCTCATGCTCGTGAGCGATAGCGATACGCTGTACCGCACTACGCGCGACGACGGCAAGGTTGCGTTCACGGACATCCCTCCGGGAACGTGGACGATCAGCGTCCGTGGGGATGCGCCAGCGTTCCACCGCTTCGAGCCGGATCGTGCCGAGCTGACCCTCGCCCCGGGTGAGAGCCGGCAGCTCGAATTCCGCCTGGTGCCCCGTCGGCGGGAGATCCAGATCATCGGGGATGGCCAGGAGCTCAAGAGTGAGGCAGCGCCAGCGCGGCCACAGACCGTTCCCGCGACGACCCGCACCCGCAAACCCGACGAAAACGGTACTGAAACCAGGCGTCCGGACGAGCAGGGTAAGGCCGGCTCCAGGGGAGGGCAATCATGACGAAAGTGTCATAATCGCGACACGAAGCTGTAATAGGGGGAGGGCGATTGTTCCTGCGTAGTTCAAACCCTTCCTCTTACGGAGCACGAACAATGAACGCAGGACGCATCCTGGCCACGGTCGCCCTCCTCGCCGGCACTGCCGCGACGGCTTCGGCGCAGGGCACAGCAACGCAGGACGTCACGATCGCCGTCAACGCGATCAGCCAGATCGCAGTCACAGGCGGCGCGCAGTCCCTCAGTGTCAGCACGGCCACGGCTGGTGGCGCGCCGACGGATGCCACGGCAACCGTCAGCTGGGCGATCACGACCAACCAGATCGACCAGAAGATCACGGCGCAGATCAACAGCGCGATGCCTGCAAACGTCAGCCTGTCGGCGGAGCTTGCTGCCCCGGGCGCGGCGACGAGCGCTGGCGCGGTTGCACTGACGACCACGGCGCAGGATGTCGTGAACAACATCGACACCGCGGAAGCAAGTGGCCTTGCGCTGACCTACACGCTGTCGGCGACGACTGCGGCTGGTGTGGTTGCTTCGACGACCCGCACCGTGACCTATACGATCACGGCCGGCCCGTAGTTCTGGTTTAATCGCCCCCTCCGGCGATCGCAGGACAGGCGCTCCCTCTGGCGCCTGCGCAGGATGAAGGATGAAGGACTGCAGTACCGCACTAACCGCAGTACGCATTTGCCAGGATGCACGCCGTCGCCCTGCTGTCGAAAGGCAGTGGGGCGCCGGTGGCACCGGCGGAACCAGGAGATCGCGAAGGACCACCGCGCTCCGAGGCGCTCCCATGATCCCCTCGCTCACCGAACTCCACATCGCTCTGGCCATCGCTCCGTTCGCGGGCGTTATGGCGATCCGGGAGCTGTGGTCCAGGCGCCGACAGCAGGAACTGCTGCAGGCGCGCGAGGAGGAAGCACGCCGGGCGAAGCACGAAGCCATGCGCACCATGCAGGAGGCGCTGGCCGCCGCGGAAGCCGCGCAGCGCTCGCGTGACGAGTTCCTTGCCCGGATGAGCCACGAACTGCGCACCCCACTGAATGCGGTCATCGGCTTCTCTCGCGTCCTCGAGAAGAACAACGCGGGGAACCAGCGTCCGGAGGACATCCACCTCCTGGGCCGCGTGCGTGCCGGCGGAGAACAGCTGCTCCGGCTCGTCGACGACGTGCTCGATCAGTCGCGCATCGAACGGGGACAGCTGACCCTCGCACTCGACGCAGTGAATGTCGTCGAGGTCGCCGCTCGCGTGGTCGCGAATTATCGGTCCGCGGCCGTCTCCAAGGGGCTGCGCATTCTCGCTGTCCTGCCCCCGACCGCGGGCGCAGTCCCGCTCGACGAGGGCCGGTTCGAGCAGGTGGTGCAGCATCTCGTCGACAATGCCGTGAAGTTCACCGGCTCGGGGGTCGTGAAGATCACGCTCGTGACCGATGCCGCCACATTGCGACCCACGCGCCTGATTGTTGCGGACACGGGGATCGGGATTCCCGCAAACCGCCTTGGACAGATTTTCATTCCTTTCGAGCAGGTGCAGGCGAGCACCGACCGCGCGTACGGCGGCGCCGGGCTCGGGCTCCCGCTTGCTCGGCAGCTGTGTGAAGGAATGGGCTGTCGTCTTTCCGTGGAAAGCGAGGTTGGCACAGGGTCACGCTTCACCATCCGTTTCCCGAACCCCTAGAAACTTCCGCGCCGCGTCCGATACTTGTGTCATGCGGATGTGGGTGCTGGTGCTCGTCGCGGCAAGCGCGGTTGCTCCCTTCGGACGGTCGGACGCACAGACCGCCACCCAGGTGGTGCAGTTCCGGGTGAACGCGATCAACCAGATCGGTGTGTCGGGGAGCCCCGCGCCCCTGGTGATCAACAGCGCCACCGCAGGCGTTGCCCCCACGAGCGTGACTGCTGGCGGAACCAGCTACGCCATCACGACCAACGAGAGCAACAAGAAGATCACGGCGTCCATCGACCAGCCGTTGCCGGCCGGCGTGGTCCTCGAAGTGTCACTCGCCGCTCCAAGTGGGGCCGCGAGCCTGGGTGATGTATCGCTCACGACGGCTGCCGCCGATGTCGTGACCGGAATTTCGGCGACCGCCGCCAGCGCACTGCCGATCACCTACCGCCTCAGCGCGACATCCACGGTGCAAATGGCCGTTCCAGCGACGCGTACAGTCACGTTTACCATCGTGTCCGGTTCGTAACGCCAGACTGCGGACAAAACTGCGGACAGAACGGCGGATCCGAAGGCGGATCCGACAACGGACCTGACAGCGAATGTGACGCGATCCTGACAGCGGAGCAGTGGGCGGTTCCTTCGCGTGGCGAGTCGGCGTGGTCTTACGACCACATCGCGCAGACGGTAGAATCTCCTGCGCACGCGGATCGGTCGTCCGCAGTCCTTCGCCGTTAGCTCCGCCCTTCGATCCGCCATCAGCTCCGTTGTTAGGATCCGTCGTTCGATCCGCCGTTCTGTCGTCCGTCGTTCTGTCCGGTGTCTTGTCCGCTCTTTTCTGTCCGCATTGTTCTGTTAGCGTCTTCCAGAGAGAATTGTAATGCGAACTCTCGCTATTCTAAGCATCGTCCTCCTGGCCGCAGTCGGTCATGCACAGCAGCCGACCTTCACGCTCGATCAGGTCAAGAGCTACCCGTTCCCCAATGCGCTGACCGCATCGGCGACCGGCAGCCGGATTGCATGGGCGCTGAACGAGCGCGGATTGCGCAACGTCTGGGTGGCGGAAGGGCCATCGTTCACGCCGCGTCGCCTCACGAATTACAGCACGGACGACGGCCAGGAAATCACCAGCCTGCAGCTGTCCGCTGACGGCAAGTGGGTGGTGTTCATTCGCGGCGGCGACTTCAGCTCGAATTTCGACGACGCGCAGCCGGTGAACGTCCTCAACATGCCCACGCCGCCGCGCGTCCAGATCCTCGCGGTCCCATTCGACGGCGGTGATCCGAAGGCAATCGCCGAGGGGGAAGGGCCGGCCATCTCGCCACGCTCGGACCGGGTCGTCTTCATGCGCGATCGCGCGATCTGGGTCGCACCGCTCGATGGCAGCGCGCCAGCGCGGCGACTCGTCTCCGTGAAGGGAGACAACGGCTCGGCGCAGTGGTCGCCCGACGGCTCGAAGCTCGCCTTCGTCGCCGGCCGCGGGGACCATTCGTTCATCGGCGTGTATTCCGGTGATTCCACCGCGATGCTCTGGATCGCACCCTCCACCAATCGTGATGCAACACCGCGGTGGTCTCCCGATGGGACGCGCATCGCGTTCGTGCGCCGTCCCGGCGGCGGTGGAGCGCCGGACTCCATTCTCGTCCAGCGCCATTCGCCCTGGGAAATCTGGACGGCGGACGCACGCACTGGCGTCGCGAGCCGGCTCTGGAAGAGCCCAACCACGCTCCGCGGTTCAGTGCCGTCGACGCATGGCGGCGTGAACCTCAACTGGGCTGCGGGTGGGCGCATCACGTTCATGTCGCACATGGATGGCTGGCCACACCTGTACTCGATTCCCGAGAATGGTGGCGGGCCGTTGCTGTTGACTCCTGGCCGTTACATGGCCGAATACGTGGCCATGAGTCCCGACCGGCGCTGGCTGGCGTTCGCGGGCAATGCTGGCAGCGACGCGGATGACATCGACCGGCGCCACGTCGTGCGAGTTCCGGTCGATCGCGCCGCTCCGGAAGTGCTCACGCCAGGGAAAGGGCTCGAGTGGACTCCGGTATTCACGGGGGACGGAAATACGATCGCCTACATCGGCGCCACAGCACAGCGGCCGCCAGTCGTCAGCGTGATGTCGACAAATGGCAGCCAGCAGCGTCTCATCGCGGCAGATCGCATCCCGGAGGATTTCCCGACCGAGCAGCTCGTCACGCCGAGGAAGGTCGTGTTCAATGCGCCCGATGGCCTGACCATTCATTCGCAGGTGTTCGATCGCGGCGGCAGCGGCAGGCGACCGGCCATCATCTACGTCCACGGTGGACCGCCCCGGCAGATGCTCCTCGGCTGGAATTATTCCGACTACTACTCGAACGCGTACGCCCTCAACCAGTTCCTCGCCAGCAAAGGCTACATCGTGATGGCGGTGAACTATCGCCTGGGCATCGGCTACGGACGCGACTTCCATCACCCGAAGGGCGGCGGGGCGCAGGGAGCGTCGGAGTATCAGGACATCAAGGCCGCCGGTGAGTGGCTCCGGCGCCAGCCGAACGTGGACCCGGCCCGGATCGGGATCTACGGTGGGTCGTACGGCGGATATCTCACAGCGCTTGGTCTTGCGCGCGATTCAGATCTGTTCGCCGCGGGCGTCGACATCCATGGCGTGCACGACCAGACCGTCAACCGCGCCACGCCGCGCACGCTGCGCGATCCGTACGGCGCAGCGCCTGACGCGGAGCGCGCGATGCAGATCGCGTGGCGCTCGTCCCCGATCGCGTCCATCTCGACCTGGCGGTCGCCGGTCTTGCTCATCCACGCGGACGATGACCGCAACGTGCGGTTCTCGCAGACGGTTGACCTCGTTCAGCGGCTGTCGGATGCCGGGGTTCCATTCGAGGAGATCGTGATTCCGGACGATACTCACCACTTCATGCTGCACGCGAACCAGATGCGCGTGAATGCGGCCACGGCCGAGTTCTTCGATCGGAAGCTGGCCCGCGGACGCCCGGCCGCTGCGGCTGGCGGGAGGCAGTGAGAGAGAGAGAGCGGTTTGAGGGTTTGAGGTTTTCAGGGTTTCAGGGTTTGAGGGTTTGAGGGTTTGAGGCTCACAACGACAAGCCGACAAGCCGACAAGCCGACAAGCCGTCAAGCCGTCAAGCGTTGAAACCCTCAAACCCCGAATCCCTCAAGCCCTTCTTCTCGCCCATTTCTTGCCAACCTCGACCTCGGCTAACGCGAGGTCGACCGAATGCGAACTGCCAGCGCGCTCATAGCGCTGTGTGCTGCAATGGCTTGCACGTCCGAAGGAAACGAAGCCGCGGCGCGGGAACCAGACACGACAGGACGGCGAGACAGTATCGCCGCGGTCGCTGCGGCGTCCATGGACGAGCCCCAGGTGCTCGGTTTGCTTGCGCACGTCCACGCCTCCGATAGCGCGCTTGGATCCCTTGGCGCGAATCAGGGGAGCACGCGACAGATCAAGGACTTCGGTCTCATGATCTCACGTGAGCACCACGCCCTGCATCGTGATCTCGACCAGCTCGCCGAGGGGCTCCGGCTGACGGCAACGCGTCCGCGCATCGCACCAGACGAGGCGCCGCGGTCGTTCAGCGAAAATCTCAATGCGTCGCAGGCCGGTGCGTCGTGGGACCGCGCCTATATCGAGTACTCCATCGCCGTGCATGAAGGGGCGATGGAAAACACGGCGCGCGCTCTGGCAGCCACGAAGAGTCCTGCGACGCGCGATTTCATTCGCAAGTCGGTGCCGATCCTCCAGAAGCACCTCGACAAGGCGCTGTCGCTTCAGAAAACGCTCGCCCAGGCGCAGCCCGCGCCAGGAACCAAGGCTACCCCGTGACGACGCCCATGGAACGGAACACGCCGAACGACGACCACGACGTGGACCTCGACGCGCCAGACGCGGAGGACAACTCGCCGCGGGTGCTGGTGGACGCGTCGAATGTCGCCCATGCAACCGAGGGAGGCGAAGCGCGCCTCCGCAACATCACCCTGGTCCAGCAGAAGCTACGCGATGAAGGTCTCGAGCCCATCGTCGTCGCTGATGCCGCACTCCGCCACCAGATCGACGACAAGGCAGCGTACGAAAAGCTCGTGGACGATGGCACGGTGCACCAGGCACCTGCCGGCACGGACGCCGACTACTTCATTCTCTCCTTCGCGCGCGAGATGGATGCACGCATCCTGACGAACGACCGCTTCCGCGACCGGGCGAAGGACTTTCCGAAGGAACGCAATCGCGTGATCCGGTTCATGATCGTGGACGGTGAGGTGGTGCTGGAGCAGCGCGTCAAGCGGCGCTGAATCTCCATCATGGACGACCAGCGCGCGATCGATCTTTCCCTCGTGGTGCCCGTCTACGATTGCAGTGGACGGATGTCGCGAACCATCGCGGAGCTCACGCGCTTCCTCGACGCGGCGCCGATGCGCACCGAGCTCGTTCTGGTGAACGACTGCAGCCCGCGCCGCGAAACCGCTGACCTGCTTCGGGACGTTTCCGCGCGGCCGGACGTCCGAGTCTTGGAAAACCACCGTAACCGCGGAAAGGGTTACTCTGTGACGCGCGGCATTTTGTCAGGGTGCGGTCGTTATCGAGTGTTTACCGATGCCGACCTCGCATACCCACTCGACGAGGTGTGGAAAATTGTTGGCGCGCTGGAACGGGGAGCCGATGTGGCCATTGCGTGTCGCGTGCTACCCGACTCGCAGTACATGATGCCCTCCAGCTACCTGCGCTACCTGTACACCAGGCACCTGATGAGTCGAGCATTTAACCAATTGGTGCGCTTCACGTTGCTGCCGGGCATGCTCGACACGCAGGCCGGCTTGAAGGGATTCACCGCTGCGGCCGCGAAAGCTGTGTATTCTCGCGTACGTATCGATGGGTTCGGATTTGATCTCGAATGTTTGTTCGTTGCCCGACATCTCGGCCTGCGCGTCGAGCAGGTGCCGGTGCGTTTTCGGTACGACGACGAGCCCTCGACGGTGCGATTCGTGCGAGACGCCGGGACAATGGCGGCCGATCTTGCCCGCATTCGGTGGCGCGGGTGGACCGGCGGATACGAACCAACCGTTTCCTGATCCGACATGCCGAACGCGAAGCTCGTAGTGAACGCCGATGACCTCGGCCTCGCCGAAAGCGTCAACCGTGGCATTGCCGATACCGTCGAGCTGGGGGTCGTGACCTCGGCGTCGCTCATCGTCAACATGCACGCGCTCGACGATGCCATCCGGAAGCTCCGGTACCTGCGCGCGATCGGGAAGCAGATCAGCGTCGGATTGCACTTCAACATCGTGACCGGGCAGCCGCTGTCGCACTGTCCTTCACTCGTCGACGAACGCACTGGCGATTTTTATCCGCTCCGCACCCTGATTTTCCGCGCCGTCGCGCGACTGATCAACCTCGAGGACGTGGAGCGCGAACTGGACGCACAGCTGCGCATGGCGAAGGTTTCACTCGCCAAGGTGGGCATGCGGGTGACGCACATCGATTCGCACCGCCACGCGCACTGCCTGCCCGGCATCTTCGAGCTGGTGACGCGAGCTGCCGAAGCCAATGGCATCTCACACGTCCGCCATCCGTACGAGGCAAATGCAGTTCTTCGCCGGCCGCGCGCCGTGCTCGCGTCCCACTTGCTCCGCACGATTCTCTATCGGCAGCGCCCGATGGACGACGTCAGCTTCACGGGCTTCGGCGCCATGGCGTCGCCGACGTTCCAGCGCGACATCGCGAAGATCCTAAAGGGACTTCCCGAGGGCACCACGGAGCTCATGGTGCATCCCGGATACGATTCCCGGGAGCTCGCGGCCGTGGACAGCTACCGTGCGGCGCGCGAGCGGGAAGTGTACGCGCTCATATCGCCCCGGCTGCGGGAGCGGATCGATGAGCTCGGGGTTGAGCTGACGCACTTTGGCCAGGCGTCATCCTCCAAAGCGCTGTCTGCGTAACGACCCAGACGAGCAGCACCGGCACGGCCTTCAGTCGATACGGTTCGAACAGCGATTCCTGCCACACCTTGGGCATGGCGTCGCTCGACGACAACACCGTTCCGACAAAAACAACGCCCAGCAGGACCCAGTCAGCGAGCCGGCGCTCCGATACTGTGAACCAGATCGCAATTCCGGCCAGCGCCACGACAAACGACGGGCTTTCTGCCTTGTGGTTGAACAGCACGCAGAACATCAGCACCGACGCGAGGAACAGCAGCCGGAAACGCGTCAGTCCCCAGAATGAATAGCGCACCAACGGCGCGAGTAGCACCACGACGCCCGCGAGCTGCAGTGGCCAGTTCGGCCAATCGGTTCCCGACGCCAGGTGCCAGAGCTCCATCACGGAAAAACCACGCATCAGCGCATCCGTGCTGCTGATTGCCTTCCATGAGTTGTACTGGGCAACCAGCGCGGCAGGAGACTCCACGAGCAGAGGCGCCGCGACCGCCACACCCGCGGCGACGACGGCAAAAAGCACGAACCGGGGTAGCCGGTACGGGCGGAACGCTGCGAACACACCCGCGATGATCGGAAAGATCTTGATGATCGTGCCGAGGGTGATCCACGTCGCCGCGCGCGCCTCCCGGCGATCATTGAGATCCGCGAATGCCAGGATCATCAACCCCGCGCTGAGTGCGTTGCTCTGGACGTTCTGCATCGAACCCACAAGGTCCATCGTGACGATCAACCTGGCGATGAACGCCTGACGGCCGTCGAGGATTCGCCCCAGCGCCGCCCAGAGCGCTCCCGCATTCACGGCATTCCACAACAACAAGCCCAACCCGAACGGCAGTACGGCGAATGGAGTGAACAGCAGCGCAAATGTGGGCGAATACTTGAAGAAATCGTGATGGGTCGCATTCGCGACGTACAGGTCGCGTCCCGCAAGCAGGTTGTACGACGACGCTCGGAACACCTCGAAGTTGTTGTTGTGTGTGAGGATGGCCTGCACACTGGTGACGAAGACGGCCAGCAGCCAGACGGCCCCGAGCACGCGGCACTGAACTTGAAAATGTCGATCCGTCATGGGTTCCATGCGTCGCAGAAAACTAGATGGCGTCCTGCTTGACGTGGACGGTACGCTCATCGACTCGAACGCCGCGCACGCGGAGTCGTGGAGCGACACCCTGGCCGAATTCGGACGCCCGACGCCCCCTGAAAAAGTGCGGCCCCTCATCGGCATGGGGGGCGACAAGCTGCTCCCGCAGTTGCTCGGCGTCGAGGCTGACAGTGCAGACGGGAAAAAGTTCTCGGAGCGACGCGCGGAGATCTTTCGCGAGCACTACGTACCGAAGCTGCGACTCACCCGCGGCGCGAAACAATTCGTCGAACGCCTGCGCCGCGAGGGGTTCCGGATCATCATCGCTACGTCCGCGAAGGAAGAAGAGCTCGAGGCCATGCTCCAACAGGTCGGATTGGACGACCTGATTCCACATCGCACGTCAGCGGATGACGCCGAAGAATCGAAGCCCGATCCCGACATCGTCCAGGCAGCGCTGCGCAAGGCGAAGCTCCATCCGGATGCCGCGATCATGCTTGGCGACACGCCCTACGACGTGGAGGCCGCCCGACGCGCCGGGATCGATTGCGTTGCGGTCCTCACCGGCGGATGGAACAGCGAGGCACTGAAGGAGGCGGTCGCGATCTATGACGACCCCGACGACATCCTCCGCCACTTCACTGCCAGCCCCTTCGCCGCCGGAGCGTAGTGTCAGAGTAGACGAGGAATGAGGCGATCATCCGTTCGCGAAACGGGTCGTCAAAAGTCCGGCGCGCGAACGTTCGCAGCACTTCCTTCGCGTTCGTCGTGTCGCGCAGCATGATGTAGGACACCGCCGCTCCATTGCGCAGCAAGACGTCCGGAATCCATTCGACGGTATCCGTGCTGGCGATCAATGTCTGCGAGGCTACCGCGGCCAGCGGCCAGTTCCAGCTGCCGATTCCCTGCAGGAAGTCGACAGCGGCCCGCGCCTCCGCCGGAGCACCCCCTCGCGATACGAAAGCCCTGGTGCGCGCGAAGAACGCCGTGTCGATCACTCCTGCGGTGCCGCTGTGCAAGTCGGCGTCCGCCTTGACGACGCTTGCCACGAACTCATGCCAATCCACCGGTGGCTGCCCCGATTGAATCATTCGGTCGAGCATGTCCCGGCGATGCATTGCCGCCCGCAGGTCAGCGCTCCGCGGAAGCTGGGCCGCGATGGCTGGATCCATCGTGCGCATGGCGCGCAGCTGTGTGCCCAGGGCAAGCGCCGTGGGCCGCTCGACTTCGGGAACGGCGCTGAGGGTCAGGGTCCCGAATGCCGCTCGGCGGCCCGTGAGTGCGGCGACGACATCGAAGCGTCCGCTCGTCAACTCCATGTATCCGTCGGCGCTTTCGTGCATGAACCGCATCCGTTCCGCGCCAAGGTCGAGCGTCGGAAAGAAGTCGGAGTTCGGCGCGCCGTGTCCCAGCACGATGGGGTGCAACACGTCGCGTCCACCCAGGCGAAGCGCCTCGAACGTCTCGGCGCGCATCGGCAGCACGCGCCGCATGTCCCGGGCAATTCCGGCAAACTCCGTCACGCTCCAGTCGGGTTGCCGCAGCGGTGTATTCGACGCCACGACGAGAATGTCCGCGTTGGACGTGTAGAACACTTCGTACGCCGGGAACACCTTGTCGATCGCGGCCAGCACTGACGTCACCAGCACATCGCTCAGCTCGTAGAGGTGCAGCCACTGGCCGAAGACGCCATTGGGTGCAAGCTGCAGCTTCACCCGCTGATAGAACTCCTCGGTGAACAGCCCGGAGACGCCGCTCACCCACGGATTCGACGGCTCCGAGAGAATAAGGTCGAACTGTCGGCCGGACGCCGCGAAATACGACTTGGCATCGTCGATGACAAATGTCGATCGCGAATCGGTGAAGACGCGATCGTTCGCGGGCTGGAACACCCGCGATGCATTGATCATTTCGGGTTCGATCTCGATCGTGACCGCTTCGCGCACATGCGGACTGCCCAGCAGGACGTGTGATGACATCCCCGATCCGTGCCCGATGATTGCGATGTTCGCCGCCTGCGGTGCGTGCGCGAGGGAGATGATCGGGAGCAGCAGCTGCGTCGCGATGTCCCGGCGCAATTCGCGCCGTCCCTCGCCGAGTCGGGTAGTGTCCATCCACTCCCGCTCCATCGACGCGTCGGGCTTGCCATTTGTCGAAAGCGTCACGAAGCCGTCGACGCTGCGGCGAACGCTCACGGTCGCGGTGCGCCCGTCCTTGTAGAATGGGAATTCGTAGCCGCTGGTGCGCTCCACGATGCCGTGTCGGTAGACACCGCTCGTGAGCCGCACGAGGTCGAACCGCGCGACGAACGCGATGGCCACGAGGATCGCCACCGTCGCAATGAGTGGGATGGCCAGCGGCGGACCGTCTGCGAAGCGACCCTCGATCGCGGCTTGTCCCGAGGCTCGCCGGGCGCGCACGATGAGCCAGATGCCGAGGATGATGTCCAATGCCGCGCCAACGACGAGCAACGTCTTCAGCCCCAGCCATGGCATCAGGACCAGTCCAGCGAGTGCGACGCCCAGGATGCTCCCCAGCGTGTTCCACGCATACACGGAGCCGATCGCCCGCTCGCCGGCGCCCCCCCGCATCAGCACCTTCGTGATCAGCGGAAGCGTCATCCCCGCGCAGAACGTCGCCGGCAGCATGATGATCAGCGCGAAGGCGTAGCGCGCGAGCTGGAATACGCGATACCCGCTCGCATTTTCCTGCACTGCTCCGAGGACGAGGCTCATCCACTCGAACGACGCGATGTAGAGGGGCAGGGTGGCGATGGCGAGAATTCCCATCACCCATTGCACGACGCCAAGAAAATGGATCGGATCGGCAATGCGGTCCGCGCGCCCGCGGATCCAGAGCGCTCCGAGTGCCAGTCCGAGAATGAACGCCGAGAGCATGAGCTCGAACGAATGCGTTGCGCTCCCCAGCACGAGCGAAAGCATCCGGATCCACGCGATCTCGTAGATGAACGAGGCGACCGCCGTCCCGAAACTGACGATGAGGAGTGGATACCAGTTGGCGTCTTTTACCGAACGCGGGATTGGCGGAGCGACAACTTCAGGCATCCCCGTTTGGGGAGCCTCGGCAGGTCGCGCTGCGCTCGCACGCTCGGCGGATTCCACCCGCTCGTGCGCGCGTGCGATGAGGCCAGCGGCGAGTCCCGCGATGACGTTCATGAATCCGGCGACCAGCAGCGTTCCCGGGAGCCCGAGCATCGCGATGAGCACGAAGCCAGACAGTAGGACGCCAACCGCCGCCCCCAGGCTGTTCGCGAAGTACAGCAACCCGAGGATCCGTCCCGGCGACTGGCCAGCGCGCGCCATCCGGATGACGCCCGCACTCATGAGGGGGAACGTCGTCCCGAGGAGGATCGATTGCGGGAGAATCAGCGCGCACGCGATCGCCCACTTGGCTGCCGTAAGCCCGGCGCCCGTCGTGTGCGGGAAGACCGACGCATACGCCCAGCCCGTCCCCGCCTGGTAAATGTCGTGGAAGAGCACCGCGAGCAGTCCGACCACGATCTCGACGCCGGCATACCACAGCAGCGGCGAACGCACCCGGCTCGATCGTTCACCGGCCAGCCACGCGCCCAGCGACATGCCGCCGAGGAAGATGACCAGGACGATGATCTGCGCGTAGGCGCTATGCCCAACGAACAGGCCGAGATAGCGGCTCCAGATGGACTCATAGATGAGTCCCGCCGCGCCGCTCACGATGAAGACCGCGACCAATGCCGCGATCAATGCCCGGGCCGTCGGAGAAGGGAGTTCGGCGACATCGGTCCTATAGTAACGGCGTAAACAACTGTAGCAAGCAAGTACCTACTTGCTTACAACGGCGGCTGCGACTAGTCTTCCGCCCCCAATGTCCGAAGAGATCCGCCACCGAATTCTCGAAGCCGCCGCGCGCGTCTATGCGCAGTACGGCTTTCGCGGCGCGACGACGCGCCTCATCGCCACCGAAGCGGGGGTCAACGAAGTCACCCTGTTCCGGACCTTCGGCTCCAAGGCGCGCCTACTCCAGGAAATGCTCCAGCAGCAGGTGTCTGCCACCGAAGTCCCGACCCTGCCGACCGACGTCGCCGATCCCGCGCGCGCCATCACCGCCTGGTGCGCCACGACGCTGCAGTACCTCCGCGGCCACGCGCACCTCATCCGCAAGACCATCGCGGAAGCCGAGGAGCGTCCGGAAGCCGCCTGCCAGGCGTGCGAAGGACCGAATTCGGCGGGCGCGTCGCTGGTGCTCTACGTCGAGCGGCTGCGCGAGGAAGGTCTCGCCGACGGCGACGCCGATGTCGACGTAGCCGTCTCGATGTTCATGAGCGCGATGTTCGGCGACGCGCTCTATCGCGAAGTCATGCCGCAGGCATTTCCGCAGCCGGCCGAAGACGCACCGGCGCGGTACGTCCACACCTTCTTGCGCGCCGTGGGGTTCCGCGCGTCGTCGCTGCCGGTCCGTTCCCGGCCAGCACGCGTCGCGGGCTCCCGGCGTCGCAGCCGCTAGCTCACATGCGTTCAGTTTCTTTCATCATTGCTCTCGCGCTCGCGGCCACGCCCGTGGCCGCGCAGGTGCGCACCGTGTCCCTCGAAGAGGCCATCGCGCTCGCGGACCGCTCCAGCGAGTCCATCGAGATCGCGCGGGCGGCGGTCGCGCGCGCCAATGGCCAGCAGATCATCGCGCGCAGCCAGTTCCTGCCGCAGCTGAACATGCAGGCGTCGTACGCGCGCACCCTGGCATCGCAGTTCGAGGGCTTCTCCTTCGGCGGGCCGGATACCAACACCTTCCGTTCGCTCTGCGCGCCAGCCATCCCGCCGACGGCAACGCCGGCGGAGCGGCAGGCCGCGCTGGACCAGGCGCGCACCTGCGCCGCGGTTGGCGGCGGCCCCGACTTCAGCAGCGTCGGCTTTGGTGCGCTGAACCAGTGGACCTTCGGCCTGCAGTTCTCGCAGAGCATCTTCTCGGGCGGACGGAACACCGGCATGCGCACCGCGGCGGGCGCCGGCCGGCGCGTCGCGGACATCGAGCTCACCGCGCAGCGCGCGCAGAACATTCTCGAGATCACCCAGGCGTACTACAACACGGTGCTCGCGGACCGGCTCGCGTCCATCGCCGAAGCAACCGTCGCCATGAGTGATGCCGTCCTGCGCCAGACGACGCGCGCACGCCAGGTTGGCAGCACATCGGAATTCGAGTTGATCCGCGCGCAGGTCGCCCGCGACAACCAGGTGCCGGTCATGCTGCAGCGCCAGAGCGAGCGCACCATCGCGATGCTGCGACTCAAGCAGATGCTCGAGCTGCCGCTGGATGATTCGCTGGTGCTCACCACCTCCATCGACGATGCCCCGGTGACGCCAATGGCAGTCGCAATGGACACGGCGGCACGCGTCGCTGGCGATACGGCGGTCGACAGCCGGGCGACGGTGCGCCAGTCAGAGGCAAACGTCCGCGCGCAGGAAGGGCTGCTGCGTGCCGCGCGTGCGGATCGCTGGCCGAACCTTTCGCTCACCTCCGGATACCAACGCCTGTTCTTTCCGCAGGACGTGTTTCCCCAGTTCTCGGACTACCGGGAGAACTGGACGATCGGCGTGACCGCGAACGTCGCGCTGTTCAGTGGCGGCCGCATCCGCGGCAGCGTGCTCCAGGCGCAGGCCAACCTGCGCGAGGCGCGCGCGCGCCACCTGCAGACGCGCGAGTTCGCGGCGCTCGACTCCCGCATCGCACTGAACCAGCTGGCCCAGGCCGAGGCGATGTTCCGCGCAAGCCAGGGCACCGCGGAGCAGGCGCGCCGCGCGTACAGCATCGACGAGATCCGGTATCGCGAAGGCATCTCCACCCAGACGGACCTCACGCAATCGCGTCTCCTCGTGGAGCAGGCGATGGTGAATCGCGCCGTCGCCGCGCGCGATCTCGCCGTGGCGCGGATGCGTGTCGCCCTCCTGAAGGACCTCCCGCTCGGCGCATCCGGCGCGGGCGTCGCACCGCAGGCCGGCGCCATGTCCGCGCCGATGACCCCAACCCCACAAGCACCGGGAGTCGCCGCGTCCGCGCCGATCTCGGGGAGCAATCAGCAATGACCGCCCGTTCACTCACCAGCGTCGCCCTCGTCCTGCTCACCTTCGTTTCGGCCTGTCGCAATGGCGACGCCAGCGCCGACACGACGACCGCCGCCGACCCGGTGCTCGTCGGTCCCGAGAATATCGTCGTGGTCAAGGCGGAGGAAATCCGCACGGGGCCCACGCTGTCGGGTGCCATTCAGGCAGAGCGTGAAGCGACGGTTCGCGCGGAGATTCCCGCGTCGGTGATCGAGACATATGCGGAGCCGGGCCAGCGCGTCGCTGCCGGCACGCTCATCGCGCGCCTGGATGATTCCGCGATTCGGGACCAGGAGCTGTCCACCCGTTCCAACGTCGCGACCGCGCAGAACGCGTACGAGATCGCCCAGCGCGAGCTCGAGCGCGCCGAGGCGCTGCTCAAGGCCGGCGCCATCGCGGAGCGCGACATGGAGCGGGCGCGCAACGGCGCGCTGGCGGCACAGACGCAGCTGTCGAATGCGCGCGCGATGCACGCCAGTGCGCAGCAGACGCAGAGCCGCACGCGTGTCGTCGCGCCATTTGCCGGCGTAATCTCGGCGCGCCAGGTGAATGCGGGCGACGTCGTCACTCCTGGCACCGCGCTGTTCACCATGGTTGATCCATCCACCATGCGACTTGAGGCATCGGTGCCGGCACAGTCCCTCTCGCAGGTGCGGGTCGGGCTGCCGGTGGAGTTTGCGGTCGCCGGTTATCCGAACAACCGGTTCACCGGGCGGGTGTCTCGCGTGAACCCCACCGCTGATCCCGCAACGCGGCAGGTGCGAATCATCGCGACCATCCCGAACGCAGGCGCGACGCTGGTGGGCGGGCTGTTCGCGGAGGGCCGCATCGCGAGCGAGACGCGCACCGCGCCGCTGGTACCGGTCGTCGCCGTCGACGAGCGTGGCGTGCGCCCGTCCGTGATGCGCATCAAGAACGGCAAAGTGGAGAAACTGGAAGTGGAGCTCGGACTCCGGGACAACCAGACGGAGTCCGTGGAGGTACGTGCGGGTCTCACGCCGGGTGATACGGTGCTGCTGGGAACCGCGCGTGGATTGACGCCGGGTACACCGGTGAAGGTGAGCAGCCCTAACGATGTCAAGCGGTAGCAACCATGCTGATTTCAGATTTTGCCATCAAGCGTCCGCTGATCACTGTCGTCACGATGGTGGCGCTCGTGATCTTCGGCCTGTTTGCACTCCTTCGGCTTAAGACCGACGAATTTCCGGACGTTGCACCGCCGTGGTTGACGGTTGGTGTGATCTATCCTGGCGCATCCCCCGAAGTGGTCGAAAAGGAAGTCCTCGACCGCGTCGAGGAGCAGGTCGGCTCCATCGCGGGCGTCAAGCGCATCATGAGCAAGGCGTACGACGGCTACGCGATGCTCATGATCGAATTCCTGTACGAGAAGGACCTGAACGAGGCGTCGCAGGACGTACGCGACGCGATCTCGGGAATCCGCTCGGAGCTGCCGCAGGAGATCGAGGAGCCGATCATCCGCAAGTTCAACGATACCGATCGGCCGATCGTGTCGGTGGCCGTGTCGTCCAGCGTCCTGTCGTCGGCGGAGCTGACGCGGCTGGTGGATCCGGGCATCACGCGCGAGCTGCGTTCCATTGCCGGCGTCGCGGACGTGCAGACGTTCGGAAAGATCGAGCGCGAGCTCACCGTGGAGCTCGTACCGTCGAAGCTGCAGGCCGCGGGGATCAGTGTGGGGCAGGTCGTCCAGGCGCTGCAGCTGCAGAACCTCGCCGCGCCCGTGGGCCGGGTGACCGGCTCACTCGACGAGCGCTCCATTCGCCTGCTCGGACGGGTCGAAAGTCCCGCCGAGTTCGCGAATCTCGTCATCACGGAACGCAACGGACGGCTCGTGCGGCTGGGTGAGGTCGCCAACGTCCGCGATGCCACCGAGGAGCCGCGCACCCTCTCGCTCTACGGCGACGCTTCCGGTGAGCGTGAGGCGGTCGCGATCGATATCAAGAAATCAAAGGGATTCAGCACCACCGACGTCGCCGCCAAGGTGATTGCGCGACTCGAGGAAGTGAAGCCGACCCTGCCCGCCGGCACGACGCTCGACATCGTGAAGGATGCGGGTGCACGCGTCGAAGACTCCGTGTGGCAGGTGGAAGAAGCGCTTCTCCTGGGCGCATTGCTCACGGTGCTCGTCGTCTTCCTGTTCCTGAATTCCTGGCGCTCGACGGTCATCACCGGCGTCGCACTGCCGATTTCAGTGCTGGCCAGCTTCATCGCGGTCTGGGCGCTCGGGTTCAATCTCGAGACCATGTCGCTGATGGGGCTGTCGCTCGCCATCGGTATTCTCATCGACGACGCCATCGTCGTGCGCGAGAACATCGTGCGGCACGTCGAGATGGGCAAAGATCATTACACGGCGGCACGTGAGGGGACCGACGAGATCGGTCTCGCCGTCGCCGCGAC
The DNA here is from genome assembly GCA_035626995.1 of Gemmatimonadaceae bacterium. Classification (GTDB taxonomy): domain Bacteria; phylum Gemmatimonadota; class Gemmatimonadetes; order Gemmatimonadales; family Gemmatimonadaceae; genus DASPMP01. The sequence goes on from DASPMP010000126.1 coordinate 24,635, forward strand.
GACCTTCTCGATTCTCGCGGTGTTCATTCCCATCGGCTTCATGCCGGGCGTGGGTGGCCAGTGGTTCAAGCCGTTCGCGCTGACCATCGCGGCATCGGTGTTCGTCTCGCTCTTCGTGTCGTTCTCACTCGACCCGATGCTCTCGGCGTACTGGCCGGATCCGCACAAGGAAGAGCACGAGAAGGGGTGGATCACGAAGAAGCTCGACCGCTTCAACGCATGGTTTAACCGCCAGGCGCAGAACTATCGCAAAGTCATCGCCTGGGCACTGGACCACCGCGCGGCGATGATCGTGCTCGCCATCGGGTCATTCTTCGCGGCGTTCCTGCTCCCGACTCGCGGCGTGAGCGGTCTCGCGGCAGCGAGCATTGGCATGGCCATCATGGTACTCGCGCTGACGACGCGCCGGTTCGGCCGGGCCGGTCGATGGGGAGTCTTCGCGCTCGGCGCGATGGTCTTCGTCATGCTGCCGAAGGTCGTTCCTCCGATACGCACCGTCGGAAGCGCATTCTTCCCGACGGACGATCGCTCCGAGTTCATCCTGAAGATCGAGACGCCGCCGGGTTCGAACCTCGAGTACACCCGCCTCAAGGCGCAGGAAGCCGCGCGCATCGTTCGCTCGCAGCCCGAGGTGAATTACACGTACACGACGCTCGGCGAAGTCGGCACCGGCGCGGTGGACGTGGGCAATATCTACGTGAAGCTCTTCCCGAAGTCGGAGCGCGTCTCCAAGGGGCAGCGTTCTGTTGCGGACATCGCCGCTGACCTTCGCACGCAGATGAGCCGCGTCGCTGGTGCTACCGTGTCGATCTTCGAGAGCGACTTCGGCGCCGGCTTCAAGCAGATCCTCGTCCAGATCCGAGGCCAGGAGTCGGCGGTCCTCGCCGAGGTCGCCGAGCAGGTGCGCGCCGAAGTCGAAAAGATTCCTGGCGCTGTGGACATCGGCCTTTCGTCGAAGGGACAAAAGCCTGAGCTCAATGTCGAGCTGAACCGCGGCATCGCGGGGTCGCTTGGTATCAGTGTCGGTCAGGTGGCGCAGTCGCTGCGTGCGGCCTTTGCAGGGATCGACGTCGGCGATTGGGTCGACCCGACCGGCAAGTCGCGCGACGTTACTGTGCGGCTCGCGCCGGAATCCCGTCGTCGCGCTTCAGATCTCGAGCAGCTTCCGCTGGTTGTGATGGGTCCCAGCGGCGCGCCGTCCACGTTGCCGCTGGGTCAGGTCGCGAGCATCAGCGAAGGGCGCGGTCCCGCGATCATCGACCACCTGAATCGCGAGCCGGTGGTGAACGTGGAGCTGAATACGTCCGGCCGCGCGACCGGCGACGTGTCCGCGGACATCATGAAGGTCGTCGATAACATGCAGCTGCCACCCGGCGTGAAGATCACGATGGGCGGCGATGCGGAATCGCAGGCCGAGGTGTTCGGGCAGATCTTCGCCGCTCTCGGGTTGGCCGTCCTGCTGATGTACCTGATTCTCGTGGTGCAGTTCGGTTCCTTCCTGGATCCGCTCGCGATCATGATGTCCCTGCCGCTGTCGCTCATCGGCGTGATGTTGTCGCTCGCGGTCACGGGATTCACGATCAACCTCATGAGCCTCATCGGCGTCATCCTGCTGATGGGCATCGTGGCCAAGAACGCCATCCTGCTCATCGACTTCGCGAAGTGGTCGCGTGAAGAGAAGGGAACACCGTTGCGCGAAGCGCTCATCGAGGCCGGCGCCATCCGGTTGCGCCCCATCCTCATGACGACATTCGCGCTGATCGCGGGAATGCTGCCAATCGCGCTCGGCACAGGCGAAGGCGCCGCGTTCCGTGCGCCGATGGGTGTCGCCATCATCGGCGGCGTGATCACGTCGACGTTCCTGACGCTGCTCGTCATCCCGACGTTCTATGAGGTGATGGACGAGATCCGCGGCAAGCTGTCGCCGAAGATGGGGCTGCGCGCGCCACAGACGGCCGAGCACGCGATTCCGACCGTCGCTGGCGACTAGGGCTACCGGATGCGCTTCAGCACGCGACCGGACCGCGCATCCGTGAACGTGCCGTTGTCCACGGCCGCCTTGCCGTTCACGAAGACGTAGTCGATGCCGACCGGATACTGGTGCGGGGTTTCGAAGGTCGACCGGTCGGCAACCGTCGTCGGATCGAAGACGACGACATCCGCGTAATTGCCAGCCTTCAGCGTTCCGCGATCGCGCACGCCGAGCCGCGCCGCGGACTGGCCGCTCATCTTGTATACCGCTGTCTCGAGCGGAAACAGCTTGAGGTCGCGCGAATAGCGGCCAAGGACGCGGGGGAAGGTGCCGTACGCCCGAGGATGCGGTGAGGTCGCGTCGCCCATGCGTGCAAGCCGCCCGTCAGAGCCGATCATCACGTGCGGATGCTGCATGATGCGCTGGACGTCCTGCTCCTCCAGGACGTGGTAGATCATCGCCGCGCCGCCTTTCTGCTGCGCTTCGATCACGAGTGCAGCGCCGTTTTCGGGCGTGGGCGCGATCCCGCGCTGCCTGGCCCAGTCAGCGAGCGTCTTGCCATTCAGGTCCGGCTGCCATCGCACACTCGAAAACTGCACCCGGGAGATGTCGCCGCCGCCGCGATCGTTGAGCAGGTTGAAGATGATCCCCTTCGTGATGCTGTCCTTCAGCGCGGGATCGCCCAAGCGGCGTGTGAATGCTGTGTCGCCGCCATCGAAGGCCCAGGTGGGGATGAGCACACCGATCCCCGTGGACGTCGCCGTGTACGGGTAGACATCCGCCATGACGTCGATGCCGGCGGCTCGCGCCGAATCGAGCATCGCGAGCGTGCGAACGCTCTGCCCCCACATCTTCTGCCCGACCGCCTTGTGATGCGTGAGTACGATCGGGATCTTCGCTTCCCGTCCGATGGTGATGGCTTCGGCGACTCCGTCGATGAGCCCGAGGCCTTCCTCACGCAGGTGCGACGTGTAGATGCCTCCTGAGTCCGAGGCGACGCGGGAGAGCTCGATCACCTCGTCGATCTTCGCGAAGTTGCCGGGCAGGTATCGCAGGCCGGTCGAGATGCCGAACGCCCCCTGACCCATCGCCTCGGCGATGAGCGCCTTCATGCGCCGCATCTCGTCAACCGTGGGAGCGCGGTTGACCGTTCCCATCACGCGCTGGCGCACCGTGTTGTGTCCCACGAGGTAGCCGACGTTGATGCCGATCCGCTGCGAGTCGCGCGACGTCATGTAGCGGCCAAGCGGTAGCGGCGAGCCGCCGTCGGGTCCGCCGAGCGCAAACGTCACTCCCTGCCGGACCGCGCTCTCCGCGCCTGGCAGCTGCGGCAGCGGATCGATGTGGGCGTGAACGTCGATGAACCCCGGTGCCACGATGCGATTGCTGGCGTCGATGACACGCGCCGCGCGATTGGCCGCGATCCCTTCCCGCGAGATCAGCGCGATGCGATCGCCTTTCAATGCGACATCCGCACGAAAGCGCTGGGCGCCTGTCCCGTCGATGACTGTGCCCCCACGGATCAGGACGTCGAATTCCTGCGCGGGGACGGTGGTGCTGAACAGAACCGCCGCGGCTGCGCCGCGGAGAACTGCCGCGCGGACACGTGCCGGCGCTTCGCGTCGGAGAACTGTTGGCAGAGTCATTCGATCTTTCTCAGTTGTCCGCAGTCGAAGCCGCGGCGGTTTTCTAACGAGTTGCCGTGGCCGCTCCCGCATACAATCGCGCCTGGAGCGCCGCGTACAGCTGCTTCGAGACGGGACCGGGCTTCCCCGACCCGATCTTCTTTCCGTCCACTTCCACGATCGGCGTCACGTCGGTCGTCGTCCCGGATACGAAGAGCTCATCCAGGGCAAACATCTCCTTCACCGTAAACGGCTGCTCGCGCACCGGGACGCCCTGCTCCCGCGCGATCTCGAGGACGATCTCGCGAGTGACGCTCGGCAGGATCAGCGCTCCGAGAGGATGCGTTACGAGCGTTCCATCCTTCACACCCAGCACACTCGTGTGCGTCCCTTCAGTCACGATGTCGCCGCGCACGAAAATCGCCTCCATCGCACCCGCCACCTGCGCCTTCTGCTTGGCCATGCAGTTGGGGAGCAGCTGCACCGTCTTCACGTCACAGCGCAGCCAGCGAACGTCGTCCTCGGTGATGGCTTTCGCTCCCGCGTCGCGCAGGGCGTGCGGGACCTCGAACTTGCTCACCATCGCGAGCACGGTCGGCGCCGTCCCCTTCGGCGGAAACGCATGCGTCCTCGGCGCGGCACCACGCGTGATCTCGACGTAGAACGTCCCCTCGCCACGCGCGAGGTCATTGTCCCGCAGCAAGCGCTGCGCAACACCGTGAAGCGCGTCGACCTCCCCATCCGCCAGCGCGATCTCGAGGGTCTTGATCCCCTGCTTCAGGCGACGCTCGTGTCGGTCATGCTCGAATAGTTTCCCGTCGACGACACGCCACACTTCGTAGACGCCATCGCCGAAAATGAAACCACGGTCGAGGACGGAAATCTTCGCGTCCTCCGCGTTCAAGTACTGCCCATTCAGGTATACGGTCATGGCCTCAATCTACGCTGGAAACCTTCACGCAGCTTGCGACCGACCGTGGGCACAATCGAGAGCGTGAACATCCCGATCGTCACATAGCCGGCAATGCGCAGTGCCCGCCCCGCGGCTTCGGGGTCGTCCGTCAGCCCTCGCATCAATTCAGCGCCCACGAATCCATAGGCCGTCACGCTGGGGATCATCGCGAGTGCCGTCGCGAGCAGCAGCCGCGGCAGCTTCACACCGGCGAGTCCCGAGACGTAAGCGAATATTCCGAATGGCGCGATCGGGATGATGCGCAGGCTGAACAGCCCCACGACCGTCACATCCTCACGGAGCTGCTGGAGCAGTCGATGGTCCCCGAACATCCGGCGCAGCGGCGCGCGCGCCACGCGCGACGCGAGCGTGT
>DASPMP010000127.1:0-4046 GCA_035626995.1 Gemmatimonadaceae bacterium
CTCGATCCGCCCCGGGGGATCGCGCGTACCCTTGGCCGTGCGCCTGAAGACAACCGCGAATTCAATGATCGCTCACCGCAGCCCTGGCCCGCGCTGCCTGTCGTGGCACTCGTGGACAGCGGGACGGCGAGCGCCGCGGAGATCGTGGCGGGCGCGCTGCAGGACAACGATCGCGCTGTGATCGTGGGGTCGCCTACCTACGGGAAAGGCAGCGCACAGGGCGTGTTCACGGTTGCTGGCGGGAATGCGCTGAAGCTCACCACCGCGCGATGGTTTACACCCGCCGGCCGGACCATCGAACGCGATTCCACAACGGGTGGCATCACTCCGGACGTCGAGGTTCGCCAGGCAACCGTGCTGCCGGACTCCATCGCATCGCAACGGGCAGCACCGCTGGCCGCGGATCCGGTCGTGGTACGGGCCATCGCGCTGTTGCGCGGCGTTCGCTCGCCTGCGGAGCTGCGGCAGCGCGCGCCGCGCGCCCGCCCGCAGGAGAAGCGCTAGGCGTGGAGCTCCGGCCGCTGGGCCGCACCGGTATGCAGGTCCCCGTCGTGGGCATGGGGACGTGGAAGACCTTCGATGTGAAGGGGAGTGCCGCCGAGCGCGAGCGCCGGGCGATCGTGGACCGCGCGGTAACGCATGGCACCACGCTGTTCGACACATCGCCAATGTACGGAGCATCGGAGCTCGTGCTGGCGAAGGCGTTGGTCGGCCGGCGCGAGAACGTGATTGTCGCGGATAAGGTATGGACCGAGTCGGCGACGGAAGGCAGGGCACAGGTCGCGCGCGCGCTCGAATGGTATGCCGGCAGCGTCGACATCTATCAGGTGCACAACCTCGTGGCCTGGGAAGAGCACCTGCCGCTGCTCGAGGATCTCCAGGCAAAGGGTGCAGTTCGAGTCGTGGGCGCCACCCACTATCAGGATCCCGCGCTAGCTGACCTGATGCGCGTGATGGAGACCGGCCGACTGGGGATGATCCAGATCCCGTACAATGCGTTGCATCGTATTGTGGAAACGGATGTCCTGCCCCTGGCCGCGGAGTTGGGACTCGGAGTGCTGGTGATGCAACCCCTCGGCAAAGGGAAGCTCGCGGCACACTCGCCGCCGCCGGATGCGCTGCGTCGGCTGGATCAGTTCAACGTGCGGACGTGGGCGCAGGCGCTGCTGAAGTGGATTCTCAGCGATCCTCGAGTGCATTGCGTGATCCCGGCGACGAGCAAGGCCAATCGTGCGGAGGAAAACGCCCTGGCGGGTGATCCACCATGGTTCGACGAGGAAACGCGCGCCTATGTGGCGAGCCTGGCCACCGCGCGCGCATAGCAGCGGTAGGACGGCCAGCTGGCACGCCCATCTCGCTACCGCTCGACCACCCTCACGCCGTCCGGCACCATGAACACGAATGCCTTCGCGCTGACGGACGCGTTTGGCTGCATGGTGAGCAGCCGCACCTTGCGGGTAATGCCGTTGGGGTCCGTAGCCTCGAACTGGCGGATCAACCCGTCCGCTGCGTCCACCCAAACCTTCGCACGAACGAAGGGAAGCGCCTGTCCCGGCTTGGCGAGCAACACCACCGCGCGTGCGTTCCTGCTGGCAACCTTCTCGGTGCCTGCGTCTGTCGCGTCGTACTTCGAACGCGGCGTGTTGAGGAACTGGCCGATGAGGTCAGTGCTTGCGGCGCCCGCGTCGGTATTCGAAAGCTTGATGACCTGACCGGGCGTCGCGCTCTGCAGGTACACCCAGACGAACGTGCCGTCGCCGACAATGCGATCGCCCGCGGGATCCTGGAACGTGATAGCGAGCTGGTTGGGCTTCCGCTGTTCGAGTGTCCCCGTGGACACCATCGCGGAGCCGGTGATGGGGTTAGTGAGCGTTTGTTCGAAGGTGGCGCGCAGCGTCTTCACCTTGCTCCACGCGGCGATCGCCCGCTTGATGGTCGCCTCGACCGTTTCCTGCGTACCCACCTGGGGGGCAGGTGCTGCCGCAATCGGCGCCGGCGAACGCGTCGGGGGGCAGGCGAGGGATACAACGGCAAGTGAGATGAGCAGCATTTGACGATTACTCGGCGCGGGCCGGTGCCGTTCCCACCGTGCGGCCAATGGCGGCGGCAATGGCCCGAAGCTCCGTGACCAGCGAAGCCAGCTGTTCGGGGAACAACGACTGGGCACCATCTGACAAGGCTTTGTCCGGCTGGGGATGCATCTCGACCATCACGCCGTCCGCGCCCGCCGCGATGGCGGCGCGCGCCATGGGAGTCACCTTGTCCCGTAGTCCCGTGCCATGGCTGGGATCCGCGATGATCGGCAGGTGCGACAGCCGTTGGACGATTGGAATTGCAGTGAGGTCGAAGAGGTTGCGTGTCGTGGTATCGAAACTCCGGATGCCGCGCTCGCAGAGGATCACCTGCTCGTTCCCCTCGGCGATGATGTACTCGGCACTCAGCAGCAGTTCCGTGATCGTTGCGGCGATGCCCCGCTTCAGGAGGACCGGCTTCTTCATCCTGCCGACAGCGCGGAGCAGCGAATAGTTCTGCATGTTGCGCGCGCCGATCTGGATGCAGTCGGCATACTCCGCCACGAGGTGTGCGCCTTCCTCATCGAGCGCTTCCGTGACGATCGCGAGGCCGGTCTCCGCCCGGGCGGCGGCCAGCAGCTCAAGCCCTCGCTTGCCCATTCCCTGAAATGCATACGGCGAGCTTCGCGGTTTGAACGCGCCGCCACGAAGCGCGGTCCCTCCCGCTGCCTTTACCGCGCGCGCGGACGCCATGATCTGCTCATCGCTTTCGACAGAGCAGGGGCCAGCGATGACATGTACCGCGGTGGCACCAAAGGCGACGCCAGGAGCGAGCGGCACCACCGTGTTCTCGGGATGCCATTCGCGGGACACCTGCTTGTATGGCTTGCTGACATGAATGACTTCACTGACACCCGCGAGCGCCTCGATGCGTGAGCCATCCACACGCCCATCGTTCCCCACGAGACCGATGGCCGTGCGCTGTTCGCCCGGCATCGGCCGGGCGGCGTATCCCATCTCCTCAATCGCCTTGACGACGCCGTCGATCTCAGCCTGCGTGGCGCCCTGGCGCATCACAACCAGCATCAGTTCACTCCTGGAAGTCCGTCTGCCAACCGTCGTGCGCGATCACGAGCGGCCCGCCGTAGTTGGCGCGAACGAGCGCCGAAATGTCCACCGATTCGACGGGGGGGTACAGGTGCGTCAACACCAGTCGCTTCGGTTCCGCGAGTCGCGCCATCTCGCCACACTGCTCGGGTGTGAGATGCTCGACAATGGCCATGGGCGCGGGCAACGAGCACTCCAGCACCATGGTATCGCACCCATGCGCCCAGCTGGCGAACGCCGGGTCGAAACCGGTGTCGCCGGAATACACGAGACGCCGATCGCCCTCGACGACGGAATATGCGATGCTCTCCGCCGTGTGCGGTACCTTCATGCAACCGAAACTGGCGCCGCCCACGTCCATCGCACCGCCGGAATCGAGCTCGGTGATGCGAAGCTCGTAGCCAGGATCGAGCACCCATTCCCCATACGCCGCCGCGAGTCGGTTCAGCAGGTCGCGCGTTCCGCGCGGGCCGACGATGTCCAACGGCGCAGCGCGCGGGGGGAGCATGCCGTACTTGCCCGCGAACAGGATCGTGGGGAGGTCCTGGTGGTGATCGATGTGAAAATGAGTGAGCGCGATGTGGGTGAGCTGCTGCCACGGAATGGACAGTTCGGCGAGACGGCGGGTGGTGCCTGAGCCACAGTCGATGAGCATGCGCGCGTTCCCGGCCTCGACGTAGTAGCTGGCGCAGCTCCGCGTTGCGGAGAAGGCGATCGTGCCGGTGCCGAGAACCGTGAGGCGCATGGGCGTGAAATTAAGGGAGCCGGGTTCGGCGTCACGCCGGCCCGCCCCCGCTAGGCTGCCGCCACGGCCTCCTCGGCGTCCACGTGCGCGCCCTTCATGCGCACACTCACCACGGACGAGACCCCCGGCTCCTGCATCGTCACGCCATAGACCGCGTCCGCCGCTTCGGTGGTCGTGCGCGG
>DASPMP010000128.1:0-12192 GCA_035626995.1 Gemmatimonadaceae bacterium
AGTCGAACGGGTATCAGTCTCTCCACACGACGGTGTTCGGACCCGGCGCGCAGCTGTACGAGGTGCAGATCCGGACTCGCGAGATGCACCGTACCGCCGACTTCGGTATCGCGGCGCACTGGCTGTACAAGGAGAATGCGAAAAGCGCAGACGAGCTCGATCGCCACCTGACCTGGTTTCGGCAGGTCCTCGAACTGCAGCTCGACGCCAAGACGCCGGACGAATTCCTCGAATTCCTCAAGCTGGACCTGTACCAGGACGAAATCTTCGTCTTCACGCCGACGGGGGACGTCATCCAGCTGCCGAAGGGCGCGACCCCCATCGATTTTGCCTTCGCGGTGCATACGGAGATCGGGCTGCACACCGCGGGCGCCAAGATCAACGGCCGCATCGCACCGCTGTCCCGGCCACTGCGAAATTCCGAGACGGTCGAGATCATCCGCTCAGCGACGGCGAAACCCACCCGGGATTGGCTCGCCCACGTGCGCACCGGCCGCGCGCGTCACAAGATTCGGCAAGTCCTCAAGCGCGAAGAGCACCAGTCGGCGCAGAAGATCGGCCAGGAGATTTTCGAGCGCGAGTTGCGTCGCCGGCGCCTGACAAAGCCGACCGACGAGGCGCTGCTCACCGCTGCGAAGGCCATGGGCCTCACGGACGCCACGCATCTCATGGCGTCTATCGGGCAGGGCGACGTGCAGGTCATCGCCGTCCTCAAGCAACTGCACCCGGAGATCGAGACCCCGGAGCCACCCAAACCGCCCTCCGTGCTGGAGCGGTTCGTCGATCGCGTCCGTGGCAGCAAGGGCGTCCGCATCCAGGGGGTGGACGGCGTCATGGTTCGGTACGCCCAATGCTGCCAGCCTGTCCCCGGTGATCCCGTCGTGGGGTACGTGACCCGTGGCCGCGGCGTCAGCATTCATCGAGCGGACTGTCCGAACCTGCTGCTCCTCGCGCACGAACCGGAGCGCCGACTCGACATCGACTGGCAGGAAGCTGAGGGGGAACGCTTCATCGTTCGGCTGGCCCTCGAGGCAAATGACCGACGCGGACTGTACGCGGATCTCGCCTCTGCCGTGACCGGGACCGGCACGGACATCCGCAGCCTCGAACTTCGGACTGTGGACGGCAAGGTGGCCGGCGGTGTGGTGGTGGAGGTCGAGAACCTTGCCCACCTGGAGAAAATCATGAAGGCCGCTCGCCGCGTGAAAGGCGTTAGCGAGGTCGCTCGCCGGGAGCGGATCACGACGGACAACTAGCGACCGAGCAAAAGCCGAAACTGGCCGTTAGATTGTCTGGATGGCTCGCGCATCATTCGACCTTCAGGCGGCCTTTCAGCCAGCCGGCGACCAGCCGCGGGCCATCCGCGAGCTCAGCGCGGGGCTCGAACGCGGTGACCGGTTCCAGACGCTGCTTGGCGTAACGGGGTCCGGGAAAACGATGACGGTCGCCAACGTCATCAAGGAGTTCGGCCGGCCCACGCTGGTCCTGTCCCACAACAAGACGCTGGCTGCGCAGCTCTATGGGGAGCTGAAGAGCTTTTTCCCGCACAACGCCGTCGAGTACTTCATCTCGTACTACGACTACTACCAGCCCGAGGCATACGTCCCTTCATCGGACACGTACATCGAGAAGGACGCCTCCATCAACGACGACATCGACCGGCTGCGGCTGCGCGCCACGTCGTCACTCATGGAGCGCACCGATGTCGTGATCGTCGCCACCGTGTCCGCCATTTACGGCCTCGGCGACCCGCAGCAGTATCGTGCCCAGATGGTGACAATCGAGAAGGGGCAGAGGGTGCCGCGGGATGAGATCCTGCGGTCGCTGGTGATGATCCAGTATCACCGCAACGACATCTCCTTCGAGCGCGGCACGTTCCGGGTTCGGGGCGACACGGTGGAGATCCTGCCGGCCTATGAGGAGCAGGGGGTGCGGGTCGAGCTCTGGGGCGACGAGGTGGAGCGGATCTCGAAGATCAACCCGCTGACCGGCGAAACGATCGCCGCACTCGATCGCGCCGCGATCTATCCGGCGAAGCACTTCGTCACCCAGCGCCCCACGCTGGAACGGGCCGTCAAGCTGATTCGCGCCGAGCTGGATGAACGCCTTCCGCTCCTGCGCAATGCCGGGAAGCTGCTCGAAGCGCAGCGGTTGGAAAGCCGCACGAACTTCGACATCGAGATGATGCTGGAAATCGGGACGTGCGCGGGCATCGAGAATTACTCGCGCCACCTGTCGGGCCGCGCCGAGGGGGAGCGTCCCGCGTGCCTCTTCGACTATTTCCCCGAAGACTTCCTCGTGGTGGTGGACGAGTCCCATGTGACCCTCCCGCAGATCAGCGGCATGTTCAATGGGGACCGCGCGCGCAAGCTCACCCTCGTGGAATACGGATTTCGCCTGCCCAGTGCACTCGACAACCGTCCACTGATGTTCGACGAGTTCCTCGCGCTCACTCCGCGGGCGCTCTTCGTGTCTGCGACGCCGGGGGACCTCGAGCTGCAGCTGTCCGAGGGCGTCGTCGTCGAGCAGATCATCCGGCCCACAGGGCTCATCGACCCCGAGATCGAAGTGCGCCCGGTGCGGGGCCAGGTGGATGATCTTCTCAACGAGATCCGGATCCGCGAGAAGAAAGGGGAGCGGGTACTGGTGACGACGCTCACCAAGCGCATGGCGGAGGATCTGACGGACTATCTCCAGCAGGTCGGCGTTCGTGTTCGCTACATGCACTCCGACATCGATGCCATCGAACGGATGGAGATCGTCCGCGGATTGCGGCTCGGCGAGTTCGATGTGCTGGTGGGCATCAACCTCCTTCGGGAAGGGCTCGACCTGCCGGAGGTGTCGCTGGTGGCGATTCTCGACGCCGACCAGGAAGGATTTCTCCGCAGCGATCGCTCGCTCATTCAGACCGTTGGCCGCGCGGCGCGGCATGTTGGAGGCCGTGCGATCTTCTATGCGGACAAGATCACCGGGTCGATGCAGCGCTGCATCGACGAGACCGGTCGGCGACGCGAAACGCAATTGGCGCACAACGCGGCGCATGGAATCGTTCCGCGAACAGTCAGCAAGAGCATCGACCAGGTTCGTTTCATCACGCGAGTGGCGGACGCCCGCGCCGAGAAGGCCTCAAAGGTCGCCGAACCAGCGCGGGGATACGCGGTCATGGATCAGGATGCCCTTGTCCGCATGCTGGAGGAGCAAATGAAGGAAGCAGCGGCCAACATGGATTTCGAACTCGCCGCAACCCTGCGCGACCAGCTGTTCGAGCTCAAGGTTGCGAAGTGACGCGGCATGATCTCGTGCCGCCGCTGGCGGCCGTTGGCAAGTCAGCGCTCACGGAATCGGAACTGATCGAGTGGGGGATGCGGTTCGGCCGTCAGATCACGCCACCAATGCTCATCACCCTCGATGGTGATCTCGGCTCGGGAAAGACGACGCTCGCCAAGGCGATTTGCGCCGGGTTTGGCGTTGAGGAGGATGTCACCAGTCCGACATTTTCAATCGTGCACGTCTATGCCGCGCACCGGGCGCCTGTCTATCACCTGGACCTGTATCGGCTGACAGGGCCACAGGACCTGCAGAACATCGGCTGGGACGACATCATGCAGGCCGATGCCGTGATCATCGTCGAGTGGCCGGACCGCGCAGGAACCCTTTTGCCCACCTCGCACCTGCCGATCCAGCTGCGCTTCGCGGCAGCCGCGCCTGACAAGCGCGTGCTGTATGCGGGCGGGCACCTCGGCCATGTGACGGGCGAACGATGATCACCCTGGCACTCGACGCATCCACCTATCGGGGGACGGTCGCTGTTTTTGACGAGAGCAGGTTGCTGGTGCAGGATTCTGCGCCGATGCGCGGCCGGGATGCCGAGCTTCTGATGCCCGCAGTGCTGCAGGCACTCGCCAATGCCGGGATCACCCTCGGCCAGCTCGATCGGGTGGTGTGTGGTTCTGGCCCGGGAAGCTTCACCAGCCTGCGGATTGCGGCGTCGATCGCCAAGGGTGTCGCCGTGGGACGCGGCGTGCCCCTCTATGCAGTATCGTCGCTTGCGCTGATCGTCGCGGGCAACGTGTCGGATGGGCCGCGCGGCGCGCGGAAGTATCTTGCCGTCCTGGACGCGATGCGCCGGGAAAGCTACGTGGCGGAATTCGAGCATGACGCTGGCGCCGTCCGGCCATTGGGCGGGCATCGGGTTGTCTCAAGTACCGACGTGATGGCGGTGGCGGAGGGAGCCGGGGCACGTGCCGTCGGGCCGGAAATGCCGGATCAATGGCATCCGCATGCGCGCGGCGTTGGTCTGCTCCTGGAACAGTTCGAGGCGGACCCGGTAGATGTCGCGTCCTGGGAGCCCACGTACGGCAGGCTCGCGGAGGCTCAGGTGAAATGGGAAGCGGAACAAGGCAGGGCACTCAGCCCTTGACTGCGGTCACCGTCAGGAAGGCTCGAGTCGACGATCTCGTTCGGGTCGCCGCTCTCGAGAAGCTCTGTTACGCGGATCCATGGCCGGATGACGCATTCGCGACGTTGCCCGACAATCCGCAGGTGTTTTTTGCGATTGCCGAGCGCCCAGGAGGTGGCATCGCAGGATATGTGGTCGCGTGGTATGTGCTGGACGAAGGCGAACTGGCGAACCTCGCCATCACCCCTGACATGCGGGGGCAGGGCATCGGTCGGCTCCTGCTGGACGCCATGATCACTGACGCCAGGCGCCGTGCCACGGCGACGGTCTATCTCGAGGTCCGGGAGAGTAACGCCTCCGCTCGGCGCTTATACGCCGCGAATGACTTCGTGGAAGTCGGGCGACGGAAAGGGTATTATCGTAGCCCAGTAGAAGACGCGCTGATTCTACGACGCACGCTCAGGCCCTAGCTCAAGTGGTGTGTGGGGTGGTGCAACGGAAATCATTGCGACGAAATGGTTTGGTTGTGTGTTTCTCAGGCAGTTTCCATAGGATGAGGGCGAGTCAACGAACTTCTCGCCAGGAGGCAAAGTGAGCCGGAGCTTGAACAAGGTGACGCTGATCGGGAATCTCGGCAGCGATCCAGAAGTACGGTCGACCACGGGCGGCAATCGTGTTGCGACGTTTTCCCTCGCAACCAGTCGCGCGTGGAACGATGCGAGTGGGGCGAAGCAGGAGAAGACGGAATGGCATCGGTGCGTGGTCTGGAATTCCAAGGCGTCCACGCTGGCCGACATCGTCGAGCGGTATGTAAAGAAGGGCGACAAGCTGTACGTCGAAGGCCGCATCGAGTATCGCCAGTGGCAGGACAAGGATGGGCAGACGAAGTATTCGACCGAGATCAACGTTCGCGAGCTGATTATGCTGGGTTCCGGCCGCGGCGGGTCTGGGGGCGAGTTCGGGGGCGAGGGCGGCTCGCGGGCCGCGCGGCCTGCTGCCGGCGCCAAGGCGAAGGCCGCTGCCGGTGCAGGGGCGGCAGCCGGAGACGATTTCGAGGAGTTTCCGGGCGCCCTCCAGGACGAGGACGACGACCTCCCGTTCTGATGGTTAGGGGACGCCTGTAACGGGCGTTAACCCCGCGCGTCCTTTGGGAGTGGGGCGGGCCTGCACAGCCGGGCCCGTTTCCATTCCCTTGTGACGCTCGTCCAATGCATTGCCATGAGCACTCTTAACCGTTGGACCCCGCTCGCGCTGGCTGCCGGTCTTGCGGTGGCTCAGTCGCTCGACGCCCAGGAAGCAGCCCAACCGCGCACCCACACCGTGGTGCGGGGCGACAACCTGTGGGACCTCTCCCAGAGGTACCTCGGCAATCCCTTTCTCTGGCCAGAGATTTATCGGCTGAATCGGGATGTGGTCGAAGATCCGCACTGGATTTATCCCGGCGAGATTCTTCGGCTCCCTGGTGAGGGACCGACCGTGATCGCGGAGCAGCCACCCGGCGCTGAGGTTCCGCCCGGAGAGCAGCAGCCGACGGTCGAACAGCCGGTCAATCCGAACTCTCCAACGGTCTTTACGCGCCGCGCTCGCGGCGTTTCCTCCTCGCCATCGGGCTTCGGCGACGCGGTAGGTATGGTACCGACGGTCCCTCAGCCGACCGTTCGGTCGGGTGAAGTCATTGCTGCTCCGTATGTCGACCGCGAGGGTGGGCCGCGCGGATTCGGGCGCATCCTGAAATCCGGCGACCTCACCGGCGTGGCAGAAGTGACCGATCGTTATCGCTTCCAGGCGTACGACCGCGTGTTCATCGCACCGCCGGTCGGTCACGTGGCTCCGGAAGGGGAGCGGTACCTGGCGGTTCGACTCGGGCCTGTCATCGAGGATCAAGGCCAGATCATCATCCCCACCGGCATCGTCGAAGTTACGAAGGCGCCGCGCGCCGACTACGCGGCCGTGGCCAAGGTGGTGAAGGCATTCGACGAGATCAGCACCGAAGACCGCCTGATTCCGCTGGATACCGCCGGCATCGGAACGACCGTGCGTCCCGTGCGAGTCGCCGACGGACCGTCCACGACGATTCGCTGGATCGCCGGCGAGCCCGTGCTTCCGAGCATCCAGAATTTCATCGTCCTCGCCGTATCGAGCGCCAATGGTGTTCGCATGGGTGATGAATTCCTGATCTACCGGCCGAGTCCCGAGCCGGTCGATGGCCAGCTGCGCGACCCGGAGATTCCCATCGCCAAAGCACAGGTGGTGCGGTCCACGCCTTATGGAGTTACCGCCGTGCTGCTGGGGCAGGAGCAGCCCGCGATCAAGGAGGGAATGTCGGCACGGATCACGGCGCGGATGCCCTAGCGACCGCCAGACACAACCAGAAGAATTCGAGCGCCGGCTGCATGCATCTCAAACCAGCCGGCGTTTAGATTTGCGCCCAGCGCACCCTTGGTAACCACCTACAGGACATCGTATTGGCGAACAAACGTCTTCTTGTGACGGGCGGCGCGGGCTTCATCGGCTCGCACATCTGCGAATACTTCATCGAGCGTGACTGGCGGGTAGAGATCATCGACGACTTCTCCACCGGAAAGCGCGCCAACGTGGCACCAGACGCGACGGTGCACGAGCTCGACGTTCGCTCCCCCGAGGCCGCACGGGTGGTCAAGGAAGGCGCGTTCGACGTGATCGTCCACCTGGCCGCGCAGATCGACGTGCGCCGCAGCGTCGAGAATCCGCTCCATGATGCCGGGATCAACATCCTCGGCACCGTCAATCTGCTCGAAGCGGTGCGCCACTCGCCAACGGCCAAGCAGTGTCGGTTTGCCTTCTCGTCGACAGGGGGAGCGTTGTACGGTGACATGGTGACTCCGCCAAATCTGGAGACTTTCCAGAAGAATCCGGATTCACCCTACGCGATTTCGAAGCTCAGCGCCGAGTACTATCTGGCGTACTACGCGCGCCTGCACGGACTCGATACCGTCGCGTTGCGATATGGAAACGTCTACGGCCCCCGTCAGGATCCACATGGTGAGGCGGGCGTGGTCGCGATCTTCTGCGGTCGCATCCTTGACGGGCGTCCCCTGACGATTTTTGGCGACGGGACGCAGACGCGCGACTACGTCTACGTGAAGGACGTGGCGGCGGCGACATACCTCGGAGCGACGGGGCAGCTGCCGCGTCCTCAAACGGTGGACGTGCGCTCGTTTAATGTCGGCACGGGCGTCGGTACCTCGGTCAACGAGATCGCACGAACCCTGCTTGCCGTTTCCGGACGAACTGTTCCCATCGAGTTCGCACCGCCGCGGACTGGCGAGCAACAACATTCTTTTCTGAATGTCGACAAGTCCCGGGAGCGGTTGGGCTGGACGCCCGCCGTGAGCCTCGCCGAAGGTCTTGGTGAAAGCTTTGCCTGGTTTTCGGCAAGGCATCGCGCGCCCGTGAGCGCCACATGAGTATCGCAATGCTCCTGCAGGGCGCCATACCGACTACACCCGTGGATTTGATCCGGCAATCCACGATCGTCACCCAGGTCGTGCTCATCGTCCTGGCGATCCTGTCACTGATCAGTTGGGGCGTGATCTTCCTGACCTGGGCGCGGGTCACCGGCGCACATGCGCGCGCGCAGAAGTTCGCCGCGGAATTCGATCGCACGCGTCGCCTGGATGAAGCGAACAGCCTGGCCCGACGGTCGGCACGGAATGCCTTCGCCATGCTCTTTCTTCGTGCCGCACAATTCGTCGGCGACATCCGCGGCTCGAGCTTGCGCGCGAAGGAAACACAGGCCGAGGACACGGGTACGCTTCCCAATGCGACGCTCACCGGATCGCAGCTCGAGGCCCTGCACCTGCTTCTCGATGCCGAAGCGGACGAAGAGCGCGAGCGACTCGGCCGGCACACCCCTTGGCTCGCGACCATCGGTTCGGTCAGCCCCCTGCTCGGGCTGCTTGGTACGGTGCTCGGTGTGATCCAGTCGTTCATTGGGATCGCGACGAAGGGATCGGGAAATCTCGCGGCGGTTGCACCCGGGGTGGCGGAGGCGCTCATCGCGACTGCGGCGTCGTTGGCGGTCGCCATTCCGGCGACGTTCGGCTACAACATCCTGGCAAGCCGCCTGAATCGCTTCGAGGGGTCCATGGAGCGGTTCAACGCCGCCGTGATCGCGCGCTTCGTGCGCGAGGGGCAGATCTAGGTGCGACGCGGACGCCGCCATCGTCTCGAGCTGAACGCAGACATCAACGTCGTGAACCTCATCGACGTCATGCTCCTGCTGCTCGTCGTGTTCATGATCACCGCGCCCATGATGACGGGGGGCGTGGATATTTCGCTCCCTCGTGCCGAGGCGCGTCCGCTGGAATCGAAGAGCGGGCTGACGGTCACGGTGGCGCGCAACGGACAGATTCTCGTCGATGACACGCCAATGACCTATGGCGAGTTTCGCGGGGCCTTCCGCGCGATGGCGGCGCAGCGGGGCCGCCAGGGATTGTATCTCCGGGCCGACGCCGGCGTGCCGTACGGCACGGTCGTTCGCGTCCTCGCGATCATGCGTGCGGCAGGGGTGGGCGACGTCGGACTCGTCACTGAGCCCGAGGAGATTCCGCAGTGAGCATTGCGGCCGCGAGTCCTGCCGGCCGCGATCGTGGTGCCCTTGCCGTCTCGGTTGGTGCATCACTGGCGCTGCACGCCGGGATGATCGCCGCGTTCCTGGCCATGCGCCCCGCGCGTCCGGCGCCGATGCCTCCGATCTATCGGGTGAACATCGTCGCGGCAGCTCCCGGCGCGCCGTCCGCTGGTGTCATCACCCCGACACCTGCTCCCGCGCCGCCTGAGACGAAAGCGCCGCCACGACCGAAGTCCGAGGAAATCGTACCGGTCCAGACGAAGACCCCACCGCGGCGAACCCCGAAGATTGCAACGCCGAGTGTGTCCGAAAAGCGCGTCGATCGAAACACGCCAGCTCCTACCGCCGGTGGCGGAGAAACGGGGGGCCGTGGGACGGACGTTGCCAACATCCGTGTGGAGGGGATCGAGTTTCCGTTCCAGGGGTACCTGGACAACATCGTTCGCCAGATCGCGCTGCGCTTCAGACCGCCGCGCGGTTCACAATTGAAGGCGGAAGTCGCCTTCCTCATTCGTCGGGATGGTACCGTCACCGGCATCCGCTTCGTGCAGCGTTCCGGGTCGTACACGTTCGATCTCGAAGCGCAGGGCGCCGTGGAGGCAGCGGCCAACGTGTTTGGTCCGCTCCCTGCCGGCTTCACCGAGGACGTGCTGCCGGTGATGTTCAGTTTCGACCCACGACTCATACGCTGATGCGAAGTCTTCGACGTGCGGTTCCCGCCGCCTTGCTCCTGCTGGCCTGCGCCGCTTCTCTCCCGGCCCAGGATTCGACGCGTGGCGTGCGCATCGGCCTGCGCTACGACCCCGGCACCAAGCCTGGGGTCATCGTGCTTCCCATTGCCGGGACTGGCGGCGATTCCATTCGCGCGATCATCGAGCGGGACTTTGACTTTTCCGATCGGATTGCCGTGATCGCCATGACTGCATCCGACGCCGCGCTGCTGGAAGGCCGGGCGCCTTCGGGAGCGCCGATCCCGGTGAATTATGATCTTTTCAGCCGACTCGGCGCCGCGGCAGTCATCAAGGCGACTCCCACGCCATCGGGGCTGCATGTCGCGATGCATGATGTCTCGCGCAAGCAGATCACGGCCGTGGAGGACTATGCCGTTCCCGGCGCCCCACTGTCGCGCGATTGGCGACACTCGGTGCACGGAATTGCCGATGCCGTGGAAGAGTGGATCACCGGTCAACGGGGCGCCGCGCAGACGCGCATCGCCTTCATCCGCGGGAATGTCATCCACCTGATCGACAGCGATGGCGCATTCGAGACGGCGCTCTCGGTGGTCGGTCCGGCAATGTCGCCATCGTGGCATCCCAATGGAATCATGCTCGCCTACAACACCTTCGGGCCGGAGTCGCGCATCGTGATTCACGATTTTCGCACCGGAAGGAATCGGACGTTTGGCGCGCAGCGAAACACCACGAACGTCACTCCGGTGTTTGCGCCTGATGGCCGTTCGCTGACGTATTCGCTCGCCACGGAGAACGGCGCGGATCTGTACGTGCTGTCCCTGGAAGGGGAGGCGTTTCCGCGTCGGGTGACGGTTGGCCGCGGCTCCATCAACCAGCAGCCGTCGTATAGTCCGGACGGCAATCGCATCGCGTTCATGTCCGACAGGTCGGGGCACCCGGAGGTATATATTATGGACTCCGACGGCACCAACGCGGACATCTTCACGGCGTTCGACTTTGGTGACCAGAATTACCGGGCAAGCCCGGACTGGTCACCGGACGGTCGTCAGGTAACGTTTCAGACGCGCATCGACGGGCGGTTCCAGATTTTCACCATGACCCTTCGGGATCGGCAGCCCCGGCAGCTGACCAGCGAGGGGGAAAATGAAGATCCTTCATGGGCGCCAGATGGACGGCACCTCGTTTTCGTTTCGTCGCGCAGTGGGACTCGTCAATTGTGGGTACTCGACGCTGAGTCGGGCCGACTGCGCCAGTTGACGCGGCTGGGCGGGGCACGATTGCCCGCGTGGTCGCCGAGATTGCTTTCGAAGTAGCTGGTTGACGCAGGACCCAGAGCGTTTACAGTGGGACAGCACCGAACCCATCAACCCCTACGTCCAATGAGAGTCACCTCCCGTCTGACGACCGTTGCCTTGGCACTGGTCTCCGTCGCGCTCCTCGACGCGTGCCGCCGTACGCCACCCCCGCCTGTCGAGCCGGTGGAAGACACTGCCGCCATTCGCATCGCCCGCGAGGATTCGATTCGTCGCGAGCAGCAGCGTCTGGCTGACGAGGCCGCCGCGCGCCAGCGCGCCATTCAGGACAGCATCAACCGCGCGCGGGCAGCCGCCGAGGATGCGCAGCGGGCAAGCGATATGCTGCGTGGTACGCTCGTGACGGGAATTACCTTCGATTTCGACCGGTCGGACCTGCGCGATGATGCACGTGCGACGCTCGATGCCAAGGTTCCGATCCTGATGGCGAACAGCAACGTCACCATTCGTATCGCCGGTCATGCCGACGAGCGGGGATCCTCCGAGTACAACCTTGCCCTGGGTCAGCGTCGCGCGGCCGCGGCGAAACGGTACCTGGTGGAACGGGGAATCGCCGAAGGGCGCATCGAGACGACGAGCTTCGGCGAGGAGCGTCCCGCCTGCACCGAATCGAATGAAGGTTGCTGGTCGCAGAATCGCCGCGACGAGTTCGAGATGACCAGCGGTGGCGCAATGCTCCGTTCAGGCAACTAATGAAGCAGTGGCTGTTTCTGGCACCGGTGGCGGCGATCGCCGCCACCGGGTGCTTTGCCAGCAAGAGCGACATCGTCATGCTCCAGGACGAGATTCGCACCTTGCGGGCGATGCAGGGGCGCGCTGATTCGGTGCGCAAGCTGCAGCAGGACTCCGCGATCCTGCTCGCACGTCGATCGAATGATTCGCTGCGGGCCCTCTCGCAACGATTCGGCGCGTTCCAGGCGAACATCAACGGCGAGATTTTCGACATCGGCAAGCAGCTGATCACGCTGCAGGAGCTCGCCGGAATGAGCTCGCGGCGGATTACCGATCTCCGTGCGGAGCTCGAGAACCGCAACCAGGCCACGGTTCCGCCGTCCGATTCCGCGGGACCTCCGGCACCCGGTCCGGCCCAGATGTTCCAGCTCTCGTTCGACCTGCTCCGCCGCCGGAGCTACAGTGCCGCCCGCACGGGCTTTGAGGAGCTCCTGAAGCGGTATC
>DASPMP010000129.1:0-2053 GCA_035626995.1 Gemmatimonadaceae bacterium
CCCGCCGGATCCGTCAACGTGCCGACGATGACGCCGCGAGCAGCCGTGTCTGCGGGCCCCATCACCAGGTCCTGTCGAATGGCGCGCAGGTCGGACGGAAAAATGTCGATCTCTCCACTCGTGCTGCCGCCGGCCGACGCCTGTACCCGAATGGCGGTCGACGCCGGTACTCCGCACACACCGTAACTTCCGCTGGAATCGGTCACCGTCTGGCTGCGCAGTTGCTGCTGACGGATATGCTTCTTCCCGTCGACCGATGTCTGGATCCACGAGAGCTCGATCCGGGCCGACACTACCGGCTCGCCGTCCGCGTCGCGAATGGAGCCGTAGATGAAACCGTGGTCCTTGTGCGGGATGGCCTCGCCGCACGCCAGCTTCCATAGGGTACTGAAGGAGGGAATTGCGACCGTGACCCGGGTTCGGCCGTTGACCCGTACGCGTCGGACCAAGGTGGAAATGCCGATCGTATCGAGCAGGGCGTGGGCGACGACCACAGTCCGCTCTCCCGCGGCAATGTCAGAAATCCGAAATCGTCCGCGCGCGTCAGTGGTCGTGGATCCGGCGCCGACCACCCCGACGAGGGCCCCCGCCAACGGCTGCATGCGGAGGCTGTCGAACACCACACCTTCCATCGCGACGCCCGTCGCCTGCGCGATCGCATCCCGTGTGACGACGATGACACATACGGATACCCAGCATATCAACCAACGCACGGCAACCTCGGCGGTCAGTTGATCCCATTGTATACAATACGACCGCCGAGCGCCAGAGGCGTCATTCGCTACACAGCGTCGCTCAGGCTGGAAAAGGTGAAGTCGCGCACGCGCAAAGCGGGCATCACGAGGCCGTCTGATATCCGCACTGGCTGTCCAATGGCATCCAGCTTCCCAAGCATGAACAGCGGACTCTCGTTGAATCGCATGTTCCGCACGGACCGGGAAATCTTGCCGTTCTCCACTAGAAACGTCCCGTCGCGAGTCAGCCCCGTGTACAGCAGGGTGCGCGCATTCACTGGCCGGATATACCAGAATCGTGTGACCAGCACGCCGCGCTCGGTGGACGCGATGATCTGCTCGAGCGTCTGGTCGGTGCCCAGCATCTTTATGGAATTCGCATTGCCCGTGGGCGCGCGTCCCTGTTTCTGCGCCCAGAACCGCGACGAATACAGATTCTTCAATACGCCGTTTTCCACCCAGACCTGACGATCGACCGGCATTCCTTCGCCGTCGAATGGGGAACCGAGGAGCTGAGGATCCGCGGGGTCGGAGATGATGGTCACGCGCTCGTCGACGATCTTCTCGCCTACGCGCGTCCCGCCACCACGCTTTGCAAACGCGCTGCGCCCCTCTTCCGCCGAACGCGAATCGAACGCGTTTGCCATGAGGGACACGAGGTCACCGGCGGCCTGCGGTTCGAGGATGACGGTGTACTGGCCGGGCTCGATGGCCGTGGGATTTCGGGACAACCGCGCCTTCGCGATCGCGCGGTCGCTCACCTGCTTGAAGTCGATCTTCGTGATGTCCGGATGGTTCGCCCCGGCCCAACCACTCCCGGTGCCGTCTGTGGTGCGCACGGTCTCCGAGAAATCCACGGATGTGCGAGCACGGTATGCGAAGAGTCCCTTGTTGTTTCCCAGGGCGCTCATTCCGCTGTCGGATACGAGCAGGCCGGCTGCCTGCAGGTCGCCCGCGCCTCGCGCCGCGCTCAGTGCCACCCCGGCCGCGGCCGCGCGCGTCTCGGCGGTGGCGTTCGCGGTAGCGGGGAAGTACGAGCTGACGTCCCGGTAGGTCTGCGGTCCGAGCACCGGCATGCGCTCGGGATTCTCGGGGGCGAGACGCGCGAGCGTCTCGGAGAGGCGAACAGCCTTTTCCAGGCCCGCGTCGCTGATGTCGTTTGTGGACGTGACGGCTGCGCGCTTCCCGAACGCGCTGGAGATGCGCACGGCGAGGTCGTTGGTGCTGCCGGCGGTCGTGATCCTGTTGTCGGCGAAGCGGATGTTGCGCTCATCGCCGTCATTGATGTTCACCTGGATCTCATCGGCCTGTGAGAGCTT
>DASPMP010000130.1:0-9618 GCA_035626995.1 Gemmatimonadaceae bacterium
TCAACGGCTTCATCCTGCCCATCGCGAACAACACCGTTTCTCTCCTCTGCGGCATGATGGTGCTGTCCACCGTCTTCGCCGTCGTGCCGCAGCTGGCGGCGTCGCTGGAGACGAACCCGAACGCTCTCGCGGCATACCCGCAGCTGGCGGACGCCGTGCGCGCCGGCGAGACGATCAACGCGGATCTGCTGCAGCGCACCATCTTCGGCGCCGGGAATGAGGGGATCACCTTCATCTGGATGCCGCAGCTGTTCGCGCGACTCCCCTTCGGCCAGGGGTTCATGGTGCTCTTCTTCCTGGCGCTGTTCTTCGCCGCATTTACCAGCCTCGTGGCCATGGCGGAACTGGCGACGCGCGTACTCTCCGACGCTGGCGTGCAGCGGCCGCGCGCTGTGCGACTCGTCGGCATACTCGGCTTCATCCTGGGCGTGCCGTCGGCGCTGTCGCTCAACGTCCTGCACAACCAGGACTGGGTGTGGGGTGTCGGCTTGATGGTGTCCGGCCTGTTCTTCGCGATCGCGGTAATCCGCTATGGCGTAACCAGGTTCCGCGAAGAGCAGCTGAATCACGAAGACTCGGACATCCGCATCGGTCGCTGGTGGGATTTTGTGATTCGCTTCCTGGTGCCGCTGCAGGCCATCGCGCTCATCGCCTGGTGGCTGTGGCAGGTCTGGGGACCGGGCGCGCTCGATCCATTCGGTGTGGAGACGGTCGGGACGGTCCTGTTCCAGTGGGCGGCAATCCTCATCGTGTTGCTCATCGCCAACAGGTACCTGGCCCGGGTGCGTCCCACCGAGCCCGTGGCGGGCCAGGAACGGATGCCGCCAGCGGTACCGTAGCAGCGCTGTTCACGGAGCTCTTGCGGCGACGGGTAGAAGTGCTACACATTCACGTGTAGCACTTCTACATATGCCCATCGCGTCATGACCAACACGGAAAACCAGGAGCTGCTCAAGGGCACGCTCGACATGCTCATCCTCCGCACCCTTACTGCGCAGCCGATGCACGGGTACGGAATCGCCCAGCATATCGAACGGCTGTCCGGGGGTGTCTTCACGATCGAGCAGGGATCGCTGTATCCCGGCCTCGTCCGGCTCCAGAAGAAGGGGTGGGTCACGTCCCGCTGGAGCCTGTCCCCCACCGGCCGGCGCGCTCGGTACTACACCATTACCGCCGCGGGACGCCGGCAGCTCGGCGAGAAGGTCTCCTCCTTCGAGCGCATCCTCGTCGCGATCGGTGCGGTCATGAAAGGCGCGTGATCCATGTCGTTCGCCGATGGACTGCGCTATCGCCTGCGATCGTTCTTTCGTCCCGATGAGCACGCCCGCGACCTCGACAATGAGATCGAGCTGCACCTCTCGCTCGACACCATGCAGCAGTCATCCGTTGGCAGCGAAGCGCCGTTCAGGGCGCGCAGGCGCTTCGGCAATGTCACCACGTATAAAGAGGACGCGAGAGCCATGAGCGGATCCGGTTTCCTCGACAAGCTGCGCCAGGATGTGCGCTTCGCGATGCGCACGCTGCGCCAGTCGCCCACTTTCACCTTCGTTGCGGTGCTCACCATTGCGCTGGGCATCGGCGCGACCGCGGCGATTTTCAGTGTCGTAAAGGCGGTAATCCTCGAGCCGCTGCCATATCCGGAGGCCGAGCGCATCGTGGCGGTATGGATGGACAACCGGCGGCTGAATGAGCCGCAGGACATCCATTCCTATCCCAACCTCATGGACCTGCGCTCGCAGAACAGCGTGCTCTCGCACCTCGGTGCGTACCGCGAGGCGGGAGTGAATGTCACCGGCGCCGGCGAGCCACAACGCGTCATGGCGGGGCTCCTGAGCATCGATGCCTACGAAGCGCTCGGAGTCCGCCCCATGGTCGGTCGGTTCTTCGGGCCAGAGCATGAAGCGCAGGGGAATGACGGCGTGGTGGTCATCAGCCACGGCTTCTGGCGTTCGCAGTTCGGCGGTGCCGCTGACGCGCTCGGGCGCGACCTGGAGCTGAACGGTCGCAAGCGCACGATCATTGGCATCATGCCCGATCGCTTTGCGTTTCCGTCGGAACGCACGCAGATCTGGATTCCGCTGGTGATTGGTGACGGGCTGCGTCAAGCGCGCGGTTCCTTCGCATTTCCGGCAGTGGGTCGTCTGGCTCCGGGAATTCCGCTCGATCGTGCACGTACCGACCTCGCCACTATCGCGAGCCGCCTCGAGGAACAGTATCCCAACAATCGCGACTACGGTGTCACGGTGACACCGCTGCCGGAGCAGGTCGTCGGTCCCACCTTACGCTCGGCACTCTGGATCGTGCTCGGTGCCGTGACCGTCGTGCTGTTGATTGCCTGCGCAAACGTGGCGAACCTTTTGTTGTCCCGCGCCACCGCGCGTGAACGTGAAGTCACGGTGCGCATGGCACTCGGCGCCAGCGGATCGCGGCTCGTGCGCCAGCTGCTGACCGAAAGCGTGCTGCTGTCCATTCTCGGGGGCGTTGCGGGCATTGTCCTCGCGTGGGCAAGTCTGTCCCTGTTGCGCGGCCTTGCACCGGCAGACCTCCCACGCATGTCAGAGGTACGACTGGATGCGGTGGTTCTCGCAGTGACATCCGGCGCGACCCTCGTGACCGGCCTGCTTTTCGGCATGTTCCCGGCAATGCAGCTCTCGAACACGTCGCTGGCCGGCGCTCTGCGCGAGGGAGGACGTACCGGTACCACCAATCGTGGCGGTATGCGTGTGCGCCACGGGATTGTTGCCGCGCAGCTCGGCGCGGTCGTGGTGCTCCTCACCGCGGCGGGCCTCCTGACGCGAACCTTCATCACGCTCCAGCGTGTCGAGCTCGGCTTCGAGCCAACAAACGTGCTTCAGGCGGAGATTCCGCTTCCAGCGGTTCGATATGGCCAGCCTGGACAGGCCGCAGCATTCTATGATGCGCTGTTCGAGACGCTGCGTTCGTCGCCGGGGGTCAGGGGCGCAGGCACCGTGACCACGATGTTTCTCAGCCGCACGCCGAATTCGACAGGGATCACCGCGGAAGGGCGCGAGCCACGCCCTGAGGACATCGAGGTGACGTTCGATGTCGCAAGCACCGGGTTTCTCGAAACGGTCGGCGCGCGGCTGGTGGCCGGGAGACATTTCGAAGCGACCGACCGGCAAGGGGTCCCTCCTGTCGCGGTGATCAATGAGAAGATGGCGAAGTATTACTGGCCGGACGGAAACGCCGTCGGCCGAAGATTCCTTCAGGGATCCGCCGGAGCGGGGGGCAGCGTGGACACAACGCAGTCACCCTGGATTACCGTGGTCGGTGTCGTCGCTGACATGCGTCGCACAGGTGTCGACATGCCAGTCCGCGAAGAAGTGTTCCTGCCGCACGCGCAGCAGCCCACGCTGCGCAACATCCTCATGATCCGCACCGCTGGCGATCCGCTCGCCGTGGTGCCACAGCTGCGAGCCGCGGTTCGCGCGCTGGATCCCAACCAGCCGCTCGCCAACGTGCGCACGCTGGAGTCAGAGCTGTCCGGACTGCTCGCGCAACGTCGGTTCAACGCGGTGCTCGTCGGTGCGTTCGCGGTTCTGGCACTCTTGCTGGCGGTGATCGGTGCGTACGGTGTCACCGCGTATCTCGTGGCCCAGCGCACGAAGGAGATCGGCGTGCGAATGGCACTGGGTGCGGAGCCTGGCCGCGTGACGCGCCTCGTGGTGTTCAACGGATTGCGGGTCGCCGCTGTGGGCGTGGGACTGGGCGTCATCGCTGCATTCTTCGCGGCGCGTCTCGCGACGACCCTGCTGCACGGTGTCTCGCCCCATGATCCGCTGACGCTCGTGGCGGCTCCACTCGTTCTGCTCGTGGTCGTAGCGGTGGCGAACTACGTCCCGGCCCGACGTGCAGCTCGGGTGGACCCCCTCATGGCGCTGCGACAGGAGTGACATCCGCGTCGTAATCTGACACGCGGACGCGGTGTCGTTTGTGGACAGGCGCTGCGGCAACTCGCTGGACTTGTAGGCTTACGCGGGCACGTGGCCTGCCTTCAGCTCGGCGTTTCGTTTGATGGTCCGACAATCACATCAACGCCGAGCACCACCATGAAACGCGCCTTCCTCGCGATCGCCGGTGTCATCTCCTGTGCGGATATCACAGCCGCGGAGGGATCGCCCGTCAAGATTGTGTTGACACCCAAAACGGCGAGTGCCGCCTGCTTTGTTGCCGATCCCGAGCCTGCATCGGTAAAGGTCAAGCAAGGGATCGCGTTCATCAACCATTCGACGGCACACCTGACGCTCGTGCTCATCGAGGACGGCGACGACCTCCCGCTCGTATCTGTCGCGCCCGGAGATACCTCCGGTGCCGTGCGGTTCAACTCGGAAGGGATCCGGCAGTACTACAGCCTCGCCTGCGGGTCGGGGTTGGCCGAGCGCCACACGCTCGCGGTGACCGTGAACTGAAGCTGTCGCCGCTAGTCGATGGAACGAGTCATTTCCACCACGGGGACGGTCGCGCCATCCGGCAGGCGATCGTCGTAACGTCGCGACGGTGAAAAGCCGAGCGATTCATAGAGGGGAACGCCAGGCATGGTTGCCGTGAGGACGAGCGAGCGAAACCCTGCTTCGCGTGCCGCGGCGCGCGCGGTCTCGAAGACTCGGCGTCCGATCCCGCGCCGGGCAAAGTCGGGATGGGTGAACATTGCCCGGATGCGCGCTGGCTCGGCGGCAGGATCCAGCAACTCGTCTGACCCCTGATGCAGCGCCTTGTAGTCGTCGCCACCATGTAACGCGCGGCGCTTCCCCCAGCCACCCGCGCCCACGATCCTGCCCGACGGCGTTACCGCCACATAGTACGTACGATCCTCGATCAGCCGGGTGTCCACGTTGATGACATACCGCAGCTCCGCATCGATCTGCTGTGGGGTCAGGTAGCCGACGCTGAGCGTTCGCACAGACGCCTCGATGAGCGTTCGCAGTGCAGGGATGTCGTCAAGCGTCGCAAGACGGATCGACTCGTCGGACTGTGCCATCACGAAACGTAGAGTGCTTAAAAGGTCGCGACGTAGTGGAAGAACCAGGTGTTCACCGGCACGCCCGTTGGATTGCGACGGGGCGTCGACGCCTGGTAGTCGAGCGCAAGGCTGATGCGGCTGTTGAGGTCCCATGTCGCGCCCGCAACCAGAAACTCGGTGTACGGCTGCGCATCGGTGTCGATCGTGAACCGGTCAAAGCGCCCCACCACGCCAAAGCGCGACCGTTGGCCAGTTCCAACCCACTCGGCGGGACGGGCGATTACAAACGCGGAGAATAGCTCGCTCGTTCGGTCGTTCAACGCACCGCGCGGTGCTGGTGGAGCTGTCGTCTCGAGCTCCTCGAGCCGCTGATCCAGCTCCACTCCAAGCGTGAGCTTGCGATCGCGCACGCCAACGAAGACTCCGCGACGGTCCTTCTGCAGACCCTCACTCACCACCGGCGTTTCCTGGGTATACGCGCTCGCCAGCCATCCCTTGTAGTACCAGGGCGTGATCGCAAACGTCCGAAGAAATCCGGAATCATTCGCGAATGGAGTGATCGTGAGCCGCGCGGCAACGTCCTTGAATCGGTCGTTCTCTGGTGCGGAGAATCCGGGGCCATTGGTGACCGTCGCGTAAATCTCGCCGAATCGCTTCGGGAGCGTGAATGTCCCCGCGACGCCGACGTCCGCGGACGAGAAGAAGCCGTGCATGTCGGGAGCAGTGTTGCCAAGCCAGCGGGGCCAGTAGGTCTCGATCTGCTCGATGACGACTGTCTGGAGCATGCCGATGTGCGCGCTGGCACCGAGCCCGTCGACGCCAAAAAGACTACGTGTCGCATCGTACTGCAGGTAGCCGTACTTGAGGCGCACCGACCAGCCCGGGTAGTAGGCAGCCGTCGTCGCATTGCTCTGCTGGAAGATGTCGGTGGTGACGCGCGCGCTCGCTTTTTCACCGACGGGGAACCGGAAGGTGAGGTAGGCACGCGCGATGTCGAATCGGTTCGACGGCTTGCCGCCGGTGGCGGCTTTCGCCTGCGAATCCACCCGCATCTGGTAGTTGCCGAAGATGACACTCGAGAAGTCAAACGGCAGTGCTTGGCCCCGTAGCGCGGCGGGTGACGAGACAGCCGTGCATAGCAGGACCATCATTGCAGACAACAGCGATCGCATGATTTCTCCATAAGAAAAACAAGAATGAGCGCACGGGCGACTGACATCGCCTTGGAGCAGGGAAATTGCTCCGCCCGCGTTTCCCTTGTACGGTCACCATGTCACGAACTGGTAACCCTTTGTAAATGCGGTGGACTCAGATCAGCGTCCAGGCACTTCCGCGTGCGACGATCTCAACTGCGAGTGGGATTCAGGGAACAGGGAAGTACATGGTGACGATGGTGCCTCGTCCGAGGCTGCTCTCCACGGCGACACGACCACCATGGGCTTCCACCAGATGCTTCACGATCGCCAGCCCCAGCCCGGTGCCGCCGGCAGCGCGTGAGCGAGACGCGTCCACGCGATAAAAGCGCTCGAAGACACGCGGTAAATGGTGTTTGGGAATCCCGGCGCCCGTATCGCGGACGCCCAAGGCAATAAACTCCAGCTCGCGCCGCGAGAACACCGTCACCGTCCCACCGGACGGCGTATGGCGCACGGCGTTCTCTATGAGATTGCCCAGTGCCTGCCGAAGTGCTACTGGGTCGGCGCACAGGGTGTCCGCATTGTCGGCAACGCTCACCTCGAGCGCGCAACCGCGCTTGGCGGCATCACCCAGGTATGGTGCGATGGTCTCGCCCGCGATGCCGGCAAGATCCAGCAGTACGGGACTTGGGATCCAACCGCCAGACTCGATCCGTGAAAGATCGAGCAGGTCATCCACGAGATGTTGCATCCGCTCCGCATTTGCACGAATGGTCTCCGCAAATTGCGAATGCTGTGGATCGGCCGACAGCTCAGCGACGAGCGTTTCGGCGTAGCCGCGAATCGCCGTGAGCGGCGTCTTCAGCTCGTGTGAGACGTTCGCCACAAAATCACGCCGCACTGTCTCGAGCCGCCGGACACCGGTAAGGTCGAACAGGGCAAGCACAGCTCCCCCAATGCCGAGCGGGCGTGCGGTCAGGGCCAATGTCCTGCTGCCGAACTGGGTCTCGACCCGCTCCACGGCAATGCCGCTCAGCGCGGAATCCATGGCATCCCAGAGCCCTCGATCGCGCGGCAGGAGGTTCGCCGGAAATGGGAGCCCCTGGCGGATTCCCATTAGCACGCGCGCTGTCTCGTTCATTCGGATCACACGTCGCTGCGAGTCGACGGCGACGACACCTTCGGCAAGCGATTCAACAAGCGCGCGAAGCAGCTCATCCTCCGCCTGAAGCGCCGCAAGCCGGCTGCCCAACTGCTCGGACATTCGCTGCAGGGCGGTCGCCAACTCACCGATCTCTCCAGGCGCGGAGATGTGCGGCCGACGCGAGAGGTCGCCGGAGGCGATGGCGCTGGCCACGTCGCGCAGCTCGGCCACTGGCCTCGATACCTGACGCGAGAAGATTGCCGCGAGGCCGATTGCGATGCCAAGCGCGATGAGCCCTGAGAATAGCACGTCGGTGCGCGCGCGCGACACGATTGCGTCAAGCTCCGCGGTACTGATGGACACGCGCGCGACGCGTCCGTCACCCGCCGATAGCGCGACATACAATTCCTCATCCCCCTCCGATGGGCTCACGCGCTGGGATGCACCGCGACCCTTCGCACGCGCCTCAATAATTTCCGGACGCGCATTGTGATTCTGGAGGGCGGCGAGCGCGACTCCGTCGAATTCGCTGTCTCCGAGCACCACGCCGGAAGCGTCGATGAGGGTGACGCGTTGACCCAGCGCTGCGCCCGCAGAGTCCGCGAGCAGGTCGGGAGCGATGCCTGCGACCCACTGCTGCGCGATGAGGCGTGCCTCTGTCGAAAGCTGCGTTTCGGTGAGTTGCTGGAGCTGTGCACGGAGCCGCTGCCCGGCAAGCGCGACCGCGACCACCATCAGCACGGTCACGATGAAAACGGCGCCGAGCAGCAGCCGCTGTGCGAGTCTCATGCGGGCGTCAGCGGTCGCCGACGCGCTTCAGGCGATAGCCGAAGCCGCGGACCGTCTCGATCAGCTCTCCGGATGCGCCCAGCTTCGTCCGAAGTCGCTGCACGTGCATATCGACCGTACGCGTCTGGATGTCCGGCGCTGATTCCCAGACGATCTCGAGGAGTTGAGCGCGACTCTGCACGCGGCCCCGCCGTTCAGCAAGGGTGATCAGAAGCTTGTACTCCGTCGCGGTGAGGTCAACAGGCTTACCGTCCATCGTGACCGTGTGTGCGTCCTTGTCGATCGTCACGTCGCCGACCTCGATGATGCTGCGTCGTTCCACCGGCAGGGTACGTGTCCGTCGCAGGATGTTCCGCACCCGCAGCACGAGTTCCTGCGGACTGAATGGCTTGGCGAGATAGTCGTCGGCGCCGAGGGACAATCCCTGGAGGCGATCTGCCTCCTCGCGTCGCGCTGTCAGCATGAGCACCGGAGTGTCGGACAACACTTTGTCCGCACGAATCCGCTCCAGTACTTCGAATCCCGACAGTCCTGGAAGCATCAGGTCGAGGATCACGAGCGCGGGACGCTCTTCGCTTGCCGCCTGAAGCGCTTCACTGCCCGTCGTAGCGGTCGAAACGCGATATCCCGCGCGCGCCATGTGGTAGGCCACCAGCGCGACGATGTCCGGCTCGTCGTCGACGACGAGGACCCGTTCGCCAGGCTGGGCGGCGCGTTCGGGAGCGATTTGCGATTTCACGCCGATCTGACCATGGAGTCGGTGCACGGGCACAAAGTGGTCATCGACGGATTCCGGAGGGCGTCGGCGCTGTTACAATCGTGTAACGAATAGTAGGCGATGGTGACGGGCACAACGCTTGCCCCTTCCTGCTGTCTTGCGAACTCTATATATGACTTTGGTTTACAGGGCGGCGCTCCGCCACTCCAAACGGTTTGGTGCGGTGCCTGCGATAGTTCTGGCCCTGGCTACATCCGCTGGCGACGCCCAGCAGCCTGCGCCGGGTGCCGATGCTTCCTGCGAAGGGCGGCGCGTCACCGCCGTTGACGTGGACGCCAATCGCCCGGCCTTCCGCGGTGCGCTGGCGTGGTGGCGAAAGCTCGCCCGGGCGCTCGGCCTGCACCACGAAACGACCGATGAAGACCTCGTCCGCCGGTTCGTGACCCTGGAACCGGGTATGACCTGCACCGAGTTCCGTCGTTCGGAGAGCGAACGCATCCTGCGCGCGCAGCCATTCCTGTCTGACGCAACCGTCCGCGCAATCCCGGATGGCGGTGGTGTTCGCATTCACGTCTCCACCATTGACGAAGTACCCGTCATCGCGGGCGCGCGGCTGTCGGGCGCCACGATCCGAGCGCTGAATGGTGGCACCATGAATTTTCTCGGTGCCGGAATGCACGTCGAAGGTCGATGGGAAAAGCAGCGCGGCCTGCGGACAGGATTTGGTGGCAAGCTCGCGCATCGCCAGCTTCTCGGCCGTCCATACGCAATTGTCGCCGAAGGGATGCGCAAATCGCTGGGTGAGAACTACGCGGTGTCGGTCAGCCATCCTTTCTATACCGACCTGCAG
>DASPMP010000131.1:0-4118 GCA_035626995.1 Gemmatimonadaceae bacterium
GGAAGACGATCGTGGGCGTCGTCGGCGATGCCCGGCTGTTCGGACTGACCGGCGACGCAACGGAAGGGGTGCTGTATGGGCCGGGCGTCTCGAACTTCCGGCCGTCGATCATTGTCCGTGCGGCCCCGGAAAACGCGGGAGTGGCGACTGCGCTCGCGGGGGTCATGTCGGGGATCGACCGCCGGCTTCCGCCACCGAAGGTGACCAGCGTGGAGGACGCGATGCGTCGTTCGGTCGCACGGCCACGCTTCACGCTGTTCCTCCTGAGTGCGTTCGCGATGGTCGCGGTCGGACTGGCCGCAGTTGGTCTGTACGGCGTCCTGGCGTACACGGTCACACAGCGTACGCGGGAAATCGGCATCCGGATGGCACTTGGCGCGTCCCGCCGCTCCGTCGCTCGCGCGGTGATCGCGCAGGGACTGGTGATGGCGGTGATCGGATCGCTCGTCGGCCTGCTCATCGCGCGTGGAGGCGTGAAGCTCCTGGCGCACACGCTCTACGGCGTGCAGCAGACAGACGTCGTGTCGTTCCTCGGTGCCGCAGCTGCGCTCGCGTTCATCGCGGTGCTTGCGTGCCTCATTCCCGCCCGGCGTGCCGTCTCGATCGACCCGCTGATCGCGATGCGCGCAGAATGACCATGCCGCCGTCCGCCGGTTGAACTTCGCGCGTGTGGCTGGCATGATCACGCATGGCGAAGCATGAACCGGCGGAAATTCTCACGATCGACGGGCGCGAAGTCAGGGTCAGCAATCCGGACAAATTGTACTTCTCGCAGGGCGTCCGGCTGACGAAAGTTGAGCTGGTCCGGTACTACCTCGACGTGGCTCCCGGTGCGATCAACGGCGTTGGCAACCGTCCGCTGGTGCTCAAGCGCTTCGTCAATGGCGCGCATGCAGAGCCGTTCTACCAGAAGCGCGCGCCACAGCCGCGGCCGGATTGGCTGGACACGGTGGTGCTGTCATTCCCCTCGGGGCGCACCGCGGAGGAACTGGTCGTGCGCGACGCCGCCGCGCTCGCGTGGGTCGTGAACCTGGGATGCATCGAGCTGCATCCGCACGCAGTGACGGCAGACGACCTGGATCATCCCGATGAGTTGCGCATCGACCTGGATCCGGTACCGGGCGTGGGCTGGGACGACGTTCGTCGGGTCGCACTCGAAGCGCGCGCGTTGCTGACCGAGGTCGGGTTGACCGGGTGGCCGAAGACGAGCGGATCCCGCGGGATGCATGTCAACGCACGGATCTATCCCAAGTGGAGCTTCACCGAAGTGCGGCGAGCGGCGCTTGCCTTCTCCCGCGAGATCGAGCGTCGCGTCCCGAAGCTCGCGACGTCGAAGTGGTGGAAGGAGGAACGCCATGGCGTCTTCCTGGACTACAACCAGAACGCGAAGGACCGCACGACCTGCTCGGCGTACTCAGTACGGCCGTTGCCGGACGCGCGCGTGTCGGCACCGCTGGACTGGGAGGAAGTCGCCGATTGCGATCCCGCCGACTTCACCGTGTTCACCGTCCCCGGTCGATTTGCGATCATCGGTGATCCGCACGAGGACATGGACGATGCGCCGGGATCGCTGGACGCGTTGCTGGACCTAGCCGCGCGCGATGAGCGTGAAGGACTTGGCGATGCGCCCTGGCCACCGCATTTCCGGAAAGCGCCTGGTGAAGGAGCGCGAGTTGCTCCGTCGAAGGCACGGAGGGCCTACAAGACGGCGGACAAAACGGCGGACACAACAACGGACAAAAAGGCGGACAAAAAAGACGCGAAAGAACAAATAGTCCGAGGCCGGCAGGAACCGCTCAAACCCTCAAACCATTAAACCCTCAAGCGTCGCTCACCGTGTCATCCAGCATCACCGCCGTCTTCGGCCAGCACGACGCCAAGACTATCGAGCAACTCCGCGACGTGGCGTCTCGCGCGGAGCATGCCGCACTCATGGCCGATGGACATGTGGGTTACGTCATGCCCATCGGCGGAGTCGCCGCCTACCGCGGCAAGGTCAGCGTCGTCGGGGTGGGGTTCGACATCGCCTGCGGCAACGCTGCCATACGCACGGATCTCAAAGCCGAGTCCTTCGATCGTGCCGCGTGGGAATCGCTGGCCAATGAGATTGCCGCGTCGATTTCCTTCGGCGTCGGACGAAGGAACGAGTCCGACGACGCTCCCGTGGACCACGCGTTGTTCGGGAGTGACGCGTGGTCACTGCTGGAGCCGGAGGTCAGGCGTGGCCTCCTGGTGAAAGCCCGGCAGCAGCTTGGCACTGTCGGCAGCGGCAATCATTACGTAGACGTCTTTGCCGACGAAGAAGGGACGGTGTGGGTGGGGGTCCATTTCGGTTCGCGCGGACTGGGGCACACCATTGCGTCGGGCTTTCAAGCGCTGTCACAGAATCGCAAATGGGGTGAGCGCGCTCCCGAGCGCGAAGCGCTGCTCGGTCTCGACACACCTATCGGCCATGACTACTGGCAGCTGATGAACCTCGCCGGCGACTACGCGTACGCCGGCCGCGAGTGGGTGGCACGCAAGGTCGTGCGCATCCTCGGCGGACGTGAGGTCGAGCTGGTGCACAATCATCACAACTTCGCCTGGAAGGAACGCCATTTTGGTGAAGAGCTCATTGTCGTGCGCAAGGGTGCGACCCCTGCCTTCCCCGGCCAGAAGGGGTTCGTCGGCGGATCGATGGGCGACGACTCCGTGGTGCTTGAAGGCGCGGCGACGCCGGACGAAACCGCCGCGCGGGCGCTGTACTCCACCGTGCATGGCGCTGGACGCGTGATGTCGAGGACCGAGGCACGCGGCAAGACGAAGGGCTGGGGCAGGAACGCACGCGTCGTCGCACCCGGTAAGGTCTCGTGGGAGATGTTGAAGGATTGGATTGGACCGCGAGGGGTGATCCTGCGCGGGGGTGGCCTCGATGAATCGCCGCACGCGTACCGCCGTCTCCCCGAGGTGCTCGATGCGCAGGGAGATACCATCAAGGTCGTGCACACGCTCCGGCCCTTGATCGTTGCCATGGCGGGCGAGAACGAGTTCGATCCTTACAAGGATTGACGCGCGCTATCCGCGAAAAGGCTGCAGGACACGGGGGAGCAGGGCATCATCCCAGCAACTCGCGTTGATAACGCCGCGTGTAGTAGAACGCGAGTGCCGTGACGATGAAGGTCGCTAGCGTAGCGGCGAAGACGCCGAGGGGGCGCGTCAGCTTCCAGGCGAACGCGCCGGCTACCGTCGAGGCGATATATGGGAGAAGTCTCATCCGACGCTAAAGTCTGGCGAGCATCCAGATGCCGAGCAACGTCACGCAGCCGGCAACGGCCTGGCGGAAATGCCGGACGCTCAGCCCGAGCAGCATTCGTTCGCCGAGCAGCGTGCCCGCCAGCACTCCGATGCTGGCAACGGCGATGACATCCAGGTGGGGACTCAGGGTACTGCCGGCTCGCCACAGGTAGATCGGCATCCGGGCCGCGTCCACCATGAGGCCTGTGGCGGTCGACGTGGCTACGAACGCCAGGGGGGTGAGCGGGAACGCCAGCAGCGCGGCGGCGCGTAGTCCCCCCTGGTTTCCGGCGATCCCTCCGAAGAGCCCGGAGGTTAGTCCAAACGCGCCAGCCGCTACGCCCCGCGGGTGCCAGCGGCGCGACCAGTCGGTCAAGACGGCTACTCCGGTGGCGATGAGCAGCGCGGCGAGGATAAGGGCGAGACTCCGGTTCGAGAACCTCGTGTACAGCAATGCTCCCGCGAGAGCGCCTGCGGCACTCAGCATCCCAAACGACCGCAGCGTCTCACCATCGATGTGCTGCCGCAGCCGCCAGCATCGCAATGCGGTGGCCAGGGCATGCGGAACCGCGACGGCAGCGATCGCGGTCGTCATCCCCAGCCGCATCGCGATCAGCGGGGTAAGGAGACTCCCGATGCCGAAGCCCGCGACCGATGCCGTCGCACCGCTGAGGACCGCCACGACGAACACAGCGCCGAGGAAAAGCATCCCGGCTTACATGCGCGAGCGGCTCCCGGCGACGAGCGTCACCGGGAGCCGACCACTTGTGTGCGAGAGAAAGTGCTAGTACTCGTCGCGCCGGCCGTACTCGCGATCGCGGCCACCACCGCCACGACCACCGCGC
>DASPMP010000132.1:0-18643 GCA_035626995.1 Gemmatimonadaceae bacterium
TGTCGCGTGGCCACAAGATTTTGCCGTACTGCCCGCGCTGTGGGACGGCGCTCTCGAGCCATGAAGTGGCGCAGGGGTACGAGGATGTCGAGGATCCGAGTGTCTATGTGATGCTCGAGGTGGTTGGGAAAGCGCGCAAACGCATTCTCGTCTGGACCACCACCCCATGGACGCTCGTCTCGAACGTCGCACTCGCCGTGCATCCCGACCTCGACTATGTCGAGGTGAAGCGCAAGGGCAAGGATGAAGGATCGCTCATACTCGCCGAAGCCCGCCTGGCCGGCGTGTTCGGTGCGGACTGGGTGGACCGATGGGACGTGCTTGCTCGGCTGTCCGGGAAGGAGATGCTCGGCTGGCAATACCGCCGGCCCTTCGACTGGCTTCCGTATCCCGCGGGCGCGAAGCACGAGATCGTCGTCGCGGGCGACTTCGTCTCCGCCGAAGACGGCAGCGGTGTCGTGCACATGGCGCCGGCATTCGGCGCGGACGATTACGCCGCAGGACAGAAGCACGGCCTTGCCTTCCTGCAGCCGGTGAATGGCCGGGGAGAATTTCCCGAAGACCTGCCGGTCGTTGGCGGGATGTTCGTGAAGAAGGCCGATCCGCTTCTCATCGAGGAACTGAAGAAGCGCGGCGTACTCTGGAAGGCGGGCACGATGACGCACGCGTATCCGCACTGCTGGCGGTGCCATACACCGCTGCTGTACTACGCGCGCGGTTCCTGGTTCGTGAAGACGACCATGTTCCGGGATGATATGCTGGCGCGCAACGCGCGCGTCGACTGGCATCCACCGGAGATGGGCGCCGGCCGCTTTGGCGAATGGCTGGAGAACAACGTCGACTGGGCCATTTCGCGCGACCGGTACTGGGGGACGCCGCTGCCGGTGTGGGTGTGCGACGCGGACAGCGCGCATGTGGAGGCGATTGGCGCGTACGCAGACCTTGCGAAAAGGTCAGGAAAGGCGTTGGGGCAGGATTTCGATCCGCACAAACCGTTCATCGACGCGTACAGCTGGAAATGCGCGCAGGCGGGATGCGCCGGGACGATGAAGCGCGTGCCGGAAGTCATCGACACCTGGTTCGATTCCGGCTCGATGTCTTTCGCGCAGTGGCACTACCCGTTCGAGAACGCGGACGTCCTCCCGCGGCAGTTTCCGGCGGACTTCATCGCGGAGGGAGTGGACCAGACCCGTGGATGGTTCTATTCGCTCCTGGCGATCGCGACGGGGCTTGGCGATGCGCTGCCGAATAACAAGGGACTGGGGAAACGGGACGAGGGACGGGGCACCGATGGCGACGCCGTGGATGCGGCGCCTTACAAGGCTGTTGTCGTAAACGACCTCGTGCTCGACGCCGACGGACAAAAGATGTCCAAGCACAAGGGGAACACCGTGGATCCCTGGCGAGTGCTCGAGGAGTACGGGGCGGACGCCGTGCGCTTCTTTCTCATCGCGACGAGTGACGTCTCGGTACCACGAAAGTTCGACGAGCGCGCTATCCGGGAGCAATCGGTTCGCTTCTTCCTGACCCTCAAGAACGTGTACAGCGGCGTGTTCGCGCAGTATGCGAACTTCGGGTGGTCCCCGTCCGACCGCGATCCCAAACCGGCAGAGCGCCCGCTGATCGATCGGTGGATGCTGTCGCGGCTAAGCGCCGTCGAGGAGAAAGTCGATGCACTGCTCGAGCGGTACGATGCGACGGCCGCTGCCCGTGCACTGATGACCTTTGTGGACGATGATGTGTCCAACTGGTATGCCCGGCGCAATCGCGATCGGTTCTACGAGGTGGACGCGGCCGACAACCGCGCCGCCTTCGCCACGCTCCACGAAGTGCTCACCGTGACCGCGCGCCTGCTCGCGCCATTCGCTCCATTCTTTCCGGACTGGATGCACCGCGAGCTGACGGGCCAGTCGGTGCACCTCGCGCCGTTCGTTCGCGTGACGCGTCCGCCGCGCGACCCTGCGCTCGAAGGGACGATGGACGCCGTGCGGCAGCTCGCGACACTCGGACGCGCGGCGCGCGAGGCTGCGAAGATCAAGGTGCGTCAACCGCTCACGAAGGCGGTGTGCGTCGCGCCCGCGGTGGACCAGCGGCTGCTCGAACAGCTCCTCCCGCTCCTGGCCGCGGAGCTCAACGTCAAGGCGATCGAGTTCGCGCGAACGGGAGACGCGCTCGTCACCCTCAAGGCCAAGGCCAACTTCCGCTCGCTGGGAAAGCGGTTCGGGAAGAAGACGCCGCTCGCGGCCGCGGCCATCGGCGCGTTCACGTCCGACGAGCTCCGCGCGTTCGAGCATGGCACGCCGCTCGCCGTTACGGTGGATGGCGAAACACACGCGTTGACCGCGGAAGATGTGGAAGTCCTGAAAAGCGCATCCGGCGACCTGCTCGTGCAAGAGTCCGCCGGGTTCGTCACCGCGATCGATCCGACTGTCACCGAGGAGCTCCGGCTGGAAGGGACGGCCCGGGAGCTCATCAGCCGGGTACAACGTATGCGCAAGGAGGCGGGACTCGGGGTGAGCGATCGCATTCGCCTCGCCATTGCGGGGGCGACGGACGTCACGGCGGCGGTCGCCAGACACCGCGACTGGATTGCCGGCGAAGTGCTGGCTACCGAGCTCCTGCAGGACCCGGGTAGTTTACACGATTCGTTAATTTCGCAGGCCGTCGATCTCGATGGGGTCGACGCTGCAATCGCACTCACACGGACGGAATAGCATGGCGACGACCAAGAGCGACAAGAAGCCGAAGCCAATGCCGAAGAAGCAGCTGCAGCATTTCGAGAAGCGGTTGCTCGAGGAGAGGCGTCGCGTCCTCAAGGAACTCGGCCACCACGACGAACTGTTCAACAAGAGCGACCAGTCCTCGGACGGGGACCTGAGCGCGTACTCGTTCCACATGGCGGACCAGGGCACCGACGCGATGGAGCGCGAGAAGGCGTTCCTGTTCGCGAGCCAGGAGGGACGGTTCCTGTGGCACATCGATCAGGCGCTGCGGCGACTGTACAAGTCACCGGAGACGTTCGGCAAGTGTCACAACTGTGGAAAGGACATCGCCTTCGAGCGCCTCGACGCGCTGCCGCATGCACGGTACTGCATCGACTGCAAGCAGCGCGAGGAAGATGCAAAGAAGTAGACCTAACGGGGTGCTCTTCTGGCCCATCCTCACGGCGATCGTCGCGTCGGACGTCTTTACCAAGTGGCTCGCCGTGCGTGAGCTCGAAGACCTGCCCGGCGTGCCGCACGACGTGATCGGGGAGTACCTCCGGTTCACGCTGGTCTACAACCCCGGTGCCGCATTCGGGCTTAATGTCGGGCAGCACTCGCGGTGGGTGTTCATGGCCCTGACCATCGGCGCGCTGCTCATTCTCGGTCGCCTCTACCTCACGTCCCCCCGCGGCGACTGGCTGCGGGTGACGTCGCTGGCACTCGTGTGTGGTGGCGCCGTCGGCAACCTCATCGATCGCATTCGCCACCCCCTGGGCGTCGTGGATTTCCTCGACGTCGGCGTGGGTGATGCGCGCTGGCCGACCTTCAACGTCGCCGACATGGCCGTGAGCACGGGTGCCTTCCTGCTTGCCATCGTGCTCTGGCACGAAGACCGGGTCCAGGAAAACACGAAGGTGGGGCTCGTGCCGAGCGAGCTGCGACACGAGTCCGGCGAAGCCTCTTAAGGCTTTTCAATGACCGACAATCTTGCCGAGTCCGGGCCCCGCGCGCGGCTGTTCTGGGGTGCCGCGCTCACGGCGGTGACGCTCGACGTCATCACGAAGTACTACGCCGTGAAGCATCTCTTTCCGCACCAGCCGAAGGAGATCGTGGGCGAGGTCCTCCGGTTCACCCTCGCGTACAACCCCGGAGCCGCGTTCAGCATGTCCGTGGGCGACGCGTCCCGCTATGTGTTCGGCGGGTTCGCCTTCATTGCCCTCATCATCCTGTGGAAGCTGTACCGCGAGAGCACGCCGGCGGAGCGGCTCAAGCCGTTTGCGCTGGGATGCGCATGGGGTGGTGCGGCGGGCAACCTCATCGATCGCATCCGGTCCGAGCGCGGCGTGGTCGATTTCATCGACATCGGCATCGGCGGTACGCGCTTCTGGACCTTCAACGTCGCCGACGCGGCAGTGTCGGTCGGCGCGGTCCTGCTGGGATGGGTGCTGCTTCAGGAAGACCGTGCGCAGCGGCGCCAGGACCGCGAGAACCGACAGTCGCCCGCGGGCGACGCGCGTGTCCCCTGACCCTTCACGCGACGCACGCGTCGAACGCTTTGCCGCGCCGGCGGACAGCACCCGCCTGGATCTCCTCGTCGCGCAGCAGCTCGATCTCTCGCGGAATCATGCAGCCACACTGATCGCGAACGACAAGGTTCGCGTCGCCGGGCGGCGGGAGAAGGCCAGCTACCGACCTTCCGCCGGCGAAGAGGTCGTCGTCAGCATTCCAGCAACGGTCACGCGCGAGGTCCACGGCGAGGATATCCCGCTCGTCGTGCGGTACGAGGACGACGACCTCGTAGTCATCGACAAGCCGGCCGGCATGGTCGTGCACCCGGCGCCGGGCAACTGGACCGGAACCCTGGTGAATGCGCTCAAGGGGCGGGGCGAACCGCTCGCCACAGGGAGCGATCCCACCCGCGAAGGCATCGTCCACCGGCTGGACAAGGAAACCTCGGGCCTGCTCCTGGTGGCCAAGAGTGACCGCGCCCACCGCAGCCTTGGCGCAGCAATGGCTGCGCGGAAGATCTCGAGACGCTATGCAGTGGTCTGCTGGGGGCATCTCGAAAAGGACGAAACGATCGTCGACAAACCGATGGCCCGCGATCCACGAAATCGCCAGAAGATGGCTGTCGTTCCGGATGGGAAGCCTGCAAAGACCGCGTTCGTCCGGTTAGGACGTTTTGACGCGGGCGACCTGCTCCGGGCGCACCTGTTCACGGGGAGAACCCACCAGATCCGCGTCCATCTCGCCTCGATCGGTCATCCGGTGCTTGGGGACGACATCTACGGCGGCGGCGGGGGGCGGCGGCTGGTGGCGCTGCCACCGAAACGTCATTTTCTGCATGCCGCATGGCTCATCTTCGATCACCCGGTGTCGGGAGCGAAAATCGAGGTCCGATCGCCCCTCCCTGACGACCTGCGCGCAGCCCTCGTCCGGATCGCGGATGGCACGATCAGTCCGGAGGCTGCCGATCCGCTGGCCGATATCGGCTTTTTCGAGATGGATTGACGCTGCTTTCGAGCCGCGGTTCGGCCACGCGGCGGACGGGACTTCAGGGGCGCT
The DNA here is from genome assembly GCA_035626995.1 of Gemmatimonadaceae bacterium. Taxonomy (GTDB): domain Bacteria; phylum Gemmatimonadota; class Gemmatimonadetes; order Gemmatimonadales; family Gemmatimonadaceae; genus DASPMP01. The sequence continues at coordinate 5,271 of DASPMP010000132.1, forward strand.
GAATCGTCCTTGTCGAGGACGTTTTTCACGTCGCAAGTTTTGAAGCCCATTCACGTTACGAGGCCCGACGCGGTGAGCCACACGGTGCTGGTTTGCGATGATACGCCGTACATTCGCACCCTCATGACCAACATCCTCGAGCGCGGTGGCTTCGAGGTCATCGGACAGGCCGAAACCGGCGTCCAGGCGGTTGAGAAGTACAAGCAGCTCCGCCCCGACGTGGTCACCATGGACATCGTCATGCGTGACATGGGCGGGCTCGACGCCGTACGCGAAATCCGCCGGTTCGACGACCGGGCGCGTATCCTGATGTGCAGCGCGATGGCGCCCCCCGCACTCGTCGCGGAGGCGCTGGAAGCCGGCGCGAGGGAATTCGTGGTCAAGCCATTCCAGCCGAGCCGCCTGCTCGAAGCCGTCCAGTCTGTCCTCGCCGCCTGATCGCCTGCAAGTGAGCGAGACCGCCGAAGCCCGACACGACGAGAGCCGACCGCGCGCATCGGAACGCGACCTCGCCGTCCTGCGGTCCTTCGCGCGCCGCATCGATCCCTCCGATGCAGGCGCGCACAACAACCTGGGCGTCCTGTACTACAACAAGGGGCTGTACGAAGAAGCCGTCGGGGCGTTCATGCGTGCGCTGGAGCTCGACGGGCGCATGCAGGTGGCGCAGCGGAACCTCGAGATCGCGTATCTCCACAGTGGTGCAGCGGACGCGCGCATCACGCAGCTGCAGGAGCATCTGCGGACGAATCCCAGCGATCGCGACGCGCGCTGGGAGGTGGGACGCACGCTTGCGCTCCTCGGGCGGCACGACGAGGCGATCCCTGAATTCGCGGAGCTGCTGCAGTATCACCCGCGCGACCTGGCCGCATCGATCCAGCTGGCGCTCTCCGCGAAGGAAGTCGGTGACGTTGCCGCCGCGGAACAGTGGCTCACTCAGGCCCTCGAGGTAGACCCGGGCAGCTCGCTGGTCTACTTCTACCTCGGCGAGCTGGCCTACAACCAGGGGCAGCTCGGAGACGCGCTCGCGCGGCTGCGGCGCGCCATCGAGCTCAATCCCGACAACCACGAAGCGTGGTACCTGCTCGGCTTCGTGCTGGGCGATTCGGGGCTTCACGACGATGCGCGCGACGCCACAGAGCGCGCGATGAAACTGAACCCCGCCTTGTCGAAGGCGCAGGCAAACCTCGCGCTCTCCCCGGCGCCACCGGAGCGCTACGTCGAGAAGGCACGCCGCGAATCACGATCGCGCGTCCAGGTGGAGGCGGCGCAGGAATCCCCGCTCACGCACTACAACCTCGGCGTCGCGTTCCGGAAAAAAGGCTACTACCACGAAGCGCTCGGGGAATATCAGCTCGCGCTGCATCGTGGCGAGGATCGCGACCTGGTGGAGCAGGGGATCGCGGAAGTACATCTGCTCAGTCGCGACGCCGAAGCCGCACTCGCACTGTATGAGACCCTCGTCGCGCGCCGCCCCGACAGCCCGCAGCTGTGGAACGAGCGCGGGGTCGCGCTTCACCAGCTCGGCCGGTACCAGGAGGCGCAGCTGAGCTACACCCGCGCCATCGAGCTGGAGTCCACCTATGCGCTGGCACTCAACAACCTGGGTGTCGCGTTCTATCACGCCGGCGAACGGGATGCCGCGTTCGAGGCGTTTCGCCGCGCGCTCGACGCGCATGGCGCGTTCATCAAGGCCCGGCTGAATCAGGCACTGCTGCTCTTCAAGGGGAAGCGCATGCAGTTGTCGCTGGAGGCGTACCGCCAGGTGCTCGCGTTCGACGGGGAGCATCCCGTGGCGTGGAATGGCGTCGGCCTCGTCCTGGCCGAGCTCGGGAAGTTCCAGGACGCGCGCAATGCATTCGCGCGGGCGATTCAGGCGCGGCCGAACTACGCCGAGGCGCACTACAACCTGAGCTTCGCCCTGTCGAACCTGGGCGACTTCGAGGGCGCGCTGCGCGAGACGAAGCTCGCGCTCGAGCTCGACCCCTATTATGTGGCGCAGAAGTTCGAGCTGGCCATCGACCTGCAATACGAATCCGCGGACCTCTCGATCCAGCCGGATCTTGGACAGGAGAAGCGCGCCGACGAGCGGATCGAGGATTTCGATTTCGATCCATCGGTCCTCGACTCGTTGTTCGGGGAGCTGACGCCGCCGGCGGCGCGCACGCCGGTGCTCGCGACGCTTCCCACCGAGTCAGATCCCTTCGCGATGGCGTCGGATTTTCTCTCGAAGGGGTTCTTCGATCGGGCATTTGCCGAGATCAAGCGAGCGCTCATGCGCGGCGGCGATCGGGCGAAGGGCGCCGGTCTGCTCGGCGATGTGTACGCGAAGCAGGGACTCTGGGGTGAAGCCCTCGAGCGGTACCAGGAGGCCCGACGCGCGAATCCGCACCATGTGCCGGCGATGACCGGTGAGGCAACCGCGCTCCTTCGACTCGGCCGTGCGATCGAGGCGCGCCTGGTGGCGGAGTCCGTGCTGCGGCGCGCGCCGTCGGATATCGACATCCTCATGCTGGCCGCGGCCACGCGGGGAGATGCGGGCGATCCGGCTGCCGCGCTCGCCGCGCTCGACACCGCGCGTCGGGTGGCACCGATGCGCGCCGACGTGCACCGCCACATTGGAGACATCGCACGCAAGCTCGGTGACATCGAAGGGGCGATTGCGGCGTACCGGAACGCGCTCGCGCTCGACGGACACTACGCCGTGGTGCGGTTCGAGCTCGCACGGGTGCTGATCGAGCGCAAGTCGCTGCGTGAAGCAGAGCAGGAATTACTCCTCGCCCTGGATGCCGTTCCCACGTACGCCGAGGCGACGCTCGCGCTGGCGTCGCTCCGCCGGCAGCTTGGGCGCCCCGCCGACGCCCTCCCGCTGCTCATCGACCTGCTCGGCCGGGACCCCTACCACTTCGATGCGCTCATTGCCCTGGGAGAGACGCTCCTCGAGCTGCGGCGCAAGCAGGATGCTGTCACTGCTTTCGCGCGCGTCCTTCGGTTCGATCCCAGCCATGTCGGCGCGCTCTATCACGAAGGTGCGCTGCTGGCCGAGCAGCACCGGTTCCGCGAGGCGATCACGCGCTGGAAGAGCGTGATCGATATCGACCCGGGGAGCGAATATGCGAAGCGGGCACGCCGCGAGATCCGCACCGCGACGGACCTGCAACGCATCTTTGCATCGCGCGCCACGGCGACGTCGCGTCGTTCACAGCAGCTGGAGCCGAGGGTCTGATGCCCATCGAGGGACCCATTCAGGAACTCGGACTTCCGGACGTTTTCCAGCTCATCGATTTGAGCCGGAAGACGGGGATGCTCCATGTCACCGCGGCGGAGATCGCCGACGAAGGGGTGGTCTTCTTCGATCGCGGTCGCGTCGTGCAGGCGCTGCTTCGCAGTCGTCCCGTCGAGCCGCTCGACGGCGCCATGCTCACCCCGCGCGAGCTGCAGCGCAGGCTGCGGGTGCAGATCGAGCTTGCCGTGTTCGAGATGATGAACTGGCGCGAGGGGTATTTCTCCTTCGAGGAGCGCTCGATCGCCGAAGTCCCGGCGCCGGACCGCGCGAACATCGCCACGGAGTCGCTGCTGATGGAGAGCGCGCGTCGCATCGACGAGTGGTCGCGGATGGCCGGCAGGATTTCGGGCGTCGATGTCGTCCCGATACTCGCGGATCTTCCAGGCGAGCATGAGACCGCGCTCGATCTGCTGCCGCACGAATGGGAGGTCCTGTCCCTGATCGATGGGGAGCGGGATATCCGTGCAATCGCCCAGCAGCTCGGCCGCAGCGAGTTCGACACGGCCAAGGTCGTGTTCGGGCTCATCACCACGGGCGTCGTCGAAGTGCTGCGCACCGAACCGGAGGCAACCGATGATGCCGCACTCGCCGTCGCGCTGCAGCGCGCCGCCGATGTCGAGGACGCGCTGGAGCGTGGCTTTGCCGGGATTCGCGCGGGCAGTTTCCCCGTTGCTCGGGAAAGCCTCGAGCGGTTTCTCTCCCTCGATCCCGGGCATGTCGAGGCCGATCGCGCTCGCGCCGCGTTGCGGGCACTGGCGTCGCTGACCGGAACGCTCGACGGGGGACTGCATGTCTGACGAGATCCGCATCTGGAGCGACGAGCTCGCGCGTGATCCGTCGAGTCTCGTGTTCCTTCCGCTTGCGGAAACGTTGCGACGCGTCGGCCAGCTCGACATGGCGCGCAAGGTCGCACTCCGGGGCATCGAACGTCATCCGGCCAATCCCGACGCGCACGATCAGCTCGCCCGAATCCATGCGGATGCCGGCGCCTTCGATGAGGCGCTGAGCGAGTGGCAGATGGTGCGCCGCATCGTTCCCGGGCACCTCGGCGCAATCAAGGGCATGGCGTTCATCCGCTTTCATCAGGGCGATCGCGACGAGGCGGAGCGTCTGCTGATCGAGGCGCGCAATCTCGAAGGTGAGGATGCTGACATTGCGGCTGCAATCACCGCAGTCCGGCGTTCGGGTGCCGTGACTCCGCTCGACGTTCCTGCGATCGTCGGACCGACACCCACGGACCTGTTTGCAGATGTACTTCCCGATGCGCACGCGGCGCTCCTCCTCGATGCGGATGGCGGCGTCGTCGCCGGACGGTACCAGGCCGGCGACGGGCGCGACGTGTCCGCGGCTGTCGGCGCCGCGCTGACCGGCGTCTCCGGCGAGGCGCAGCGAGCGACGAAGCATCTGCAGATCGGCGCATGGCGCGCCATCGTCTTCGAAACCGAGTCGGCGATCATGTCGCTGGCGCCGGCACCCGCCGAGGGGCCAGCCGCCGGTGGACTGGTGGTGTTGTCCGCGCCGCCCGCCACGCCACTGGGAATGCTGCGGCGCCTCCTGGATCGATGCATCGAACGCGGTCGGGAGGCGGAGTCGTGAACTCCATCTTCACACCGATTCTCGACAATTTCTCGCGCCAGAAGGGCGTGCAGGCGTGTCTCGCCGTCAGCGCGCGCGACGGAATCGCCATCGAATCGAACCTGCAGATCGGCCAGGACGAGACACGGGTCGCCGCGCTCGCCGCCTCCCTGTACAAGAAAGCGCGCAAGTCGGCGGAGGCAGCCGGGCTGGGGACCACGGGTTTTCTCCAGCTGGAAGCGGAGTCCGGCCGGCTGTGCATGCTCGGGGGCGATGACGTGATTCTCGTCGTCGTGGGTGAGCCGCACGCCAACATCGGACTGATCCGGATGGAGCTGCTGCGAGCGGCGGAGTCGCTGACATGATCAAGGCGTCCGTCGAACCCTGGATCGAGGCGCCGCTGCAGCAGTTCGTGGGCGACGCGGGGGTCGTGCTCGCGCTGCTGCTGCACCCCAACGGCCAGGTCATGGGGCAGTATGGGTTCACGCGTGCGATGGACATCATGTCCGCCTGCGCGCTGGCGGCCGCGATTCACATGTCGGCCTCCGAACTGGGTATGCAGCTGGAAGGGAAGCCGTTCACGGGCCTGCACCACGCCGGCAAGGACCGCCAGATATTCATCGGTGAGACACAAACCGTCCGCGGGCCCTACATTCTCCTCACCGTCTTCGACGGCGAGAGCTCGCTGGGGCTCGTGCGTGTGTTCTTCGACGAGTTCCGGGTGAATCTCGCCAACGCCGCGCCAATGCCTGTCCCCGCGCCTCATCCCATGCTGAACGAAAACTTCGAGCGCGAGTTGAACCGGAACCTCGCGGTCTTGTTCGGGCGGGCCTGATGTCACTCGTCAACTACCAGACGCGCGAGATCACGTGCAAGATCGTGTACTACGGCCCAGGGCGGTCGGGGAAGACCACGAATCTGCATACGATCTACAGCCAGGTTCCCGACGAGCGCAAAGGCAAGATGGTATCGCTCGCGACGCAGACGGACCGCACCCTCTTCTTCGACTTCCTGCCCCTCGACCTCGGCAGCATCTCCGGGTTCTCGACGCGCTTTCAGCTCTATACGGTGCCGGGCCAGGTCTACTACCACGCGACGCGAAAGCTGGTGCTCCAGGGCGCGGACGGCGTCGTCTTCGTTGCCGACAGCCAGGCTCGCCAGCTCCAGGAGAACATCGAAAGCTTCCAGGACCTGCACCAGAATCTGTCGGAGCAGGGGGTCGAGCCACGCGCCATTCCGCTGGTTCTGCAATACAACAAGCAGGACCTTCCCGCGGACCTCATTCTCACGACGAATGAGCTGTCCGACGCGATTAACTTTCGTGGAGTGCCAGAATTCCCTGCCGATGCACTCCACGGCCCTGGCGTCTTCGAGACGCTGCGTGGCATTTCCGAACTCGTCCTCAAGCGCCTCAGCGCCGGGGCGTCGCGTTAGCCGCAACGGCGGAGCGCTCGGGTGCAGGTAGACTCGCGACACCGATTCGAGAACTACGTCACCGGATCCGCGAACCGGCTGGCCGTCGCGGCGGCGCGCGCGGTCGCGGAGCAACCCGGCCTGACGTACAACCCGCTCTTCATCTATAGCAGCTCCGGGTTGGGGAAGACGCACCTGATGGGTGCGATCGGCAACCTGGTCATCCAGCGCGAGCCAAACCTCGGCGTCGAGTATGTCTCCCTCGAAGACTTCGTCGAGCAGCTGCACGCCGCCATCGCGGCCAATGAGGCTGACCGGTTCAAGCAGCGGTATGGACGCGTGGATGTATTGCTCCTCGATGACGTGCAGTTCCTCACCGGGCGTCGCGAAACGCAGACCGAGCTGCTGCGACTTCTCAACGCCTTGCAGGGGACCGGACGCCAGGTCGTGATGACCAGCGACCGACCGCCGGCGGAAATTCCCGACGTGGATGAGCGGCTGATCACGCGCCTCTCCGGTGGCTTGATCGTGGACATCGGCGCGCCGGACTACGAGACGCGGCTGGCGATTCTGCGGGCACGATGCGGCGAACGCGGCATCCGCTTCCAGTCCGGCGTCATCGAGGAGCTGGCGACGCTGGAGTTCGGAAACATCCGCGAGCTGAATGGCGCGTTGAACAAGCTGATCGCGACCCAGACCCTCGGCGGCAGCATGGTCCAGCCACAGGACGTCAGCGCGATGTTCTCGCACGTGAAAGCGCGGACGTCAGGGGGCGGGCGCGCGACACCCCCACCCCCGTCGCCGGCGGACTTCCAGAGTTTCGTCAGCGATATCGCAACCGCGGTCGCGGAGCACGTCGATCCGTGGAAGATCAAGGTCGCCGAGGCAGTGGCATATTGGGGCGGCGAAGGGTATCGCACCGCGATGCTGGACCGACTGCTTCAGGCGGGCGGCCCGGACGCCGACTATGAGGGCGCCCTGCGCCAGTATTTCGCGAGCATCGAGCAGTTGCGTGAGCTCGAGGGCCGTGCGTCGGCGATCGACGGCAAGCTCGGCGCGAGTGAGGTGTTTCGCGATCCCGAGCGGCTGACCGACGCGGAGTCGCTCGTCGCGCGCGCGATGCAGGGCGCGACGCCGCCGCCGGGACCGTCGGCGGAGTTCGCGCGGGCGGAGTTCGAGGTAGGCGTCAGCAATCAGCTGGCCGTGCGGGCCGCGGACGCCGTAATCGAGGAACCGGGCAAACGTTACAACCCGCTCTTCGTGCACGGGCCGAGCGGGGTGGGAAAGACGCACCTGATCAACGCGGTCGGCAACGAGATCATCAACGTGAGCGGCGGTGCCGCGGTCGTGGCGTGCGTGAGCGCGCAGCAATTCATGGATGAGCTGATCGCCGCGATGCAGGATGGCAGCGTGGACCGGTTCCGGTCGCGCTATCGCACGGCCGACGCGCTCGTCATCGATGACGTGCAGTTCGTGGTGGGGAAGGAACGGACGCAGGAAGAACTCTTCCACGTGTTCAACGCGCTGCACTCCGAAGGGAAACAGCTTGTTTTCGCCAGCGATCGGCAACCCAGCGAACTGGATGGGCTCGAGGAGCGGCTCCGCTCGCGCTTCGAAGGGGGGCTGGTTGTTGAGATGCAGGTCCCGGATCGCGCGTTGCGCCACAAGCTGTACGCACACTATCTGCGCGAGGTCGAGACCCCGGAACGGGACGCGCTGCTGAACTATCTCGCGGATCGGTCTGTGAACAGCGTCCGCGAGATTTTCGGGGTCGTGAAGCGCCTCATCGCCGCGGCGGACGTTGCGGGCATTCCGTTGTTGCTCAACGTGGCGCGCGTGGAGCTCGAAGGTGGTGTTGCGGCGCCCTCCGCCCCGGGTGCGTCGCCCGCAGGGAGCGACGTCTTCTTCCTCGACGATGAAAAGGTCGTGTGGCACCTGCCAGACCTCGGCGCGCGTCTCATCGAGGATCCGCACTGATGGCCATCAAGGGATCGCTGCGCGAAGCCTCGCTGCCCGACGTCCTCCAGCTGCTGGCGATGGGACGCAAGACCGGCTGTCTCAGCGTCACGCACCGGAACAATTTCGGCTACATCTACTTCGAGGGTGGGAAGATCTCGTACGCGTCGATCGTGAATCGACGCGACCGCATCGGCGACATGCTCGTGAAGGCTGGGTCCATCACCCAGGAGCAGCTGCAGAGCGCCATCGATGCCCAAGCCAAGCATCGCGACAAGCGCATCGGCGACCTGCTCGTCGACCTCGGCTTCATCACGCGCGAGCGGCTGCACGATCACGTGCGGGTGCAGATCGAGGAAGCGGTGTACCTGCTGTTCACCTGGAATGAGGGGACGTTCAACTTCGAAGCGGATGTGCGTCCCGAGCGACAGGATATCCTGGTATCGATCAATCCCGAGTCGCTGCTCCTCGAGGGGGCGCGTCGGGTAGACGAGTGGAGCCTCATCGCGAAGAAGATCCCCAGCTTCGACGCGGTGTTCGACGCCGATTGGCGTAAGCTCGCGGCGACTGACCTGCCGTTGAGCGCGGAGCAGCAGACCATCCTGCAGCACATCGATGGACGACGCGATGTCACTCAGCTCATCGAGGTGTCGGGGCTGGTCGAATTCGAGGCAGGGAAGGCGCTGTACGGGCTGGCGACGGCCGGGCTCATTCATCGCGTCGGCCGCAAGAGCCGGGTGGACCTCAAGGCCATACCTGAAGGGCGGACAGAGGAGCACGCGAACCTCGGTATCGCGTTCTATAAATCGGGGATGCACGAGGATGCCCTGCGTGAGTTCCAGCGGGTGCTCGAGCTGAACAAGGACGACGCCACCGCACGCTTCTACCTGGGCCTCGTCCTGATGAAGCAGGGGAAGTGGGCGGAAGCGGTCGAGGCATACCAGGACGCGTCTGCGCGTGGAGGAGCGCCGCCGGCCACCTTCCACAACCTGGCGGTCGCGCTGGAGCGCGTGGGGCGCCACGCGGAAGCGCTGAGCGCGCTGCAGGATGCCGGCAAGCGCGGGGGCGCGAAGGATCCGCGCATCCAGACGTCTGCCGGAATCGTGTCTCTCATGATGGGAGATTCGGCGGCAGCCGACAAAACTTTCACCGCTGCGAAACCATTGTGGGCGGGGAAACCGTCGGTCGTCTGGTACCTGTATGCTTCACTGGCCGCTGCACTCCTGAATGACACGAGCCGTGCTGTGCAGATCCTGCAGGAGTCGCTGCTCCAGCATCCGCACGTGGCGGCGCTGCACAACAACCTCGCGGTGCTCCTCGAGCGGCGCGGATCCTTCGACGAGGCGCTGCACGCCGCGGAGCGCGGACTCACCGATGATCCTGCGCTGCCGCAGCTGCACAAGAACATCGGCGATCTCTACTTCCGGGCAAACCGGTTCGACGACGCCCTCGATTCCTACGAGCGCGCCGTGGCGTCCAATCCCGAGCTCGGCGAAGACGTCTACCTCAAGCTTGGCGAGATCCACATGCGCCGAAAGGACCGGGACGCGGCGCTGAAGAGCTGGGAACAGGCGCTGCAGCTTGATCCGAACAACACGGTGGTCAAGGCGAAACTGGCAACAGTGCGGAAACGTTGATGAGGTACTTTGCGGAATGAGTGAGCAGAATGTCGCGCGGGCCATTACCGCCCACCGGGCAACGCTCCAGGCGCTGGACAACCGGCTCGATGCACCGGGTGCGGCGGCGGAGCGTGATGTCCTCAAGGTGGAGATCATCAGCTTCTTCAAGCTCATCGAGCAGGAGATCGCCGATCTCAACGCGCTGAAGGACGACGTCAAGAAGCTCGTGGACAAGTGGAAAGCGGTGCAGGCGAGCGCCACTCTCGCGCCGGAATTCACCGCGGACATGCCCGTGGTGCATGCGGATCACATCGGCGCATCCACCTTCATCGAGAAAGGTTGGAGCCGCCTGTCGCTTGGCGATTACGCCGGTGCCGAACAGGCGCTACGCCGGGCGATCGAGCTATCCCCGAACCAGCCGCAGTCCGAAGCGTTGCTCGGCTGGGCGCTCATGCTGCAGGAGAAGTACGACGAGGCACTGCTCTGGTTCCAGAAGGTGCTCGTGCGCGAACCCCAGAATTCACTCGCCCGCATCAACGTCGGCTACATCTGCCTGAAGAAGGGCGTGTTCGGTGAAGCCATCGAGCATCTCTCCCGCGCGATCCGGCTGGACAACGACAAGAAGGCGACGCTGTACGCGCATTTCTATCTTGGACTGGTCTATCTGCAGCGCGACATGTTCGAGGATGCGCAGACCTTTTTCCAGAAGACCATCGCGCTGGGCCCGAATCTCATCGAGGCCTACTACGAGCTCGGACGCGCCTTCTGGTTCAATGGCCAGCAGGACGAGGCGAAAGAGGCGTGGCGGAGCGGATACGCCGCGAACAAGTTCAACCCGTGGGGAAAGCGCTGCGCGGAGGCGGTGAAGACGGTCGAGGCTGGAGGGGAGCCGTAAGCACGCCTCGGCTCTCGGCTCTCCGCTCTCGGCTCTCGGCTCTTCGCTCGAGACTACTGTCGGCGCTGGCGGCGATACTGCTGATTGCCACGCCCATGGCGGCGCAGGATGGCCCCGAGCGGATCGATCGGGGGCGATTCACCTTCACCTTCTTCGCCCAGGACCAGCAGCTGGCGACGTCGCTTGCGCAGCATGCGATCGCCACGGACAGCTTTCCCGGCTTGCCACGGCCCGCGCATCGGATCGTGATTGCCATCGCGCCGGACGAACGGCGGTTCCGCGATTGGGCCGGGAATGCGCCCGAATGGGGCGCCGCGGTCGCGTTTCCTGCGCAGCGTCGCATCGTGCTGCAGGGCCGTCGCGCCGGATCTGATGCCGGAGACCCGCTGCAGGTCCTCCGTCACGAGATCGCCCACCTCGCGCTGCACGAATATCTGGGCGACCTGCCGCCGCGCTGGTTCGACGAAGGCTACGCGAGCTATGCCGCCGGTGAATGGGGGCGGACAAACGTGCTGGCGACAAATGTGGCGCTCGCCCTGCGCGGGATGCCTACGCTGGCTGAGCTCGAGGAATCATTCTCGGGGGGCGCGACCGCCGCCCAATCTGCATACGCACTCGCCTACCGGGCGGTCGCTGAGCTGGCGGCACTGGACCCGAACCGGGGACTGGCTCTCTTCTTTCAATATTGGGGGGCGGAGCAATCGTTCGAGCGTGCCATCCGCCGGGCGTATGGAAGGACGTCGCTCGGCTTCGAGAAGCACTGGCGCAGCCGCACCCGCCAGCAATACGGTGCACTGGCCTTGTTCGGGAACATGACCCTCGGAGCCTTGCTGCTGTTGCTGGTGCTGGCTCCGTTGTATGTCATGCGTCGGCGGCGCGATCGCGAGCGCCTGGCCCGGATGCGGGAAGCGGATGCGATTGCGGAGAGGGCGGCGGCCCAATCGGCCCTCGAAGCCCTGCTGAATGGTACCCCACCGGACCCGACACCTTAATCAAATCGTAACCTTCGATGGGAAACCACGTTGACACGGTTTTCGGCCACGGATATTCTCCTTCCTCTCATGGCAGAAGCTGAAGCCCCGAACCGCTCGCGTCCGCTGCTCTGGTGGGGAATTGCCCTGCTGGTGATCCTCGCCGGATACGTAGACCTCGCGCGCGGAGGGGAGACCATCGCGCCGGTGCTCCTCGTGGTGGGGTATTGCATCCTCATTCCAGTCGCCATCCTGCGGTCGTAGGGCGAATAGCTCAGTTGGTTAGAGCGCCTGCCTTACACGCAGGAAGTCGGGGGTTCGAGTCCCTCTTCGCCCACTCGTTGCAATGTTGTGAGTTGGAACACCGTCCGGAAGAATCGGGTACATCTGATTACGAATTGGGAGGTTAGAACCGTGAAGTTGATGCAGCGACGTGCAATGGCTGCGGTCGCGCTGACGCTCGGAGTCCTGGGCGCACCGGCGGCGCTCATGGCACAATCGAGAGGCCCGACGCCGGATACGCCGCGCCTGCTTGTGGCGGTATTCGCCGGTAACGATCGCCTGGCGGGTGTAGAGGCAGCTGACGCCATCCGGAACCGGATCAGCAACAGCGTGAATCCGCGCTACTTGTATGTCATCCCCAAGGCGGACATCACCAACTATCTCGAGTCCTCGGGATACAAGGCTGATAGCTCGCTCGGTCCCACCGACCTGAAGGAGCTCGGGCGACTGCTTCGCGCCGACGAAATCCTCTTCGGCATCGTGACCCGTGGACCGAACGGACTCAAGGTCGAGCCGCGGATGCTCCTGGCTCGTGACCCGTCGGTGGCGCAGCCACTCCCGGCCATGACGGTTGCCAAGCCGAATGATGTCGCACGCGACGTCGAGCGCAATTTCAATGAAGCGCGCAAACAGCTCGAGGATAACCGCGCCTGCGAAAATGCGCTGCGTGACCAGAAGTTCCCGGCAGCTGTTGCGGCCGCGAACGCGGGCATCGCGAAGTATCCGAACGCCACGATCGCGCGCACCTGCCTGGCCAGTGCCTACCAGGCCATGAAGCTTCCCCCGGACTCGATCCTTCGTGTCGCCGAGGAGATTCGTCGTCTCGATCCCCGGAATTCCTGGGGTCACCGGTTTGCGTTTGGCGCATACCAGTCGAAGAACGAACCCGAGAACGCAGTCCGTGCGCTGATCACGCTGCTGTCGCTCGAGCCCACCAACTCGACACTGCAGGGTCAGGTCGTCGCCGAGCTGGCGAAGCTGGGCAAGCCAGAAGTCGCCATCCCGCTCGTGGACACGCTGCTCATGCAGAATCCCGGCGATCCGCAGCTGCTGCGGCAGAAGTGGCTCCTGCACCTTGCCGCCGCCGCGGCGGCGGATAGCGCGACTGCGCCGGGGCTGTTTGAGCAAGCCGTGGCCGCAGGCGAAGCCATGGTTCGCGTGGATACCACGCTCGCCGACAGCGTCTATTACAGCCGCCAGCTCGCTGCTGCCGCCAGTGCTTCGGCGCAGCGCGGTGCAGAGTTCGCGGCACGTGCCGTCCAGCGATTCCCGAACAACGCCGAATTCTGGGCCATCAAGGCGCAGGTCGAGCGCAAGGCGGGACAGCTGCAGATGGCGGAGCAGTCCATCCGTCGCGCCATTTCGATCGACCCGAAGTA
>DASPMP010000133.1:0-6790 GCA_035626995.1 Gemmatimonadaceae bacterium
TCGGTGAGGTTGAGATTCGTCATCATGTTGCTGAAGGTGGTCAACAGCTTGTTGCCCACCGAATGCCAGAAGAACAGGACGCGATGCGGCCCGCCGAGAAAGCGTGAGCCAAAGGACGCGTCTGCGCGCCCATCGAGGATCGGCGCAAGGAGCACGGGCCAGTCTTCCGGGGTGTATTCCAGATCCGCGTCCTGCACGACGACGATGTCACCGGTACTCATGCCGAGCGCGTGCTTGATGGCGGCGCCCTTCCCGCAGTTCCGTGGCTGGAGGTGCAGCTTGTGGGTCCGGCCGCTCTCGTGCAGCCGCTGCAGCACCTGCCGCGTTCCGTCAGTGGAATAGTCATCCACCACGACGAGCTCGATGCGGATCGGCGCGATGGGCGCCTTGTGCACCATGTCGATGATGGACTCCACGGTTTGCCGTTCGTTGAACACGGGCATGAGCACCGAGAGGGTTGTCTGCCCCATGTGCATGGGCGTGCGGTAGTGACTCATGGCGTTGGCTATGCCTCCACGCCGTAGCGGGAGAGTTTTCGATATAACGTGGATGGATCGATGCCGAGGACTTCCGCCGTGCGCGACTTGTTGCCGCCTTCGCTCTGCAACACCCACATGATGTAGGCGCGCTCCACCGCTTCGAGCGTCGGGTTCACCGGCGTGCGCGCGGCAACCAGTGGCTCCGACTTGCGTTGCGTTACGCGCTCAGGAAGTACTTCCAGGGTGATCTGATGTCCTGCCGACAGGATCACCGCGCGCTCGAGCGCATTTTCCAGCTCGCGCACGTTTCCGGGCCACTGATACGCCTGCAACGCCTCCAGCGCAGCGGGATCGATCCGCTTCGACGGCTCGTGGCGCAGATCTGCAATCCGCTGCAGGAAGTGCTCGGCGAGGATGGGAATGTCTTCGCGACGGCTACGGAGCGGCGGCAGATGGATGGAGATGACGTTCAGGCGATAATAGAGGTCGCTGCGGAACCGGCCCGTCTTGATATCGTCTTCGAGATCGCGATTCGTTGCCGCGATGAGCCGCGAGTCCACCGGTATCGCGTCGGTCGCGCCCACGGGAATGACCTCGCGATGCTGCAGCGCACGCAACAGCTTCACCTGCGTTGCTGGCGTGGTCTCGCCAATCTCGTCGAGAAAGAACGTGCCGCCCGTCGACGCGGTAAAGAGGCCGGTCTTGTCCTTCACGGCGCCGGTGAACGAGCCCTTTACGTGGCCGAAGAGCTCCGATTCCAGGAGACTTTCCGGCAGCGCGCCGCAGTTGATCGACAGGAAGGGGCCCTGCGTTCGGTTCGACAGGTCGTGGATGAACCGTGCGATGACTTCCTTGCCGGTTCCGGATTCTCCTTGCACGAGCACGGTGGATTCCGTTGGGGCAACCGTTTCGACAAGCCGGAGAATGTCCGTCCAGACCTTGCTGTTGCCGACCGGGCGGTCGTCGCCGGTGCGATCGCGACGCCGCATTTCCTGCTTCAGCGAACGGTTCTCGACACGCAGGCGACGATGCTCTGCCGCGCGACGCAGAATCGCGACCAGCTCATCGTTGCGGAACGGCTTCTGGATGTAGTAAAAGGCACCCGCATTCACCGCCTGAACGGCTGATTGGAGCGTGGCCTGGGCCGTCATGAGGATGACGGGCATGTCCGCATCGGATTGGCGCGCCGCCTCGAGCACCTCGACGCCACCGACGTTAGGCATCCGGATGTCCGTGAGCACAATGTCCGGACGAAGCTCCTGCAGTTGCTCGAGAGCCTTCCGTCCTCCATGCGCCACGATGGGTTCGAACCCTTCGTTGCGTAGCAGGATGCGCAGGGTGTCGAGAATGCCGGCTTCGTCATCGACGATGAGCACGCGGGCCGGAGCGGTGGGTGAGGTTTCCATGCTAGATCGCGGAGGCAGTGTGGGGGGCCGCGCCTGAGCGGGTGCGTGGGATGATGACGGTGAACCGGGTGCCGCCCATCCGACCGGCGGTGTCGAAGAAGACCAGGCCGCGATGCGCCTCGATGGCGCGATGCACCACGGCGAGGCCAAGCCCGTTCCCTCCGGGCTTCGTCGTGAAGAACGGATCGAAGAGGCGATCGCGACTCTCGGGAGGAATCCCTGGGCCTTCGTCGCTCACCCGGACCGCGACGCTGCCGGGCTCGAATCCGGCTGCGAGGGGCATGCGGTCAGGGTCCACAATGCCGGCTTCGATCTGGACTTCACCGTCTGCCGGCGACGCCTGGACCGCGTTGAGCGCCAGGTTGAAGATCGCGCGGTGCAGCAAGTCTTCGTCTCCCTCAATCATTAGAGGCCGCTCCGGAACGGAACAGGTCACGCGCACCCCCTCGCGCCGATCGGGGTGGGACTGCGCCAGCGTCGCCGCTCCGCGCAGGATATCCCCAACATTGACCGGTTCAGCACGTGCGACGCGGACGCGTGCAAAATCGAGAAATTCACTCAGCAAGCGGGAGAGCCGATCGGACTCGCGCATGACCAGGGTCGACAGGGTCCGTTCATCCTCGGTCACATGCTCCACGCGTGACAGTTGTTCGATGGCGCTGCGGATGGACGCCAGCGGATTCTTGATCTCGTGCGCGAGGGCGGCGCTCAACTCTGCGACGCCTTCCAGTCGCTCGGCGCGCATGCGCAGCGCATCCATTCGCTTCACGTCCGAGATGTCCTGGAAAATCGCGGTGGTTGTCCGGTTCGTCCGGCCATCGCCTTCCATGTAGGTCGTCGCGATGCCGATCGGAAACTTGCGGGAATTTGTCGTGACCATGGCCTCGGCCCGCGTGGTACGAACGCGTTCCGTGATGGATCGCTCGATGGCATGCGCGAGGTCCGGGGAGACCCGCGCGATGGTGTTCACGACCTTCTGGCCGAACTGCGCGGAGAGGTCGAGGCCGAGCATTTGTTCCGCAGTCGGGTTCGCGTACAACAGGCGTCCTTCCACGTCCACCGTAAGGACGCCGCTTCGAATGTTCCGGAGGATGTCGTCGGCGCGAAGCTTCTCCTGCTGCAGGGCGGCAACCAGGGAGGCCTTCCCTTCACCTTCCCGGCGCAGTTGCACCGCCAGATAGGCGCTGCCGAGCGCCACGGCCGTAAACACACCAAGCTGCAGCCAAACGGTGACGGTCAGGGGCGCGTCCGCGGCGAAAAAGATGACTTCAGCGACGTAGAGGACGTTGCCCAGCGCCGCAATGAGCAGCCCGCCGCCGATGGGAAGCAGGAGCGTCGAGACCGCGATGACGAGGATGTACAGCGCCGCAAACTGCGACGTGGCGCCGCCAGTCACGTGGACGACGACCGTGATCAGCAGGAGGTCGAACGCGCTCTGGAGATAGAGAAAATTTGTCCGCAGGGGGCGCTTGTTGATCTCGCTGTAGGCCCAGCTCGCTACCGTGACGGCCGTCGCGAGCGCAAAGGCGAGCGAGACAATGAGCTGGTCCAGCTGCTCCGCCCGCGTCCAAAGGAGTATGGCCGCGAGGAAAATGGCGACGGCAATGATGAGCCGGCCTATATAGATCCAACGGAGCAGCCGGCGCGGATCGAGCATGACCTCGATCTGGGGCCGCCCGAACCGGGGAGACGCTCGTGGTTCCGTGCGGCTGCTTCCGGAAGGCTCTTGCAAAGTGCGAGAGGAAAAGGAGAGGTCGAACTATGGCATTCTGCTATATCTCTGGACGATTCGGTCGGGGTTGAGTTTCTATCATGCTTATGAATCTGCTCCTCGCGGCGGTTCCCGCCGCTTCTTCCGGTCTCAGCCCGGAAGTGGGCCTGGCCGTAGTGTTTCTCCTGGTCCTGGCCAACGGGTTTTTCGTCGCCGCGGAATTTGCGCTGGTGGCGGTCCGGCGTAGCCGGATCGACCAGCTCGCGGAAGCCGGCGATTCCCGCGCACAAACCGTCCAGGCAGCCCTGAAGCATCTCGACCGCTACATCTCGGGAACCCAGCTCGGGATCACGCTGTCGTCGCTGGCGCTGGGCTGGCTAGGTGAGCCGGCGCTTGCTGCACTGATGGACCGCGCGCTGGCGGCGATCGGTATTGCCGCGCCATCAGCGGCCGTGCATTCCGCAGCCGCGATCACGACGGCGTTCATCATCATCACGTTCCTGCACATCGTCCTCGGCGAGCTGGCACCCAAGAGCATCGCGCTGACCAAGCCGGAAGCCGTGAGCAAGCTGGTTGCGCGCCCCCTCATGCTCTTCTCTACCCTGGCGTACCCTGCGATCTGGGTACTCAACGGCATGGCAAACATGCTGCTGCGTATGCTGCGGATTCAGCCGGTCTCGGAGCTCGAGCACGTGCATTCATCGGACGAGCTTCGATTCCTGGTGAACCAGTCGGCCGAGCATGGTCGGCTGAACGAGACTGACACCGCGATGATCGCCGGCGTGTTCGACTTCCATGAAAAGAAGGCGCGGGATGTCATGCGACCGCGCACGGAGATTGTCGCGCTGCCCATCGACGCGACCGAAGAGGACGTGTGGGAAGTGGTGCGCGCGGAACGATATTCCCGATACCCGGTCTTCACCGACACGCTTGACGACGTCACCGGCGTCTTCCTGGCCAAGGACCTGTGGCTGCACGATTCCGACAAGCCGTTCGTGCTCGCGGATCATGTACGCCCCACCATGTATGTCCCCGACAACCGGCCGGCGGAACGAGTTCTGGACGACCTGCGAAAGACGCGCGCGCACCTCGCGGTGGTCCTGGACGAATACGGTGGGACGGCCGGGATGCTCACCCTCGAAGATCTCATCGAGGAAGTGATCGGCGACATCAATGACGAATACGATTTTGCGACGCGCCTGGCCGTGGAGACGGACGGCGTTCTCGAGCTGGCCGGATCGATGTCCCTGGTGGATGTGCGCTCGGATTACGAACTCGATATCCCTGACGGGGATTGGAATACGCTCGGGGGTTTCGTCTTTGGCGAGTTAGGCCGATTGGGTCGTATGGGCGACCGGGTGAAATTCCCAGGAGGCGAGCTCGAGGTGGTGGCGATGGATGGTCGCCGCGTGGCTGCAGTGCGCGTCATCCTGGACCGCGCGAAGGCAGGGCTGGGCACCGCGCAGGCGCCGGCGGGCGCGTGAGCGTGGACGGCCCAGTCGTCGTCAACTCCACCATCAGCATTCCTCGCCACGAGTTACAGCTCCGCGCCACGCGCGCGGGAGGGCCAGGCGGCCAGCACGTCAATACATCGTCCACGCGTATCGAGGTGGTCTGGAACGTGGCGGAGTCTCGTGCGTTGAATGACGAGCAACGCGCACGCCTCGTGGAGAAACTGGGATCGCGCGTGGACGGCCAGGGAAATATCCGCGTTGTTGCGAGCGCCTATCGAAGCCAGGCCAGGAACCGGGACGATGCACTCGACCGCCTCGCGGAACTGGTCCGGCGAAGCCTGGCGGTGCCGAAGGCCCGGAAGAAAACGCGGCCGTCAAAGGCTTCGAAGGAAAAACGACTCCTCGCCAAGAAACAACGCAGTGAAAAGAAGAGCCTCCGGCGCGACGCTCACGACGACGTGTGATCGCGGATCATGTCCTCTTTCAGATTGGCCAGCGCCAGGCGTGCGTGCTTCGCCGCGGTGCTCCCGGGATAGCGCTCGATGAGCCGCCGGAACTCGACAAGGGCGCGACGCGGCTCCTGCAGCGGCCCCAGATACAGGTCTGCAAGCTTGTTGGAGACATAGACGTCATGTCCGGTGGTCACGGCCGGCGATCGCTGGACTTCACGGAGCAATTCAGCCGCTCGCCGAGGATCGTTGCCATGCGTCATGTACAGTTCGGCCGCGGCGATCCGCACCCGCGCGTCCTTCGGAGCGGAGGCGATGCGGTGCTCGTACAGGGCCAGCGCGCCCGCGTAATCGCGCTGCATCACCAGCGCCTGTTCCTGGGAGTACTGCTCCTCGTACGGCGTTGATGAACCGCCGGCCGTGAAGTAGGTGAATGCGTCGCCCGCGGCGCGCGTGATCCGCAGGGCGCCGAAAAAGACGAGCACCGACAGGGTAGCGGCCGGTACGAGTGTATACATCATGGGTACGCCCTGAAGAGAGGCAACGCCCATGATGAGCCCGAAGACCATGAACGCGTAGCCGATGGCCTTGATCCGTATGGCGCCCTCGGGGCCATGCCGGTCGAAGAAAGTCTGCTTGTAACTCGGACGTTCAGTCATGGAGTTGAGCTTGGGGAGTCCTCATAGCGTCCCCTACTATTAGGTGCATTGCGCGTCGCTGCAACGCGCATTCACCGCATGGTTTGCCGTAGGCACACCCCTTGCCGCCCCTCAGGCCGGGATCGGTACGGGCGCTTCATGTTTGCGTCGATTGTCGTACCACTCTTGCCAGTCACACTCGGGGCACAAATGACAACGCGTCTTTTCCGGTTCGCGGCACTCTCGTGCGTCTTCGCCGCGCTCGCCGGCGTCGATACGGCCGAAGCACAGTACTTCGGACGGAACAAGGTCCAGTACGAAAAGTTCGACTGGCGCATCATGCGCACGGACCATTTCGACTTGTATTTCTATCCCGCAGAGTCCTTGAAGGTGCACGACGCCGGCCGACAGGAGGAGCGCTGGTATTCCCGGCTGTCAGACATCTTCCGTCACCAGTTCGACCGCAAGTCCATCGTCCTCTACGCGGATCATCCGGACTTTCAGCAGACGAACGTCATCGGTGATCAGCTCTCGGAGGGAACCGGTGGTGTCACCGAGGGGCTGCGCACCCGCGTCGTGCAGCCATTCACCGGTGTGTACGCCGACGATGAACACGTCCTCGGTCACGAGCTCGTGCACGTCTTCCAGTACAA
>DASPMP010000134.1:0-2237 GCA_035626995.1 Gemmatimonadaceae bacterium
CCGCCCAGGACGTCCAGCACCGTCCGCGCATTGGAATCGGGTGTCCCACCGGCCAGGTCCGCGGCATTCAGCTTCGAATAGCCGTACTTCGCCGGATCCACCGACCAGGTGGACGTCGTTCCGTCACGGATCTCGATCACCTGCGTGGCGGCGTGCGGCGATACTTCGTCCATCCCCGTTCCGTGGACGACGAGTGCGTGCCGAGTGCCCAGTTCCTTGAGGGCACCAGCGATCAGCGGGACGCGACGTTCATCGGCGACGCCGACCACCTGGCGCCCGGCCATGGCGGGGTTGGCCAACGGTCCCACGATGTTCATCACGGTGGGAATGCCGAGCTCACGCCGTACCGGGCCGACGTGCCGCATCGCCGGATGCATCAGCGGCGCAAACATGAAGACGATGCCCGCGTCTCCGAGCGCGCGTGTCATGACGTCCACCGGCACGTCGATCTTCACGCCGAGTGCCTCGAGCACGTCCGCACTGCCGCACTGGGAGGTGAATGAACGGTTGCCGTGCTTCGCGATACGCACACCCGTCCCCGCCGCGAGGAGCGCCGCGGCCGTCGAGATGTTGAAGGTCTGGACCGACCCGCCACCCGTGCCGCAGGTGTCCACGAGCGTTTCCGGCTGCGGCGCGGGCAGCTGCACCATCGCGGCGCGCATCGCCTGCACGACGCCGGCAACTTCTTCCGCGGTTTCTCCCTTCACGCGCAGGCCGATGAGCAGCGCGGCCACCTGCACCGGCGACGCCTCGCCGGCCATGACGAGCTCGAACGCGGCCCGTGCGTCGTCGCGAGTGAGCGTCTCGCCAGCGGCGAGGGCGCGGATTGCCGACTGCAGCGGCGTTGCGCCGGCGTTAGCCGACATTCAGCGTCTCGATCAGGCGCTCGGGAAGCCGTGCGTTGGACGCCACCAGCGCGATCACGAGACTGAGCAGCCGCACGCGCTCCACATCCTCGTCCACGAACACGCCCTGCATCAACCGGTTCGTGAGGTTCACCACGCCGATGAGCTCATCGTGATACACGAGCGGGAAGCTGATGAATGAACCGCTGGTGAAATACTCGTCCTTCAGCAACGGATGATCGCGCGTTTCCGCAACGTCCTGCACGAGGATCGGCTCGCGGTTGGCGGCGACTTTCCCGGAAACGCCATGTCCCACGCGGATGCGCGCCCCCTCGGTGATGTTCGGTGCGATCCCCTTGGCCGCGGCGATGTACAGCATTCCCTCTTCCGGCGCGCGGAGGAGCAGCGAGCAGCGCTGCGAATGCATGTCGTCACCGACCAGGGCCAGCAGACCGTCGGCCAGCTGACGCGGGTCGTCGGTATTGTTGTCGAGGGTGAGCACGCGGTCGATCAGGTACAGTGTGCGCGTGCGTTGCCGCAGCTGCTCGCTGCGGCGGTGCAGCTCGATGTGTGCCTTTTCCAGCTGCTCGACCGCGCTGCTCACCGTGCCTTCGACGGCGTCGAGCCGCTTCTGGGTGCGCCGCGCCACCTCGACCGCATGCGCCAGCTCTCGCTCAAGCTCGACCACGCGTGCGGGGCTCGCTCCCACCGCGAACTCCCCGGTGGCGGCGAGCAGCTTCTGCTCGAGGGCCGCGAGCTTCTTTTCGTACTCGACGTGCAGCCGCTGGGTGAAATCCTCCAGCGTTGCCACGGCTTCCTGGCGCGCCTCGAACTCCAGGAAGCGCGCGTGCGCGAGGTCGAACAGCGCTGCCGCGGGCGCGAATCGCTCGGCGGTGCGCGTCCCGAAGATCTTGCGTGGCTCGTACAGCACCAGCAGTGATGAAAGCGCTCCGTCGAACCGCATCCCGCGAACATTGAGGATGCCCCCCTCCTCGGGCCGGGGCAGGTCGAAGATGCGGCCATACTCGTCGGACGATTCCCCGAAATCGACGAACTGGCCGCCGGCCGTGATCGAGATGCGTTCCTTCTGCGGCAGGTGATCCAGCGTGGTATCGAGCGTTGCCATCTCGACACCACGCGGCGTGACGAGCATCCGGTCACGCATCAGCGACCGGCGCGCGTCGAAGCGAACCCACGCGAGTTGCGCAAAGCGATCGAGCTCGAGCAGGGATTCACCGAGCGCGCGCATGGCGCTCTCAACATCCGTGGCGACGCTGAGCGACTGGGCGAGCGAGGCGAGCGTGCGCGGAGGCATGGAAGGGCTGAATGTGTGCGTACGTGCTTCAAAGTCAATCGGTTGGCGCGGTCAATTTTCTTGACTTCACCTCCTGC
>DASPMP010000135.1:0-5290 GCA_035626995.1 Gemmatimonadaceae bacterium
GACGACCGTCCCGGTCAGGGTGCTCGGATTCGCGTTGATGGGCACCATGGGGATATCGCCCAGATCAACGGTCTGGCCGAGCGAAACGGGCACCTGGTAATACATCACACTGACGTAGCCAGTCGCGCTGAATTGAAGATCGGTGGGCGGTGTCTGCGGCATGGTCGTGAATTGACCATTTCCGTCGGTCGTGATGCCGGTGCCCTGGTCGTTGACGGAGACACCAGACAACGCAGCGCCTGTTGCCGCGTCGATCACGGAACCGGTTGCGAGCCCTGACGTCGCGACACGAACATGGACGAGCGACGTGTCCTTCTTCCCATCGAGCTTCACGACAATGCGCGCATCGCCCGGACCGACACCCGTGACGACTCCCGATGCGCTCACTCGCGCAATGCCGGAATTGTCCGATCCCCACGAGAAACCGGCCGCATCTGGAATCCGGTTGCCGCCGGCATCGAAGGCCGCTGCACTGTACAGGCGCGACTGACCCACAACAAGCGTGTCAATCGGCGGCTGAACGACCACACTCGACGCGCGCGGGGCCACGACCTGGACGACACCAACCGCTGTCCGGTTGCCTGAGCTGGCAGTGATCAGCACGCGTCCATTCCTCACGCCGTACACCATGCCCGTCGCGCTCACGGTGGCGAGAGAGCTATCGGACGTGTTCCAGCTTACCCCGGTCGTTGTCATGGCATTGCCATTCTCATCGACGACGACGGCTGCCAGCTGCAGGCTGTCCTCCCGGTGCACGTTCGCGGTTTCCGGGGTCATCATGAGCGTGAATGGCACCGCGGTGACGTCGACGCGCACGGAATCGGCCACGTCGAGGAATGTCCGCGCCACGATGTACGTGCTCTTGTTTGAGCAGCGCGCGCGCACCATGCCGCTTGCATCCACGGTGGCTACCGTCGTGTCGCGCGAGGTCCAGCCCACGCGGACGTTCGCCACGGGACCGGTGGCCGTGATTCCAGACGCTGTGAGCTGGGTCTGCGTTATCGCGCCCGCCGTCGGCAGCCGGCTCAGGCAGCTCGTGCTTCCAGCAGCGCCCCCGGCCCAGTCGAGATTGAACTCAGTCACCAGCTGCGCTGGAAGGGTCACATCAGGGCTGAGACGAAGCACATCGATGCTCTCGACGTTCGCGTCAGGCGCGACATACTGAAGCACCGGCACCATCGGCGCATTGTCCCCTGGCTTGATGCGAATGTCCTCCATGGCCTTGAACACCAGCTCGTCGTTGGCATCGAAGGCCCGAACTTCCAGTGCAAATGTGGAACTGTCGCCCATCACGATGACGCGCGGAAATTCGAGGATCGCGCTGTCCCCGCGCACGTCGGAGTTCGCGAAGTTGCTGTCGGCGGCGCCCGGCCGCTTCAGCACGGCTTCGACGGCGGCAATGCCGATGCGCGGTCCCCCTTCCGGTGCCATCGAGAAGACTGGGGTAATCGGGAGCCACGCGAGGCCGGAGGTCCGCAATCCCGTGCTCTTGTCAGCGCACGAGAGGCTCAGGGCGGCCACGCCAGCGGCGGCGAGGAAACGCGCAAATCGAAACATTTTTCCGGAGGGGGCGGGGGTCGAACAACTACATCTCCAGTGCTCACCAGCGACGATCCGAAGGGAGCGCTCGCAACCGTGTTAACTTCGCGTCAGAACAGCGGTTACGCTGTGCGGTGAGTCACGCAGCCGGGGGATGTTCTACGTACCCCCACTCGTCCCGAAGCAGCAGCGCCGCAACCATCTGGCCTGCTGCCACTTTCGGGGTCTCCGGGGGGATTACGAGGAGGGCGTCCGCCTGGGCCATCGACGACATCAGCCCCGATCCCTGCGGTCCCGTGAGGCGTGCGACCGGGCCGTCAGGGCCGTGCTCGAGTCGCGCCCGAAGGAAGTGTGTCAGCGGCGCTGCAATGCTGATCTCCTCGGCGAGAGTCACTGGAACCGGCCGCCGAAAGAGCAGGCGGTGGCCAAGCATCTTCCGGATGGCGGGTCGCGTGAAAAGCTCGAAGGTTACGAGCGTGGAGACAGGATTGCCCGGCAGCCCAAACCACGGCCGTCCCCGCAGGATGCCAAATCCAAGTGGCGCTCCCGGCCGGATCTTCACTCGCCAGAACCTGTGTTCCGCCCCGAGCTCAGCGAGCACGATCCGGGTATGATCGAATTCGCCCACCGAGACACCACCGGTGGTGATGAGAAGATCACACTCGGCGCCGGAGAGACGATGCCGAATTTCGTCAGGCGCATCGCCGACATGGCCCAGGGAGACCGGGATACCGCCGGCCTGCTCCACCGCGGCGGCCAGTGCATAGCTGTTCGACGTGACGATGCGCCTGCCGGCACGCACGTCGTCGAAGGCACCGATATCGACGAGCTCATCTCCCGATGCGAGAATGGCGACACGGGGCCGTCCGAACACCTGCACCTGTCCGTGGCCCAGGGATGCGATGAATCCGATGTTGCCCGGATGCAGGACGTCGCCAGCGTGCGCCGCGACGTCACCAGCCGCGATGTCTTCGCCACGAGGACGGATGTTGCGGCGCGCGTCACGCTCGGAGTGGATGGTAACGACGGCACTGCCGCCGTCCGTGTCCTCGACGCGAATGACGGAATCCGCGCCGTGGGGCACCGGAGCACCGGTCATGATGCGCAATGCCGTTCCTGCCCGCAGCACGCTGCCACTTGGTGCCCCGGCAGCGATAGTTCCAGCCACTGGAAGCTGGACCGGAGACGCACGCATTGCATTCACGACATCCGCGGCGCGCACGGCATACCCATCCATCGACGCATTGTCCCACGGCGGCAGCTCGATCGGCGCGACGATATCGTCCGTCAGGATTCGGCCGAGCGCATGAGCCAGTTCCACGCGTTCCGACGGCATGGGGGACACCGCACGAAGGATCGCGGCGCACGCTTCCGAGACGCGCAGGGGTTCGTCGTTCAGTTCGCGCCTCCGGTATGGCGCAGCCGGGCCAGGCGCACGGCGATGGTGTCCTGGACGCGGGAGATGTATGCAGTCGGCACGAGATAGTTGTTCGCGAGTACGCTGTACAGCAGCACCCGGCCGCTGGCCGTGGTGACGTAGCCCGACAGCGACCGTACGTTGCTCAGCGTGCCGGTTTTGCCGCGGACATTGCCCTCGGCGGCAGTGCTGCGCATGCGTGTGCGCAGCGTGCCATCCACGCCGGCGACGGGAAACGCATCGTAGTAGGCCTGAAAGTGCTGGCCGCGACGCATGGCATCGAGCACCCGTACGAGCGTCTCCGGCGAAACCAGATCCTGACGCGACAGACCGCTCCCGTCCCAGACCAGAAAGCCATCAGGCTCGGCGCCCCACGCACGAAGGCGTTCGCCAAGCAACCGACGCCCGGCGCGAGCCGTGCCGCTATCCACACGCATGAGCGGGACCGCTTTCAGCAACATCTCGCCGATCTGGTTTTGGGATGGTTTCAGGAACGCTGCCAGGATCTGCGAGAGGGGTGGCGACCGGAGCACAAACACGGTCTCGCCGCTGTCGGCGAGCGTCATGACACTGTCGTCGATGCGGATACCGCGATCGCCGAGGGCCTCGCGCAATGCTGCGAGATATGCCTGTGCCGGGTCCCGGTGGGTGACGATCACGCTAGCGCTGTCGCCCACGGGAATAGTGCCCGCGATGACCACGTCGCCTCGGACGGTGTCCTTCACGGCGGTAATGCGCGGAACGGAATCGGGCCCCGTACCACGCGCGATCGTCACGGCGCTTACTCGCAATGCAGGGAACGTTGCAGCGGGCGCTGTCGTGGCGCGTGCCGTGTCACCGGGCAGGGCTGCCGCCCGCACCATGACACGCGAAAATCCCTCGTTGAAGAGCAACTCATCCACGGCGGCGCCACTCGTCGTCGCCAGGTCGTCGTGCTCCCACGCCCAGCCAATGTTTGCATCGGGAAAGGCGTTGCCGTGCGCGACTAACCGCCCCCGAATGCGACGGATACCGCGCGCGGCGATCGAATCCGCCACCATTTCCAGTGGGATCATCGCGTCGCCTGCCATGTGGTCGCTTACGCTCGGGTCGCCGCGGCCAACGACGAGCAGGTCGCCCTCGAGCACCGCATCGCGCACGGCGCCGCGCGCGACGAACGGCGTCTCAAACCGGAAATCCGGCCCCAGGGCATCGAGTGCGAATGCCGCGGTAAGGATCTTCTGGTTCGAAGCAGGCACCATCAGCTTGCCCGCGTCATGGGAGTACAGGGTGTCGCCTGACTCGGGATCGACGATCAGGACCCCCCAGCGGGCAGATCGAGTCTCCGGCGCCTGCAGCAGGGAATCGATGACGTAACGCAGGACCACGCGGTCGTCGCCAGAGGGTGTCGGTGCTACCACCGCACGAGTGCAGGCGGACGCGGTCAACAGCACCAACAAGCGCCAGCGCGCGCTGCACATCAGGAAGACTCCGCGAGAAAGTGCCGAGAATCTACTGCGCCTGATCGGCGATGGCGCGTGCCCGGGCGAGATCTTCGGGAGTATTTACGCTGAACAGGATCCGGCTCGGATCGCCGAAGCGCTCTACATCGGCAAAGGGTATCCGCTCGATGTCAGGAAGGCTGGCGAGGAAGCTTTTCGCGGATCCACCACCTTTGGCGAGAAAAGCGTCCAGGTCCTCGAGCACGCGCTGGCTGTAGAAGGCGCAGAAGGGCTCGAGGCGCGCCGTCGTATCGCTCTCTGGAACGACGGCTCGCGCGCGCGTCCTGATCGCACGGTCAAGGATGTCTTTGAACAACAGCTGGGAGACAAACGGCATGTCCCAAGCTCCGACAATGATATCGCTGCCCAGAGAAAGAGCTGCATGAACGCCAGCGAGCCCACCGGAACTGGGATATATATCTCTCGCTATCGTAGCACCATCAAGCCATGTATGCGCCATGTCGTCGTTGGCGGCGATTATCGTAACGGACGTAACCCCTTCGATGGCGCTGACCACACGGTCAAGCATTCTGACGCCTCCGACGTGCTCTAGTCCCTTGGGACGTCCGCTCAGTCGTCGGCTTGTGCCCCCAGCCAGTACCACTCCGGCCGGGAGGTGTGTCAGAGGCGCAGCCCGCGTCGTTCGGCCGCGGAATCCAGGTCCGCGGTCAGGGCCCGCTCGATCATCGGCGCCAGCATTTCATCACCCCGCCGTTCCTTCAGGTATCTCGCGCACGCGTGACAGACCAAGAGTTCGTAGCCAAGGTCAACAGCGTCGACGCGCACGAAGGTCGGCCCGCGGGTCGCTTCGCAGCCGAGGCATCCATTCGTTGGCGCATGCCAATGGGTATCG
>DASPMP010000136.1:0-18202 GCA_035626995.1 Gemmatimonadaceae bacterium
TTCTTCTGCGACGAGTTCTACGAACTGTTGCGTGCGGCGAACGTGGGGCTCGTCCTTGCGGATACCGCCGGGAAATTTCCCTATGCCGAAGTCATCACCACCGACCTCGTGTACGTCCGCCTCCACGGCTCGACGCAACTCTATGTGAGTGGGTATTCCGACGCAGAACTGGATGACTGGGCGACGCGCATCCGCGGATGGCAGCGGGGACGCGACGTGTTCGTGTATTTCGACAACGACGCCAAGGTGCACGCACCGTTCGACGCGCAGCGACTGGCGGAGCGTCTCCGCTACACCGCCTTGCCGACGCCGCGGACCACGCCTTCCACGCGGCGGTCATCGTCGAGGTAGTGTCGCGCGGTTGACCGAATGCCCTCCGCGGTGACCGCCCCGATCTTCGCCTCGTGTAACTCGAGGTCTTCGATGGTGCCGGCGAGCCATGCGCCAACCATCTCGCCGAGAACCACGCCCCCGCTCTGCTGACGGATCTGGTGTACTCCGATGGCATACGTCTGCGCGCGCAGCAACTCATCGGGCGTGACGAGTTCATCACGGAGTTTACCGAGTTCGAGCAGCAGCCCCTGGCGCGCGGCCTCCTCCTTCTCCGGCGAGGTGGCGATGTAGGCGTTGAAGGTGCCCGAGACGCGAAATTCGCTGGGGAATGCGTGCACGGTATAACACAGCGACTGCTTGTCACGCAGCTCTTCGAACAAGCGGCCACCGAGGCCGCTCGCCACGCCTGCGAGAATGGAGAGATCGTATCGGGCGTCATCGGTTCGCGACGGCCCCGGCCAGGTGAGCACGAGCGCCGTCTGTGCCTTGTCGCGATGCTCAGCCGTAACGAGAGGCTCCTGCGTCCATTGAGGCACCGCCAACGGTGTCGGCGGAGCGTGGCGGATCCGGGTGAAATGGTTCGCCGCGAGCTGCGCGAGGTCGTCCGGGGTCGCGTCGCCGACGATCGCGATGACGTTCGGAGCCTGGAGGAATTGCTCCTGATGCCACCGGCGGAGATCCGCGGACGTGTGCGCGCGCAGTGACTCTTCTGTCCCCATCGACGGCACGCCATACGGATGGCCCGCGAACGCCGTCATCGCCGCAAGCCGCATGGGGTAGCGGTACATGTCATCGTGCAGCGTGGCGAGATCGGACAGGGCAATCGCGCGCTCCGTCTCCAGCGCAGCCTCGTCGAATCGCGGATCTTCCGCCACGTCGGCCAGCAGCTCCATGGCTGCGGCCGCATGTGCTCCTGGCACTGAAATCGTAAATCCCACGCTCTCGGCGCTGACGCTGACGCCGACGCTGCCACCCAGAAGTTCACCGGCCTCCGCGATCTGGACCGCCGAACGACTCGCGGTTCCCTTCAGCGCGGTTCGCGCCATCAAGAGCGTTCGGCCGGCGATGGGCAGTGACTCAGCGCTCGCGCCACCAAGGGCGAAGACGCCCATGTAGGTGATGAGCGAGTCGCGCCGCTGCTTCACCAGAACCGGGACGCCGGAGGAGAGTCGGTAGATATGAACGCCCGCCTCGGTACGCTGCTTCGACACCCGCGCGGCGCCCGCGGCCCCACCACCGAGGGCGAGCGGCGGAGTGGGCGTCAGCGGCTCCGGACGCGCGGAGCGCAGCCGCGCGCGGACGGCATCCGCGTCTGCTGCCACCGGAGGCGCGTTTCGCGGACGGTACGTCAGGATCGCCGCGCGATCCTCGGTGATGTAGCGACGCAGGACGGCCACCACGTCTTCCGTCTTCGTCGTGAGCATTCGCTCGAAATGCCGTTCGCCGAGCTCCCAGCCGCCGAGCGCTTCCCACTCGGCGAGGTAGTTTGCCTGCCCTTCCATGTCCTCCAGGCGACGGACCCATCGAGATTGGGTGATACGGCGCGCGCGTTCGAGCTCCAGTGCGCCAACGCCTTCGCTATCGAGCCGCCGCAATTGGTCCCAGGTGGCATCGAGGGCAGCGGCTGCGGTTTCCGGCGCCCCCTCGGCGTGAATCGCAAACACCCCGATATCCCCCGGCGTGTAGTTGAATGCCGTGATCCCCGACACGAGTTTGCGCTCCCGGACCGCACGATAGAGACGGGAAGCGCGTCCAGCCCCAAGCACCGTAGCGAGAACGTCGATCGCGGCCGAGTCCTCATGCAGCGTCCCCACGGTGCGCCATCCCAGGGCCAGCTGCGTTTGCGCGATGTCGCCATCGAGGTCCCGAAAGCGGAAGCCCGGGGTGCCATGCTCGTCAGGGCCGGGACGCCGCTCCGGCTCGCCGGCGGGGATGTCGCCATACAGCCGATTGATGTGATCGATCGCAAGCGACTCGTCCACATCACCGACGACAACGAGCACTGTGGTTGACGGCCGGTAGAAATTGCGGTAGAACCCCACCACGTCGCTTTGCGTCAGCTGACGCAGTCCATCCTCCCGCCCAATCCGCCAGCGACGCATGCGGTGCCGGTCATGCATCAGCTCATACAAGGTCTCCATGGCAACCGCGCCGGGGTTGTCGACCTTGCGCTTCGCTTCCTGGATGATGACTTCCAGCTCGCGTCGGAGTTCGTCTGCATCGATGAGCGAGTGGCGATAGGCGTCGGCCTGGATCTCGAGCGCCGAGACGAATCCGCTGCTCGGCACGACCGCGTAATACATCGTATGGTCATAGATCGTCGCGGCATTGAGGTACCCACCCACGGCTTTCGTCTGGCGGGCGATCTCCCCCACCCCACGCGTCGGCGTGCCTTTGAAGAACATGTGCTCGAGCACATGCGCGATGCCCACGACGTCGTCTGTTTCGTCGAAATACCCGGCATTGACGTAGGTGACGATCGCGGCCACCGGCGCAGTTCGGTCGCGCCGGATCAGGACCCTGAGGCCGTTTGGAAGCACGATGCGACGAACGCTGTCGGGAGAGATCAATGTCATCAGGAGGTGCCCATGGACCGTTTACGGAGCACGACCAGCCCGAGCAGGAAGCACACCGCGCCGTACCCCGCGAGCCACGTCGCAGCACCCCATGGAAACGATCGTCCAAAATCCATGGCGTAGATCGCGTTCGTCTTGTGCGCCGGGGGGAGTAGATACAGGAGATTGTGCAGCACGTGCAGACTCTCGCCGAATGCCTCCCAACCGACATTGGCGATGAGCACGACCGTCACCAGCGAAATCCAGTCGAAACGCCATGCCGCGGAAAGAAGAAACCCGATTCCGCCATACGCGATGTACATGATCGGCAGAATCGCGAAGATTTCGACGGGGAACATTGGCCGTACGACGATCGCCCAGAGGCCCAGCAGACCGCAGGTGACCGCCATGAATCCGATTCCGTACAGCGCGAACACCAGCGAGTAGTACGCGAGCGGGCTGATGGGCTTCGCGAACAGGAACCGATAGAAGTTGAACTTCCGGTCATTCGCGATAATGCCATTCGTCGCGAAGAAGGTTCCCAGAAAAAGCAGCGGTGTGAACAGCGCCCGCTGCATGGTGCGTGCAGCCTCCAACGGGATGCTGTCGAGGCCAGCGCTTCCCACGCCCCGCTGGATGAGCGGGAGCAGCGACATGTACGCGATCAGGACGACGACGATGGCCGTCGACGGTCCCTGGTTCGTGAAATAGTCGCGCAACAGCCATGGGCTGTAGGGCGCGAGCCCCCGGTTTCTCGCCGAAGTGGTGACGGTATTCATTCGCGCACGGCCTCGCGGAAATGTTGCTCGAGCACGGAGTGCGACGGGCCCACACTGCGGATCAAGGCGCCGCGCTGCACGAGTGCCGCGATCCCGGCGTTCAGTTGCGCAAGATTCATGGAGGGAGTGACGAATTCGCCTTCGCCCCGCGGCTGCGCTCCGGGAAAGACGGCAGCCACGTGCTCGGCGCCCGTCGCCATCGTGAGCAGGTAGGGTGTGGCGGCAAAGACGCTGGCGCCGGCGCGCGGTTCCACAATGCGCTGCAGCTTCCCCCGGTCGATGATCGCCACCCGGTCGGCGAGCCGTTGGAGTTCGTCGAGGTTGTGTGACGCGATGAAGATGGCCCGACCCGGTCGCCGGAGGCCTTCGACGACGTCACGGAAGCGTTGCGTCCACACGGGGTCGAGGCCGTGCGTCGGCTCGTCCAGAATGATGACCTGTTCGTCGCGCAGCAGTGCCTGCGCGAGTCCCAGTCGCTGCAGGTTGCCTTTCGAAAGCTGCTTGACCCGCTTGCCGCGCTGCTCCTCCAGTCCAAGGAGTGCGGTGACCTGCGCGATACGGTCTCGCCGATCACGCCGCGGAATGCCGGCGAGGATCGCGTAGCGCGTCAGCGTTTCCTCCAGCTTCCAGCGCGGAGGTATGGCAACGAGCTCCGACACGTAACCCATCCCGTGGGACTCGACAAAAGCGCGCGGCCGCATCCCGGCGATGCGAACGGTGCCGTCGGTCGGTTCCAGGTAACCGAGGAGCAGCGAAATGAGCGTGCTCTTGCCAGCGCCATTCGGGCCGGCGAGGCCGAATACTTCGCTCTCGCCGATCGTAAGCGAAAAGTCGTCGACCGCGCGAATGGTGCGGCCGAGCAGCGACCGATAGGTGTGGCCGACCCCCTGAAACTCGATCAGCGGGGGATGACCGGCGGCGCGGCCCCTGGCGGCAGCGCACCAGGAGGCATCGTTCCCGGCGGCATCATCCCGCCGGGCATGGCGCCCGGGGTGCAACCGCTCCAGCTCCCCTGCCCCGCGCGATTCGTCCATCGCGTTCCTTCGTCGGTACGACCCAGCTTGATCAGCGCGCACCCCAGGAACCCCTGCGACGCGCGATCGTCCGGATTGACCTGCAGCGCTCGCACATAAAACCGGCGCGACAACTCGAAGTTGCCCGCCGCAAGCAGGTACGATCCCATCTCACGCAGGGCGACGGCATTGTTCGGTTCCGCCTGGACGGCCAGCGTTGCTTCCTGTCCGGCAAGCGTCATGTTGCCAACTTCGCGTGCCATGCGCGACAGGTACACATGCGGCAGCGCGGTCTTCGGATTGTCACGCGCGGCGCGGGAGAACTCAGCAACCGCAAGCTCGCGCTGCCCCCGCTGCCAGTAATCGACGCCACGCTGCAGCGACGGATTGTCCCGATTCCCGAAGAAATACCATCCACCGCCGATCGCGGCCGCGAGGACGAGCACCGCGACGAGCGGAAGCAGCCAGGAACGCCGGGCAGGCGGAGGCGCCACCGTTTCCGGTCCGGCAAGGGGAGATGTCCGCAGCCCCTTCGTCGACATGGATTGACCGGGAGCGCCGGCCGGCGGCGTCTCCGGCGGCGGCGTCATCAATCCCGCCTCGAGCTTGAGAAAACCCTCACGCGCCGCGTTGATGTCGTTGTCCGACGGATGATACGACGTGTCCTGGGCGCGCTCCCGCGCGGCCTGAAATTCCGCCAATGCGTTGGCTTGATCGAAGGTGATCAGCTGCCGTTGGCGCGCCTCGCGAATCAGTTGCTGACCGCCCAGTGGCGTTCCGCCGAGGAGCGAGCGGAGCGCGGTCTCCACGCTCGCCCATGCCTCGATGAGGTCGGCCGCCAGCTCTTCCGCGTGGCGAGAACGATCGAGTCGGGCGATCGCAGGACGCGCGGCATCCAGCGCGCTGAGGGCGTGTCGGTTCATGATCCTTGAAGTGGGCTATCGCGTATGAGCTTAGGGCAGCCGGGCTGGCATTCAAGGTCTCGGTCGTCACCAACCGGCGCATTAGCCGTCTCTGCGTCAGCGAGCCTTGGATGGAACAAGAACAACACCAACAACAACTCTTACCCCAGATCGATCAGGCAGTTATCCGGTGTTTCAGTCCTGATCCGTTAACCCATCTGGGGTGCCTGCACTGCACATGCATCCTGTCGCAGCCGAGACCATCAACGAAAAAAGGGGCCCGGAGCATCGCGCCCCGGGCCCCTCAACGATGAATGTGGATTACCGGACGATTCGCAACAGACCCGCCCGCGCGCTGGCTCGAATGAAGCTCTCCGCATCGTGGCTCGGCAGCTGGATACCCGTCGCAGTCAGGACGCGACGCGCCGTGCGCTGCATGTACTCCTCGACCGTGTTTCCCGCGACCTCGGCGTCCGCGTCCCGCATGCCGGTGACGATTTCGTCCCACGACCCACGATACGCCATCCCGTCCGACGCGACGATGTGGTGCATCTCTTCCTCGTCCTTCTTCTCGACGAGATTCGTCAGCAGGGAACCGAATAGCTCGAGCTGATTTCGGGCGACCTCCGGATCATCGCCCCTCTGGAGGCCGGCCTTCGCCGGCTCCAGCTCCATCAACAGCTCGTCGATGTCATCGAGACCTTCGTTGAGCTCGGACAGCCGCTCGTCCCAGGGTTTCAGCTCCGGATCCGTCTCCTCCAGCTTGTAGACGGCGCGCTTCAACTCGATGAGCCGCCAGATGCCCAGCTCGTCCCAATGATCCTCGGGGTGCGTGCGCTCGAAATGATACAGCGCGCCTTCGAACTCGCCGCGATCGTACAGCAGGTTCGCGAGATAAATGCGCGCCTCACTGTGCTCGCCGTCCAGCTGCAGCGCTTTCCGGAGCGAAGCGATGCTACCATCGTCGTCGCTCAGCCGATGCTTGGCATAGCCGACGCAGGCAACGGCCTCCGCCGACTCGCCGGTCTGCTCCACCGCGGCCTCGAAGAAGTGCAGTGCTTCGCCAAAGAGATTCTGGCTGTCGCGCAACGATGCTTCGCGGAACAGGGAACGCCCGACCTGCAGAACGAGGTCGATGTCGTCCGTATAACCGAGCTCGAGAATGCGATGGAAGCAGCGAAGCGCCGCGTCTTCCAACCCGAACTTGAGCAACGTCTCGCCAAGGCCAGCAAGCCCGTCTTCATGCTCCGGCTCCAGCACCAGCGCTTCTTCGAACGCGCGGCGAGCCCATGCATACTCCTCACGGGCGAGCCGAGCATACCCCACCCCGACGTGGAGCTCTACCGAACTGGGATAGAGCGTGAGTCCTTCGCGAAGTACTGTCAGCGCTTCGTCGTACTGGCCTTCGTTGTACAACTGGTGGGCGCGTTCGTCGTACTCCTCAGAACTCAGGAAGGGAGTGGGCATGTGGCTGACGCCTCCGGCTCGTGAGGTTATGCCTATAGTACCATGATGCGTCGGCGAAGTTCAACGCCTTGACGCAGAAAAAACCGTGGCTCTCACCGGTCGAACAGCGACGTCCGTGGTTTGCGTCACCGACGCGCGTGCTGACCGGGCTGATGCCGGTGACGAATGGTCCGCCGGCGTGCTGCGCTCGGCGAGTGTGCGGGAAAGCGCGGACGAACTGAGGCGGGGCCGCGAGCACGCCCCAAACTACGTCGCGTCCGTCGTTACGAAAGAGGGAATTTTTCGGCCGCCACGCGGCGCGATCGGCTTCGCGGTGACCAGCAAACGTTCCGGCGCGGTCCCCAGGTATCGGATGGGCCAACAGGTGGTGAGCGTCAGCGTGGCGTCCTGCGTGTGAAAGAGCGCCGGCGCGTCCGCATCGATCACCCGTTTCGAAATGACCACCCATTTCGTGGAGTTTGCGCCGGATTCGGTCACGACGGTGTCGCCGACGCGAATCTCGCCAAGGGGCGCAAAATGGCGGTCGCGGTGTGCGGAGATGATCGAGTTTCCCTTCTCGCCAGGGAAAACACTCCCCGGAAGATGCCCGGGACCCCCGTTTAGGGAGTAGTCATCAACCCCCTCCAGGACGATTTCATCGACACCAAGTCGTGGAATCGTGAGGCGCGCAACCGGAGCGCCCGGAACGATCGGCCCGCCGTTGAAGGCGTCGATCATCGATGCGCGACGAGCGAGCGCCACGATGGCCTGCGCTTCCGAGTGTTCCCACGCACGTCGGGCTTCCTGCTGCTGCCATGCGCCGGTGACGTAGCGACCACCCGCAAACGCCGAGGTAAGTCCACCAATGCAAAAGAGCGCGTATCCCAGCGCCCTGCGCGACATCGATCAGCCTCGCGGCCGGTATGCGACCAAGGCTGCCCCTGCGAGAAGCACCACGACGCCCGCGATTGCCAGGGTGGGCAAGTCGCTTGCCGTAGCAGGCGCGACCGCACCGTCGTCGAAGGTCGTTACGGGACGGCCGGGGTCGTTGACAGTGCTGTCACCGACGTGCGCGGGAACAGTTACGCCCGCTGCGGAATCGACCCACGTTTTCATGTTGGTCATCGCCATGGTCGCCGCGGAATCCCGCCGAGCCGAGTCGGCCGCCGCGACAAGAACCGGGTCCGGCGCGGGTGGGCGCGGCGGAGCGATGTAGGTGGTGACTTGTGCGCCGGCGTTAGCCGCGCAAACCAACATGGCCAATCCGGCCAGAAATCCGCGAAACATGCCTCGGCTCCATCAATCGACGCCCTCGGGAAGGGCAGGAATGGGGCCAGATTCGCATGCGACCCGCGACGAGGGTTAGGGCGTTTATTGCCTCGCGGTCGTGAGTCTCGGCCAGGCCGCTACGATCGCCTCTCCCATCCGGGCGATCGTGACCTGCGCCTCATTGTCGATGACCCAGCGGCGATCCTGGTTTTCCTTCGTCATGACACACACCGATACGCGCGACTGGAGCCAGAACAGCCCGCAATTGGTTCGCACCTGGTCCGTGGCGCCGTCCTTGTGTGCAAGCCGGACTCCGGCCGTGAGCCGCTGCAGGAGCTGGCCGTTGGTATTGTCGGCCAGCATGGCCAGCATCGTCGAGTCGGCGCGCGGCGACACCGCCTTCCCCTGCGCGAGGAGCGCGAACAGCTGGGACATCTCGTTCGGTGTCGTGACACCGAGCCCGTATTTCACCGAGCTGTCCATCGCCACACTGGTGGCGCGCAGGAAGCTCTTCGAATGCAGCTTGGTCCGCGGCAACCCCAGCGCCTCCATTTTTTCCCACGTTCGCCGGATCGAGACCTTGTCGATGAGCAGGTTCGTCGCCGTGTTGTCGCTGATGGTGCTCATCATGTAGGCAGCATCGCCGACGGTAATCTCGATGCCGTCATGCAGGTGCTGGATCATTCCCGACCCGGGCACCTTGTCGACTTTCAGCACCCGAATGGGATCGGAGAGGGAGATGCTTCCCTTCTCGATCAGGTCGAACAGCGTGACGAGCAGCGACATCTTGATGAGGCTGGCCGTCGGAAATGGTT
This sequence comes from Gemmatimonadaceae bacterium, assembly GCA_035626995.1. Lineage (GTDB taxonomy): Bacteria > Gemmatimonadota > Gemmatimonadetes > Gemmatimonadales > Gemmatimonadaceae > DASPMP01. The sequence continues at coordinate 9,113 of DASPMP010000136.1, forward strand.
CGTCACCGCGGAGCTCCAGCTGTTCGCCCGTGTCGACGTTGCGCACGCTGTAGCCCACGACGCCCTTATGTGCCGATGCGATCCCATCCAGGGTGCGATGCAGGGCGGCCGTATCAGCGCGAGCAAAGCTCGTGGACATCGGCTGTGGGGCCCCCGAGGGGGTTTGCGCCGGCGCACAGGCGGGAACCAATGCCAGCAGAACTGTCAGGCCGCGCTTCATCGATGATCCTCCTCGAATTGTTCGGCTTTCATGACATCGACGACCTCGCGCTCGGCGATATCCGGCCCCCAAATGGCGACCACTTTCACGGTTTCACCGGCATACGCGTCGAACGCCTTCCCTTCGCCTTTCTTTACCTGGATTTCGTGACCATCCTCGAAGCGCAGGACAACCAGCGGATACTTCAGGTTGGCGTACCGTCGTCGCAGTCGCCGCACGGTTGGCTTGCGCATCAGGTCACAACGCTGCGATGCTGAGCGAAGCGGCGCCAGCCCTCGGTCGACAGCGCCTCATCAATGGTCGCGATGGCGAGATCCAGCTCGGCGTCCGTCGTGTAGAAGTGTGGAGCGATGCGGATGCCGGCGCCTGGCCGGTAGTCGACGATGACGTCCCGCTCGAGGAGAAATTGCGAGACCTCGTAGCCCTGCGGTACGTCCACCGCGACCGTGCCGCCGCGGACCGCCGGGTCGCGCGGCGCCTTGACCGTGTATCCGCGGGCGTCCGCAAGCTCGATCAGCCGCGAGGTTTGCCGGATACTCTTCGCGCGAATCGCGTCGATGCCAGCGCGCCGCACGATGCGCGGCCCTTCCGCCGCGGCGTACAGCGCCGGGATCACAGGCGTCCCTCCCAGCCATCGGAACGCGTCGGTCGAATACTCCATCTCGGTCTCGAAGGCAAAGGGCCGTGCGTGCGCCTGCCATCCCGTGAGCGCCGGCGCCAGGCGCGTGCGGACGTCGGCCGAGACGTAGAGAAAGCATCCCCCTGGGCCACCGCAGAGCCACTTCAGCACTCCACCCGTCAGGAAGTCGCACCCGATCGAGCGCACATCCACCGGAATCACTCCGACAGCGTGAAACGAATCGAGCGCGACGAGCGCACCGACGTCATGCGCCCGGCGGCAGACCGCTGCGACATCCACGATGTACGCGGACCGGAACAGGACGTGGGAGATCGCCACGAGGCGGGTACGTTCGTCGATGGCTTCGATGAGCCGATCGGTATCGACTCCGAGGTCGTCGGCGCTCGCGGGTACCTCGACGATCGTGGCTCCGACGCGTGAGGCCATCGCGTCGTACATGTACCGCACGGACGGGAAATCGAGCGCGGTCATCACGATCCGGTTGCGCGCGCCGGAGAAATCCAGCGATGACAACACAGACGCCTGCGCCTGGGTGACATTCGGCATCATCACCACTTCACCGGAGCCGGCACCGATGAGCGGTGCGATCTCGTCGCCGACCTTGACGGGCATTTCCCACCAGCCCTTCGCCCATGCACGAACGCCCAGTCCTGCCCAGTCATCGACGTACTGTGCCAGCCGCTCAGCGACCGATCCGGGCATCGCGCCCAGCGAGTTCGACACCAGATAGGTGCTTCGCTCGAGAATCGGAAATTCGGGGCGGAACGCCAGCAGCGGATCGTTCACTTCCGTCGCAGCGTGGAAAACCAATAGAGGAGTAGCCCGACGGCCAGGACCGCGGCGCTGACCAGCCACTCCCGCGGAGTCACTGATGCGAGCAGGGCGACGATGACGATCGCCGCGAGCGGCGCAGCGAGCGCGCTTCCCGGGAGTGCCTTGACCGTCGCGGACTCCGCGTCACGAATCCCCTTGCGACGCAACTGCCACGCGGCAGCCGCACAACCCAGATAAGCAAAGAGAACCGCAACATTCGCCAGAATGACCAACGGTTCGAAGCCGCTGCTCAATGCCAACAGCAGCGCGATGCCGGACTGCACGATGATCGCCAGCCAGGGCGTGTGGTATTTCGGGTGGACCGCGGCGAGTGTGGCGGGAAGGACGCCGTCGCGCGCGAATGCGAACAACGCGCGGGGAATTGCGAGGATCATCCCGCAGAGATATCCGAATGTCGACAACACCACCGTGAGCCCAAGCATCGTGGCGCCCCACGGTCCGATTACCACGTTCGCCGCATCAGCGAGGGGTGCGCCGCGAGGTGACAGGGACGGTCCGAGTGCGCTCTGCGCCACGATCTGCACCAGCATGTAAAACACCGCGACCAACCCCAGCGCGAGGAATACCGCGCGCGGCACAGTGCGTCCCGGATCCTTCACCTCTCCGCTCGGCACCAGTGCGCTTTCGATGCCCGCGTAGACGAAGATCAGGAAGACGGACGCCCGCGAGATTTCGCTCACCGTTGGTGTCGCGCCCCACGACAGATTGTCGGGGTTGAGCTTCAGCAGCCCGAAAATGATCAGCAGCCCCAGCGGGACGAGCTTGATCACCGTCGACGCCATGTTCAGCCGCGCGCCGAATTTTACGCCGAGCACATTGATCGTCGTGACGATCGCGAAAATCGCGACCAGGATGGCTCCCCGTCCGGGAAATCCTTGCATCGCCGGCACCATGGCCTGCAGGCCGTCCGTGAAAATGGTCGCGACGGCGGCCGTCGCGATCGTCCCGGTCACCCACACGAGCCAGCCTACGGCGAACCCCGCGAATCCACCGAAGGCGCGCTCGACGTAGGCGTATGGTCCGCCGGTCAGCGCGACGCGACTTCCGGCCTCCGCGAAACACATCACCACGAATCCCATGGCGATCGCGCAGACGAGGTAGGCGATTGGCGCCGCAGCGCCGAGCCGGCCCGTGACTTCCTCCGTGCCTGGCGCCCGAAAGATCCCGCCCCCGATCGTGATGTTCACGATGCTTGCCGCGAGCCCCCACACGCCGAGCGCACGGAGCAGTCCTGCTTCTGTCGGCGGACGACCTGTCGGACTCCCGGCAGCTTCTCCCACCCCGCGCGCGCTCAGCGGATTGGCTTGCGGGCCGCGCGGAATTCCGCGTCGGCGTTCCATGCAGGCACCCGCTGCACGTTGGCCAGGAGGCGCCCAAAACCCAGCACGATTTCCGACAGCTGCGCAGCGCCCGTGAGGTCGAAGTCCGGACGATACTCATCCGACGGCTGGTGATACCGCTTGGCCGTGTAATCCTCCAGCTGCTGCGAGCCCCACTCGGGCGTCCGGCCGATGTAGTCGTTGCCCGCCGCGATCGAGACAGACGGGATGCCGGCCTTCGCGAATGAGAAATGATCCGAGCGATAGAAGTAGCCTCGCTCCGGGTGTTCGTCCGGCGTGATCCGCATGCCGCGCGGACGAATGAATTGCCGTAACGATGGACCGAGCGAACTCTTCGTATCCCCAAGCACGCGCAGATCGCGACTGCGCCCGAGGATGTTGCCGCCATCAACGTTCAGGTTCGCAATGATGTGGTCCGTCGGCACGGTTGGGTTTTCGGCAAAGAACTTCGAGCCGAGCAACCCGGATTCCTCTGCCGTCACGAACACAAAGATCAGCGAGCGGCGCGGCGCAGGCATTTCGGCAGCTGCGCGCGCGATTGAAAGGAGATCCGCGGTTCCCGATGCGTTGTCCATCGCGCCGTTGTAGATCGAATCGCCGTTGACGGCGGGACCGATCCCGAAATGGTCCCAGTGCGCGCTGAACGCGACGTATTCATCGCGCCGGGCGGGATCGCTCCCCCGCACGACGCCGATTACGTTCTCGCTCCGCAGGTTGCTGACGCTGTTCGAGAAGCCGATGTCGATCGTGATGCCTGTGGGGACGGGGCGGAAATCGCGGTCGGCGGCTGCCAGCTTCATCTGCGCGAAATCGAGGCCGGCTTCCTGGAGGAGCGTGATCGCGGCGCTGTCGGTAATCCATCCGCGTGCGCCAAGGGGCGGGGGCTGGTCCGCGGGACGTGGCAGCATGCGCTGTCCCGTCGCCCATGAACCGACGACCGTCTGCCACGGATAGCCGGCGTCCGCCGTGGTATGCACGATGAGCGCGCCCGCCGCGCCCCGTCGTTCAGCCTCCTCGAACTTGTACGTCCACCTGCCGTAATAGGTCATCGCGCGGCCGCCAAACAGGTTGGGGTCGGCGCTTGGCGCTGGTGGATCATTCACAAGGATGAGGAGGATTTTTCCCTTGACGTCCACATCTTTGAAGTCATCCCAGCGATACTCCGGCGCGATCGCGCCGTACCCGACGAACACGAGCTCCGCCTTCGCGGCGCTGGTCGGCGTCGCGCTTCCGGCCCAGACCACGACGTCCTCGGGGTAGCGCAATGTCGCCGCCGCCTTTTCGCTCGCGGTCACCTTGAGCGACGCACGATCGGCCGTCACCACATCGATTGGTACTGTCTGGAAGTACGAGGTGTCGAGCCCCGGCCGCAGCCCAAACGCCCGCAACTGACTGGCGATGTACTCGGCGGTGAGGCGACCTCCGCGCGTTGCCGGGGCACGTCCTTCGAGCAGGTCGGAGCTCAGGAAGCGCAGGTAGCCGTCGATTTCAGCGGCTGTGATTCCGGGCACACGCGCACTTTGCGCGGCGAGCACCGAGGGAACGAGAAGTGCGACGAGCAGCAGGCGCATGACACAACTCTAGGCCCGCAGATGACTCGTGACTAGGGAGTCATTACCCATTCATCCGAGCAGTGCGGCGACCGACCCACTCAGGAGATCACATGCACGTACGCGCACGACTTCTCGTTCTCGCTGTCTCATTCCTGTTGCCGACCCTCGCGGACGCGCAGGCGTCCGCCGCAGCGGGTAATGCGCCGGCGCCTGCACAGGCGGCGCCCGCGGCTGGCCCCACTCTCGATGCTGCGGTAGCCGCGTTCCGTGTTCCGAGCGCCGCAACCGATTCTGCGACGTCCTTGTTGCAGCAGCGGCAGAGCATGGGCAGGCCGGTGGCCCTGATGGTCGTTGGGGGCGCCGCGATCCTGGTGGGCGCGGTTATCGGGGACGCGCCAGGAACGTTGTTCATGATCGGCGGAGCGATCGCGCTTTTGTACGGTTTGTACCAGTATCTGCAGTAGTGCAAACAGCGTAAGCTGTTACGGCATAGGACCTTTCCGCGTCGCTGACAAGTAGAATTACGTATCGGCACGGCCCTTGACTGCGGAAGGATTCATGATGCAAACCCAACACGGGAGCAATGGCGCCGGGCGCAGGATTGCGCTCGTGTTGGGTGGCGGCGGCATCAAGGGGTTTGCGCACATCGGTGTCCTGCGTGCCCTCGAGGAGCACGGCATCAAGCCCGCGGTGTACGCAGGGACGAGCATCGGGGCCATGATGGCGGCGGCGACTGTGGCGGGGCTGTCGGCCGACGAGCTGGCGCGCCGCGCTGAAGCCCTGCGCCGCCGCGACCTGTTCCGCATCAATCACTTCGGGATGCTCATGGACCGCATGAAGTCGCGGTCCATCTATCTGGAGGAACCGCTTCGGACGCTGACCGCCTCGGTCGTTCCCGAAGGTGATTTCGACAGCCTGAGCCAGCGCCTGCTGGTCAACACCGTGGATCTCGAGCGAGGCACACAGATCGTCTGGGGCCTGCCCGGGTTGCGCGACGTGAGTGTTCGCGACGCCGTATACGCGTCCTGCGCGTTGCCGGGGTTCTTTCCCCCAGGCCGAGTGGACGGTCGCATCTGCGTGGATGGCGGCGTCATCGACAACCTGCCTGCGCACATCGCGGGGCTTGGCATGGACATGGTGATTGCCGTCGATGTCGGCAGCGCCGACCTGGCGCGCATTCCGGATATCGCCGACCATGGCTTCGCCAGCATCTACATGCGCGCGGCCACCACGATGATGCACGCACTGCAGCAATCGCCCCTCGAACAGTGGAGCGGCCCGCCGATGCTGCTCATCCGGCCGAAGGTTGGACGCGACTGGCTGAGCTTTGCCAACAGCGTCACGCACATCCGCGAGGGGTACCGGGCTGCGATGCGCGCGCTCGAGCATTTCGATGCCTACATGGAGCAGCCCGGAGGGATCTTCCCGCGGAAACGCGTCGAGCTGCGTGTGATCGAGGAGAAATGCGTCGGCTGCGGTCTGTGCGCGGCGATCGCCCCCGCGTACTTCGGCATGCAGGCGAACGGGAAAGCCTTCGCCCGAACGAAGATCGTCGAGTGGTCATCGGCCGATGGCGATTTCGTCCATCATTGTCCGACGGCCGCGATCGACGCGAACAAGATCGACCTCGTCACGCCGACGCACAGCGGCGAGTTGCCAGTGCCGACGCAGACACCGCCGCTCTCGCCGGAGAAAGCTCCGCCAGCCGAAGTCGCGTAAGGGCTATCTCGCGGCGAGCGCCTGAAGGGCGATCGCGACATACGTGTCCACGGCGGCACGCAATTCGGGAATCGACACGAACTCGTCGTCCCGATGCGCCACGTGAATCGATCCCGGCCCGAACAGGTACGGCGTCCCCCACGCCGTAAGCTTCGGAATGTCAGTCGCATATGCTGCCACCGATGTCGGAAATCCCGGCAGCACACCAAGACGGACCGGCAGGACCGTGATGCCGCGCTCGTATGTTGCGCGGTCGCCAATCCACTCGAGCAGCTGCTGCTCGAGCACCTCGGGTTCGGTGACGAGCCTGGCCATCAGTCGCGCAAGACCCATCGGCGCCATGACGTTGTCAGCGACGCCGCCTTCGATGAATCCGATGTTGATCGTCGTCGCGCCGAGGAGCGCGTCATGCGGCAGCGCGAGTGTCTCCATGTCCGCAAGCAAACGAACGAGATCGGCGAGCGCCGAACGACCCAGCTGTGGGTACGCGGAGTGCGCAGCCTGGCCATGTGTGGTCAGCGTGAAACGCATGGCCCCCTTGGTCCCGACCGCAAGCGTGCTTTCAGTCGGCTCGCCGTTGATGAGCACGCGACTGGTATTGGCAATCCGATTGGCCGCCTGAGCACCGTCGTGCGTGGTCTCCTCCCCGATCACGAAGAGGAGCGCAACAGATTCTCCCGCCGCACGCAGTTGCGTTGCCGCCACGATCATTGCCGCCGCGATCCCCTTGGCGTCACACGCGCCACGACCCCGCAGGCGGTCGTGCTGGATCCGCGGCGGGATGAATGGCGGAACGGTGTCCAGGTGTGTGGAGAAGGTGACCGTGATGCCGTCACCCGCCACTGCAAGCAGCGCATCGCGTCCCGGTGTCACCGGAATACGTCGCAGACGCCACTGGTCACCCGAGAGAAAATTCTCCAGCCAATCCACCACCGGACCCTCGCGACCGCTCGTGGAATCGATCTCCATCAGCCGGGCAGCGAGTTCGACGACATCGTATGCGGGCATGCAGGCGGTCGTGTGTTCTTATGAGAGGGCGGCGCTGACTAGATTCGAAGGATACTCGAACCACTGCGATGCCGAGCCTGAACTCATTTGGCGCCCGCGCCACGCTGACCGTGGACAACCGGGCCTACACGATTTATCGCCTGGACGCGCTGCGCACCGCGTCGAACGGTAACAGCGATCGCCTTCCCTTCAGCCTGAAGATCCTGCTGGAGAATCTCCTGCGGAATGAGGACGGCGCGTTCGTCAAACGCGATGACGTGGAGGCGATGGCACGGTGGGATGTTCGCGGCAGGGTCGAGCGTGAGATTGCCTTCCGTACGGCGCGCGTGCTGCTGCAGGACTTTACGGGTGTGCCAGCGGTGGTCGATCTCGCCGCCATGCGTGATGCGATTGTCCGCCTCGGCGGCAATCCGGAGAAGATCAATCCGCTGCAGCCTGTGGATCTGGTGATCGACCACTCGGTTCAGGTGGACGAGTACGGCACCGAAGCGGCGTTCCTCCTCAACACGCAGCTGGAATTCGAGCGGAACAAGGAGCGGTATGTCTTCCTCCGCTGGGGACAGAGCGCGCTGAAGAACTTCCGCGCCGTCCCGCCGGGGACGGGCATCTGTCACCAGGTCAATCTCGAGTACCTGGGGAAGACGGTGTTCACGTCGGAGGAGAATGGCGAAGCCATCGCCTATCCTGATTCACTCGTCGGCACCGATTCGCACACGACGATGATCAATGGTCTCGGCGTGCTCGGGTGGGGCGTTGGAGGCATCGAGGCAGAGGCTGCGATGCTCGGACAACCGGTGTCCATGCTCATCCCCGAAGTCGTCGGGTTCAAGCTGTCCGGCAAGCTTCCGCCAGGTTCAACCGCGACGGACCTGGTGCTCACGGTGACGCAGATGCTGCGGCAGAAGAAGGTCGTCGGAAAATTCGTCGAGTTCTACGGCACGGGCCTATCGGCACTCCCGCTCGCGGATCGCGCGACGATCGCCAACATGGCGCCGGAGTACGGCGCGACGATGGGATTCTTCCCCGTGGACGCCGAGACCTTGAAGTATCTCAGGCTCAGTGGGCGGTCGGAGCACCAGGTCACGCTCGTCGAGGAATACTGCAAGGCGCAGGGCCTTTTCCGCACCGACGCGACCGCGGACCCGGTGTTTACCGACACGCTGGAGCTCGATCTCGGAACCGTCGAGCCTTCGCTCGCGGGACCAAAGCGTCCGCAGGACCGCGTCCCGCTGAAGGACGCCAGGAAGATGTATCTCGAGGCCCTCACGGCGGACCTCGAGAAGATGGGAACGCTGAGCGGCGTGGCTGAAGTGCGGAAAGCGACCGCCGCCTCGAAGGAGCCGGAAAAGACAGCGGCCGTCATGGTGCTGGAAACGGAATCGAATCCCGTGCACCCCGACGACGGCGTGCACTGCGAGTACAATGGCCAGAGCTTCAAGCTGCGCCACGGCGCGGTCGTCATCGCGGCCATCACCAGCTGCACCAACACATCCAACCCGAGCGTCATGCTTGGCGCGGGCCTGCTGGCGCGCAAGGCGCGCGCGAAGGGACTGAAAACCAAGCCGTGGGTGAAGACCTCGCTCGCGCCAGGATCGAAGGTCGTCACCGAATACCTGAATGCGGCCGGCGTGCAGGCCGACCTCGACGCGCTGGGGTTCAATACCGTCGGATATGGCTGCACCACCTGCATCGGAAATTCCGGGCCCCTCCCTGATCCCATCGCGAAGGTCATCGAGGAGAACAAACTGATCGTCGCCTCCGTGCTGTCGGGGAATC
>DASPMP010000137.1:0-5735 GCA_035626995.1 Gemmatimonadaceae bacterium
CGGTCACGTCGCTCATCCTGACCTTCATCTTCGGGCCCATTGTCCTCCGGGCGCTGCGTCGCGCCGCGATGCACCAGGTGGTGCGCGAGGGGACGCCCGATACGCACAAGCACAAAGGCACGACTCCCACCATGGGTGGGCTGATCATCCTGGCGTGCGCGCTTTCGTCGATGCTGATCTGGGCGCGGCTCAACAGCCGGTACACCGTACTGGCGCTGCTCATCACGAGCTGGATGGCAGCCATCGGATTCTGGGACGACATCCTGAAGCTGCGCCAGAAGCGCGCGGGCCAGAAGAATCAGGGGCTGGTCGAGCGGTACAAGCTCGCCGGCCAGGTCATCGCGGGTATCGGTCTGGGCGTATACCTGTGGCAGTTTCCGTTGTCTCCGAACCTGCCCGGGGCGTCCACGACGCTGCCGTTCTACAAGTATGTGCTGGTGGTTCCGCTCAGCGCTTCGTTCGAATGGCTGTACGTGCTCTTCACCACCTTCATTCTCGTCGCCGTGAGCAATGCGGTGAACCTCACGGACGGCATCGACGGCCTGGCGGCCGGGCTCAGCGCGATCGCCTTCGCGACATTCGCCCTGTTCGCCTATGTCATCGGTCGCACGGATACCAGCCGCTACCTGGGTGTGTTCTATCTCGTGAATGCCGGCGAGCTCACAGTATTCTGCGCGGCGATCGTTGGTGCGCTCATCGGATTCCTGTGGTACAACGCGTACCCCGCGCAGGTGTTCATGGGCGATACGGGATCCCTCGCGCTCGGCGGCGGGTTGGGTGTCGTGGCCATCCTGCTGAAGTCGGAATTCCTGTTGCTCTTTGTTGGATTCGTTTTCATGGCCGAGACGTTTTCGGTCATCGGGCAGCGCGTGGTGTTCAAGTATCGACGACGACGCTATGGCCTCGAGTACGCGCAGAAGAACCGGCTGTTCCTGCGCGCGCCGCTGCATCACCATCTGGAGGTGAAGGGCTGGCATGAGTCCCAGGTGGTCGTGCGCTTCTGGATCATCGGCATTCTCGCCGCCATTCTCGCGGTGAGCACGCTGAAGTTGCGATAGCCATGGCCGCCCGCGTATCAGCGCCCGCGCTGCGTGCGGACTGGCTGCTGCGTGAGATCGCGGTCATTGGCCTGGCACGCAGTGGCACCGCCGTCGCGATGCTGCTCGCCCGGAGTGGGAATTCGGTGTATGCATCGGACGCCGGCCAGTCTGCCGATCTCGACGCAGCCGCGGAAGCACTGCGCCAGGAGGGAGTGCAGGTACAACTCGGCGCGCACGACATACCGCGCATCGAGCGCGCCTCGCTGGTCGTGGTCAGTCCTGGCGTCCCTCCCGACGTGCCTGCGATCCGTGCGGCTGAAGCCAAAGGGATCGAGGTCGTGAGCGAGGTCGAGATCGCGCTGCGCTTCCTGCCCAATGTCGACTACATCGCGATCACCGGCACCAACGGCAAGACCACGACGACTGCGCTTGCCGACCATCTGCTCCGGTCGCTCGGGCATCGCTGCATCGCGGCTGGAAACATCGGCACACCGCTGTCCGAAGTCGCGCTCGAGCAGGTGCCGCCCGCGTGGATTGCCCTCGAGGTCTCGTCCTATCAGCTCCATTCGACACCGATCATCCAGCCGAAGGTGGGCGTGTTCACGAACGTCTCACCGAACCACCTGGACCGGTACGCATCGGTCGATGAGTACTACGCCGACAAGCAGCAGCTCTTCCGCAATGCGACGCCGGCTTCGCACTGGGTGCTGAACGCGGATGACCCCGATGTCCTTCGCCTTGCGTCGCACTCGGCGGGGCTCACCGCGCGCTTCTCGACGCAGGGTCGAGCCGACGCGTACTACGAGCGATCGGCGGACCAGCTGGTGGTCCTCGGATATCCCCTGATGCAGCGGCGCGAGCTGAAGCTGCTCGGGGATCACAACGTCGCCAATGCGCTGGCGGCGGCCCTCGCGGTCGCGCTCGCGCACCCCGACCATCGCACCACCGATGCGTTCGGACAGATTGCCGACGGCCTCCGGTCATTCCGGGCACTTGAGCACCGCATCGAAGTCGTGGCGGAGCTTGGTGGCGTTCTGTGGATCAACGATTCCAAGTCTACGAACGTTGGGTCCACACTCATGGCGTTACGGGGGATGTCGCGGCCAACGGTGCTGCTGCTGGGCGGCAAGCACAAAGGGGAGCCGTACACGGCGCTGAAGTCTGAACTCGCCCGCACCGTGAAGGCGGTCATCGCCTACGGCCAGGCCGCGCCGCAGATCACCCGTGACCTTGCAGGGAGCGTAGCCGTCGAGCAGGGCGGAAGCGACTTCGGCACTGTCATCGAGCGGGCCCGTCGCGCGGCGACGTCCGGTGACGCCGTCCTGCTGTCCCCGGCCTGTTCCAGCTTCGACATGTTCGAGAACTACGAAAAACGCGGCGCGGAGTTCAAGCGCCTGGTGACGCGCCAGTGACGGCGATGGCGATGCCGGCGCGCGATGCCGCGCGGTCGGAAGCCAGGGCAGACGCCCGCTATCGCTGGCGCATGGGGCCGGAAGCACGCGCGCTCATCTTCGTGGCCGGTTGCATCCTCGTCTTCGGCCTCGCGGTCCTTTACAGCGCCAGCGCGATCCTCGCACTCAATGAAGGCCGTGGCGGCGCGTACTACCTGCTCAAGCAGATGACTGGCGTCGCGGTCGGCGTCGTCGCTTTTGCCGTTGCTGCGAAGATCGATGCGGACCGGTGGCGCGAGTGGGCATGGCCGCTGATGTGGCTGACCCTGTTCGCGCTGGTGCTGGTGCTGGTGTTGCCGGGGAGCATCGCTCCACGAATCAACGGATCGAAACGCTTTCTCTACAGCACCTCATTCCAGCCATCGGAGCTGGGAAAGTTCGCGGTCGTCGTGTGGACCGCGATGCTCGTGGTGAAGAAGGGGGATCAGCTGCGTCGGTTCTCGAAAGGGCTCTTGCCCTTCCTGATCATTCTCGGAGCGCTGTGCGTGCTCGTTGCGGCGGAGCCGGACCTTTCCGTCGCGATGCTCTACACGCTCCTCATGGCCATCGTGCTCTTTGCTGGCGGCGTGCGGATCGCGCACTTCGTCCTCATCGGTGCCCTGGCCCTGCCATGGCTATGGGTGGAGATCGAGCGCGTCCAGTACGCGGTACTGCGGCTTGTGTCGTTCCTGGATCCGGGAAGCTCACCCAACGTCGGATACCAGTTGAAGCAGTCGCTGGTCGCGGTCGGCTCGGGCGGGTTCTTTGGCGTGGGCTACGGCGAAGGACGTCAGCAGTACGGCTTCCTGCCGTATCCGTACAGCGATTTCATCGCCAGCAACGTGGGTGAGGAGTGGGGCTTCCTTGGCCTCGTCATGCTCACACTCGCCTTCGGGGCGTACGCGCTCTTCGGCTTCAGAATTGCACGACAGGCACGCACGCCGTTCCTGAGACTGGTCGCCGTCGGGCTCACCTTCACCACGGTGCTGACGGCCTATGTCCATATCGGCGTCGTCGTCGGACTGCTTCCGACGACGGGACTCACATTGCCGTTCGTGTCATATGGCCGCTCCAACCTCGTGCTGACCATGATGCTCACTGGAGTACTCGTGAACATCGGCAGCACGCGCGAGCGCGTTCTCGGAAGCACGGCGACGGATCCGTTCACGCCCACGTAATGCGCATCGTGTTCGCCGGTGGTGGCACGGGAGGGCACCTGTATCCCGGCCTTGCCATCGCGCGCGCTGTCCAGCGTCTCCACCCGGTAGCGCGTCCGTTTTTCATCGGCGCGCGACGCGGCGTTGAGCGCGACGTCCTTCCCGGCACAGGCTACCCGCACATCCTCCTCGACCTGCATCCGCTGTATCGCAGCCAGGTGTGGAACAACTGGCGCACGGTCGTGGGGATGGCAACGGCTTGGCGGGCCATCGGCCGTGTCTTTCGCGAAGAGCGACCAGCGGTCGTCGTTGGCACCGGCGGCTATGCTGCCGTCGCGGCGCTCTTCTATGCGGTCGCGCACGGGATCCCGGTCGTGGAGCAAACGGGTGACAGCATGCCGAGCCTCACGGCGCGCTTGTTCAGCCGCTGGGCGCGCGAGGTGTACCTCTCATTTCCCGAATCTGCGCAGCATCTCAAGGTGAAAACGCCTGACGTGCTGGTGGACACCGGTGCGCCAATCGAACCTCCACCCGCGGACCGGCCGGCGCGGGCCATCGCGCGCCATGCGTGGGGTTTTCCTTCCAGTCCGGACGCGCGTGTCGTCCTCGTCTACGGCGGCAGCCAGGGTTCCCTCGCGATCAACGAAGCAGTACGTGACTGGATCCGTGGCGGGCTGCCGCCGGATGTCCATGTCATCTGGGGAACAGGGAAGAAGACGTACGAACAGTTCGCCGCGATGCAGAGCGATCGCGTGAAGGTCCAGCCATATCTCGCGCCGATTGCGGAAGCCTATGCGGCGGCCGATCTCGCCGTTGCTCGCGCTGGAACCATGACTCTGGCCGAGCTGTTTGCCTGGCAGATTCCTGCCATCCTGATTCCATTGCCGACGGCCGCGGCAGACCACCAGACGCTCAACGCGCGCACGCTCGAGGAAGCGGGCGCCGCGATCCATCTGCCGCAGTCGCAACTGTCCGGCGCGAGCCTCGGAACCCGCATCGCCGACCTGCTTGGCGATCCCGCGCGTCTCGATGCATTGGCCACCGCCGCCGCGCGACGCGCGCGTCCCAACGCCGCGGAGGAAATCGCGCGTCGGATCATCACCATCGCAACCGGTACCGCGTAGCCGCGTATATTCCGCGCGTGCTTCTCGATTCATCAGATCCGCGGCCGGTCCACTTCGTCGGAGTTGCCGGCGCCGGAATGAGCGCCCTCGCGGAGCTCTTTGCGCGCCGCGGCGTGACGGTCACCGGATGCGACGCGCATGCGGTCGGCGTTGAGGATCTGCGACGCATCGGCATCCGGATCGTTGAAGGACACGATCCCGGCCATGTTGATGGGGCGCGAGCGCTCGTCGTCACCTCCGCAATGCCGAAAAACCACCCCGAGCTCCAGCGTGCACGGGACGCTGGCATCCCCGTGATTCGTCGGGCCGAGGCGCTTGGCGAAGCCACCTCCGGCGAAGGACGCGACCTCGTCGGCATCGCCGGAACGCATGGCAAGTCCACCACGACCGTGATGACCGCCGAGGGCCTGGCCGCGGCGGGGAAGGACCCGACGGCGCTGGTCGGTGCGCGCGTATCGCGATGGGACGGAAACCTGCGCCCCGGGAGCGATCGCCTGTACGTCGTGGAAGCCGACGAATACGACCGGTCGTTTCTTGCGATGTCGCCAACTGTGGCGACGGTGACGAACGTCGAAGCGGACCATCTCGACATCTACACCGACCTCGCGGACATTCGCGGTGCGTTCTCGCAGTTCATTTCTGGCGCGCGGACGATCGTGCTCTGTGCCGACGACCCGGGCGCGACGTCATTGCCGACGCCGAGCAGCGCGGAGGTCATCCGATATGGGGTGACGTCGCCCGACGCACGTCTGCGCGCGATCAACGTGCGCACAGAAACGCTCGGCGCTGTGTTTTCCGTGGAGTACGATGGAGAGCTGCTTGGTGCCGTGACGCTGCGTGTGGCGGGAACGCACAACGTGCAGAACGCACTCGCCGCAATCGGCGCCGGACTCGCGCTGGGGGCGCCTTTCGCCGGACTTGCGTACGGGCTCGGCAACGTGGTCGGCGCGGAGCGACGCTTCCAGCGCGTGGGGGAGGCGGCGG